>ONAK01000041.1 GCA_900315765.1 uncultured Prevotella sp. | reverse complement strand
TCAGGCAGGTTGCGCCCTCCACTCAGAGCATATATTATCAGCGCACGGTTTGATATGCTTTTTGATGCAGGCAACTGTATGGTTTGGTTCAACCTTTCAGGTGCCGAAAGTCTATATTGCTTCATTTTTTGTAATTGTCGTTCTTACTGCATGCAAAGATACGCATTTTCGGCCATTGAGCACGCATTTTCACATATTTTATTTATTCTAAGGGGTAAAAACAGAAAAAGTGAGCCAAAAATTTGGTTGTTTCGAAAAAACTCCGTACCTTTGCAGCCGCAAATCGGGATTTAGCGCAGTTGGTAGCGCACACGTCTGGGGGGCGCGAGGTCGCTGGTTCGAGTCCAGTAATCCCGACAGAGGTTAAGAGCCTGAGAATCATTAGATTTTCGGGCTCTTTCCTTTTTTATCGCTCAAAACGAAATGCTGGCGGTTGACGTGCTGGTTGACGAGAAAAGTAAACCGAGAAGTAAACCAGAGAATTATGGATGCTACAATTTCGGTAGTTTGCTACAAGAGCAAGGTTTTGAGTAATGGCGAATCTCCTATAATGGTGAGAGTAGCTAAGGACGGTAAACGTTCTATGAAGAGTTTGGGGGTGTCAGTGAATCCTGTCTATTGGGATTTCGCTAAGAATTGCCCCAAGAAGAATTGTCCGAATCGTACTGTGTTGATGCAACTGATCTCACAGACATTGCTACAGTACCAAGGTAAGGTGATGGAGGTCAAAGTTAAAGGGGATGATGTAACCGCTTCAACAATCATTACAGAGAATGATGTAAAATCAAACAAGGTGACTTTGGAGGATTTTCTAACCTCACACATTCAACAGTTAAGGGATAACAGTAAGGTCGGCAATAGCTATGCCTACTTGAATCTGCGTACCACACTACATAACTTTCACGGTAAGAAGTTGAACTTTCTTTTTAATGCCGTAGATGTCGCCTTCTGCAATAAGTTTGAGGCATGGATGCGCAAGAATCAATTTGAAGATACTACGATGCATTATTATTTCCGCACACTTCGGGCTACTTATAACAAGGCAGTAGAGGCTAAATGTGCTGACCGTGATAAAAGCCCATTTGTGGAATACAAATTGAGTCGATTCAGTACCAAAACCAAGAAACGGGCTTTGTCCAAGGAGAGTGTGAAGAAGATCCTGAAAATGGACTGTTCCGACATGAGTGAGAAAGCGTGTCTGGCACATGATGTTTTCTCATTCTCATATTACTGTGGTGGTATCTCATTTGTTGATGTCGCTAACCTCACACCTGATAATATTATAGATGGGAGACTGATTTATGAACGGCAGAAAACTCATGGCATGATAAATTTGGTAATGCTTGATGAAGCTAAGGCCATTATTGAGAAATATGCCACCTACCAAAATAGTGCTGGCTATCTGTTTCCCATTCTGGATAATCGAAAGCATATTACTCCGATGCAGAAGTTTAACCGAGTACGAAAGCTGTGTTGCCAACTAAATAAGGAACTTCACAAAATCACGGCTAAATTGAAGATCAAGGAAGATGTTACGACCTACGTAGCCCGTCACTCATTTGCCACCGTGCTAAAGAAATCGGGTGTGAATATCGGTATCATATCACAGGCATTGGGACATCAAGATATTAAGACCACCCAGATATATTTGAGCGAATTTGACAATGAACAAGTCGATTCTGCAATGAAAAACCTACTTTAATGATAATTTCTCCCGCTTACATTTGCGTAGGTGGGAGATTTTTTATAATTTAGCCGAAAATTTCAGCTACAATGATTGAACCGCTACCGAGACACGAAGATGATTGGGCTTATTACGAAAGTGAGCCCCTGTTTGACTATGTATGTCAAGTATCAGACATGATGGGTGAGACTGTGACTGATATTAACCCCGATGGAAGCATAGCGAGTACGACTCCACACCTTCAACCGTTTCGTTTTGCAAGTGACTATCTTGATGGGAAGATAGATACCCAGAGCATAAGGATGGACTTGTACGAAAGCCCAGACATTCAAGATACTTTGAGAGCTTTCGGGCTTGATGGTTCAAAATTCTGGTATCTATGCCTGTTTATCAAGTGGAGAGTGGACTGTGAATGTAAGACCGCTTTCGTGTTTCCGAAGTCAGGAATGGAACAGTTGGAAAGCCTTGCAAATGAATTGAAAAAGCTATCTCCAGAAAAATCAGCGAACTTACAATTTAAGATCGATGGAAGCAAGACCATAAATGTCGATAATGGATTTGCATTAGCAGCCCTTTGTGACGCTCTTATTAGCTATTTACCAGAGATTGCCAATGAAAAATGCTTGTCGCCTAATAGCTATGGACTTGATGAAATAGAGAAAGTGGATTTGTCTGTAAGAACCAAGATTTACCTATTCCATGAGTATTTAAGCCCGTTTGTCAAGCCGTTGGAAGCTATCAAAGGGATATATGCCTCAAAAGACAAAAGCCTCTTGATTTCCAGAATGATATACATATTTAGTGTATGTGACGATCCGAAACTTTATACAGACCTTAACGAGAAAGGCAACAAGCAGAATCAGCTTAAAGGCTACCTCAGCAGGTACAAACCTTTTAAGTTTTGGCATTACTAATATTGGAATATCTTTATAGCTAACTGTCAGTATCTTCAAATTTGGAGATACTTTTTTATGCCCTAAATGTACTCATGACAATACTTCTTTTTCTTCTTCTATTCAAATAATCCGAGCTAATTTTGCCTCAGCTAAAGCAATAGCCGAGGTAAAGTTACCGCCTGTCAAGAATGGGACACCTATTTAAAATTTAAAAAGATGAAAGAAGAAGTTTTTAATGAAAATGTAAACGAGGACATGATGGATGCTGTCCTTGAAGTACAAACCGATGTTGATGATTATGTCAATGAAGAAGATTTACTTGCTTTGGAGCAGGAGCAACAAATGATCGACATGATGGAAGAACAGGCTCTACTTGAACAAGCCGAAGAGCAAGCCATTATTGATGCTTACATAGAGCAACAGCTTATAGAGCAGTCTTTGTTGGATCAGGCAGATGAAGAAGTTCAATTAGAGTATGAAGATCAGCAGCAATTCGATGATGAGCCTACGGTGACAAAACCAAAGGCTAAACAGCAGAAGCCTACTATTAACGGTAAAGAACCAGATGGCGAAGAAGTAGATGATGATGAGCAAGATGATGATGTACCCCGAAATGTAGCCGCACACCGTCAAGTTTTGCTGTTAATGAGACAGCATAACCACCTTGATATTTATGTCAAGAAAGAAGAAGTCTCTATAAGTTGTTTCGGAATAACACGGCTCAAGTACAAGTTAAATGATAACGGCTGGCAATGGATTCTTAACTATCTGGAAACGGGGTGCTATGAGGATTATGGAGTTGACCCGCTAAAGGTTGCAGACATTGACTGTGAGAGCCGAGTAAAGGAACTGATAGAGCAAGGCAGTAATATTGCCCGCGTACCTTTTTTAAGAGAGACGGAGGCATATATTGAAATATGTGCTTTCTTCCGCTACGGTAAGCTGTATTTCAGCATAAGTAGAAAGGATGAGTTTATGAACTATTTAATTGAGAAGGGATTATGATTACACTGAAAGAAGGACAATACCTGTCAGACATTTTAAACGAGATTCCAACCGACTGCATCCTGTCAAAAAGAATCCCTGGCTGTGGTGCTACGAAATTGGAACTTACGACCGATAGAAATTCCATTATTATTGTGCCGAATGTTCCTGTTATTCAGAGCAAGGCAAAGAAAAAGCCATACCCGATGGGAGTGTATGAAGACATTTCCGTAAATGATGTAGTCGCCTATCTAAAGGAGAATAGCCAATACAAAATAATGACTACCCCCGAAAGCTTTGGCAAGATTAAGGTAGCCTGCGAGAAATGCGGAATCAACATCTATTCCGAGTTTTTCTTGTTAATGGACGAGTGCCACCAACTTGTTAAAGATGTGGACTACAGGAATTTCATTGTATTACCAATGGCTGACTTTTTTCGCTTCAAGAACAAGGCTATGGTTTCTGCAACTCCACTTGGATTCAGTGACCCACGCTTGAAGAATTTTGAGATCCTTGAAGTTCGTGCCGATTATGACTACCAACAGGAGATAACGGTAATCAACACCTACAATACTACCAAGGCTATAGGTGAATATCTGGAAAGCCACCAGAACGGAACAGTATGTTTCTTCGTCAACTCAGTTACTCAAATATACTCAATAATGAAACATTTTAAGTTGTTGGAAGATTCAACTGTATATTGTGCGCCTAAAAGCGTAACCAAGTTGAGAGAGGGCTACGACTTTACTAATGCCTATAAAGAGTGGAATGCTGAGACCATGAAAAAATACAATTTCTTCACAGGTCGTTTCTTTTCAGCGTTTGATCTGGAGCTGACATATAAGCCTGACTTGGTAATGATCACCGACCTGTACATTTCACCATACACCATGCTTGATGTTGATACTGACTGCATACAGATATGTGGTCGTTTCCGTAAAGGCATAAATTTTGCCACTCATATCTACAGGGCTAATCCTGAGATCTGTCTCAGAAGTAAGGAACAAGTGGAACAAGATATATATGATCTGGAGATCGGTTATAATACACTCAGAAGATATTACAGCAATGCCGACAGCAGAGAGGATCGAATGGCTTTTGGGCAAGTGATAGATATTCACCCATTCCGTAAATACCTATACCCAGACCTCACTAAGAATTGGTTTAGGATCGACTGTAAAGTTAATGAGGTGTTGGTGGAGGGTAGATATAAGTCCGAACAGACAATGACTGATTGGTACAATGAATGTCATTACTTCACACCAACTTTTGAAGTTTGCAATAGTGACGAAAATGACGAGAAAATGGAAATCATTATGTCAGCACGCACTACAAGAGACAAGAG
The DNA here is from genome assembly GCA_900315765.1 of uncultured Prevotella sp. Classification (GTDB taxonomy): domain Bacteria; phylum Bacteroidota; class Bacteroidia; order Bacteroidales; family Bacteroidaceae; genus Prevotella. Next base: position 25,430 of record ONAK01000041.1, on the reverse strand, counting down.
AAAGAAGATTGTGGAGATTCTGAGTCTGTTTGATCAGCCTCTTTCTGAAAATGCTTTCGACTTTGTAAACAAGATTCGCAAAATCGATCCGTTTATTGTCGAGGCATTTGAGCAGTTGGGGAGAAAAGAAATAGAGAAACAGAACTATAACCAGCAGAAAATCAATGAGAAAATTATTATGAAGCAGCGCAAGGGTAATAGGGCTATCAGACTTATTAAGAACTCATTCAAGGTTGGCAACACCTATACCAATGACTATATAAAGGATGAATTAACCCGAATATTTGATATGCTTGAAATACACCCAGAGAGAACCATCAAGGGCAGCATGATTAAAGACTACTTCCAAGTCGAGGCATGGAGCAACGGGAAAAGCAGAGGTTATAGGCTGATTATGGCTATTGTGTAGCCGAAACTGACAAAACTCGAAAATATTGTTATATATATACCCATGTATATAAATATGTTAAAATGTCATTTTGACCTCTCTGGAAGCCTCTACACGTCCCCTACCATTAAAATCCAGACTTCCGATTTCTCATAGATTGACCTCTCAAAATTGACTATTTATAGTATGTACTCTGGAAAAAGCCTCAACCATCTAATACTAATGAAAAACACTCCTTTTGTTCAAAACTGTCAAATATAGTTGTCTGAAAAATCAGGGTAGAGAGACAAACAAGCAGGTACGGGTACTTGTATATTGAAGCCCCCTCCCCCTATTGACATACCCATGAAATGAAATTATGAAAGTGATCTGAGAACTGGCAGAGAACCCCCTAAAGTCCCCCGCTCAATATTGAATAGAAAAGAATGCTTTTTAAAATACAGTGTTACGGCTATTCTTATTAATTCACATTTTTATTAACTTCAAATTTCTTTTTTATGGAACAAGTTTTAATGCCAACCGTTTTAAACGGTAAAAGATTCGATTTCTCAGACGCTGAGATTATCGAGCCAGTGAGTGAGGTGAATGTCTTGAAAAGAACAAAACACTTCATTGAAGCCAACACAGTCGATGTGACTTTAGAACAGTTACAAAACGACTGTATTACCCCTGTATTTGCTAAAGATAACGAATTAACCATTTCACACCCTCTGTTTATCCGAACAGTTGAAGAGGCTGCAAAAGACTTTTTCAGAGGTGAAGAGGTGGAAAGTTCTGTTATCAGAGCATCACACATTATTAAGGGTCGTATTCCGTCAGCTATCCACAAACCTGCAAACCAACTCTTAGAAACTGACAAAACACAGTATTTTGAGCGTTGTGCATTCTCTGTTGATATACCCACAATATATCAGGATATAAACGGAAATCGGCTTTTCCTCTCTGTTGTTGGTGTAAGAGCATATAATCAGCAGAATCTCTACAGCAAGAAAGTCCCTGAGTTATTCCGTGTTGCTATCGGTTTTAAAAACACAGTATGTTGCAATATGTGTATTTTCACTGATGGCTACAAAGGTGAGCTAAGAGTTAGTAGTACCAGAGAACTGTATCAAAGAGTTATGGAAATGTTTGGCATGTTTAACCCTGCAAAACAAATTCATTTGATGCAGCAACTTTGCAACTCTTCACTATCAGAGCATCAATTTTGCCAGATTCTTGGTCGTATGCGTCTTTATCAGTATTTACCCATGAGACTGCAAAGGGATATACCACGTTTATTAATAACTGATACACAGATTAACAACGTGGCAAAGTCCTATATCTCAGATGAAGACTTTGGGAGCTATGGAACAGATATAAATATGTGGAACTTTTATAACCTCTTAACGGGTGCAAATAAATCCTCATATATTGATATGTTCTTAGACCGTTCTTTGAATGCCTCAGAAATTGCTATGGGTATAAATGGAGCACTACACGGAGAAGAGCGTTATAAATGGTTCATTGATTAACTAACTTGGGGAATATCTCAGAAATGAGGTGTTCCCCTAAATTTTTACGATTATGCAAACAATGAGTTTTAAATGGTGTTCAAAAGGTTGCTTTATTGAGGCTATCGAAGTTTTCTTAAATCCGTACTTCTACCTTATCAATAATAAAAGCCCCAATTATAGCGGTTGGGAGACTCATAAAATACAGTATGGGCTTAAAATCATATATGTGACGTTAAGAGCCAAAGAAGTAGATTATGACAAAGAAATGATTAAAACGGTTAAACAACCTTGGTATGCTTACAAGTTCGTGAAGTATGAGGTTAAGCCAAACTCTTACGGAATTGAAGAAATTTGGTTTATCAAGGATAAAGGTTGGTTTGTCGTTGGTGAAAAGTTGGAACTATGGAGAGTTTATAGTTAAAACTATGTTCAAATAATGGGTGTATTCATATAAATCTATATAGGTTTGTTATGAAGCACCCATTATGTGTTTAACTTAATCAAAGATTAAAATGAAAGCAATTATCTATGCCCGTGTTTCGTCTGTTGGTGACAGGCAGAACACAGACAGGCAGATTTCTGATTTATCAGAATATGCAGCGTTTCAGAAATTAGAGATTTCCAAGATTTTTGAGGAAAAGATTTCTGGAGCAAAGAAGAATGTAGAGAGACCAGTATTATTACAGGCTATAGACTACTGTAAACAAAACGGTGTTTCTATTCTCTTAGTAAGTGAACTTAGCAGATTGGGGAGAAATGCCTTTGAAGTGTTGGCAACAGTAAAAGACCTTATTGATAATGGCATTAACCTCTATATGCAGAAAGAACAATTAACGCTACTTGATTCTGAGGGAAAACCCACAGTGTTTGCACCTATAATGATTGCAACACTTTCTACCTGTGCACAGTTAGAGCGTGAAAACATTAAGTTCCGTTTAAATAGTGGTCGTAAACTCTTCATTGATAGAGGTGGAAAACTTGGTCGTAAAGTTGGAAGCGTTAAGACCATTGAACAGAAGAAAGAAGAATATCACGACATTATCAGTTATCTGAAACGTGGTTACTCTATCCGTAATGTTGCTAAACTGACAGGTAAAGGAATAAGCACAGTACAAAGAATAAAAGCGGAGTTCAATCTCTAAAGTAATAGTTTGGTAGGGCATCAAAAACGGTGCTCTACCTTATCTTTTTAAGTAGATTTCCCGTTTTGTAGGGCTTAAATATTAAAAAATTCACAAAATTTAAGCATAAATCTTTGCTATATAGAATAATATGCTTACTTTTACAACGAGTTTCAAGTACACCTGTGTGCAGATGTGCGTTTTAATGGCTCAACTTTGTAAGAGGAGCATTTGATATTATCCTTCACTGAAATCTGGACAATTTCAATCATCAAGGGTAATAGGCAATTTGCTCATGCTTGGGATTATTATACTTAATAATATATCTCCTGCATGGGCTGTTGTCTTTATTTGATGATTGGCAGTCCAGAGCCGCAGTGAGATAAATTCAGCAGTCCCATGCTTCTTAACAATAATCCGCTAACTTCTTGGGATTAGTTGGCTTGAATATTACTAATTTAATAATTACAGATTTATGAAAACATTAAGATTTATTGGAATTGCACTTCTTACAGTGCTTTTGAGTGTAAGTTTCTCTTCTTGCAGTAAGAGCGATGATGACAATGGTGGTTCTTCCTCTAACCCTCTTGTTGGAACTTGGAGAGCAGAGGCTGAAGAGCATGATGGGAATCAATATTGGGAGTTTACCTTCAATGCAAACTTCTCATGGTCATATGTGGATTATAAAGTAGATGGTAATAAACCCAGCAATCCTGAAGATAGCGGGACATATACAATAAAGGATAATACAACTGTCATATTAACTAGCAATAATGGAGACGTTTATTCAAGTAGATTCACAATCACTGATGGCAATAAATTAGTGTTCTTGGATTTTGAACGCTTAACTTACTACAAAATTAAGTAAAGGAACGCCTTTCTAAGGATTATGAGGATGGGCACATTAGTATGGGTGTGTACACATTACCGAGAATATAATTCAAATAATAGGATAATCAAAGGGTAGCACCACAGTTTGCTACCCTTTATTATTGCATATAAGTCCATTCCGATTAGTTATCCACATATCGTTACAAATGGCTTGGAGTATCAAAATAAATAGCATATACTTGTTTAGAGATTGATTCAAAGTGACTTCGCGGGTGCGCACCACTTTTCTATAATGAAAAGTCAAAAGGCTATGCCAACATGAGTTTTACAAAGCAGCTATCACATTAATGTGGTGGCTGTTTTCCTTTTTAATGGATTCCGAGCAAAATCGCTTCATTTCGTCAATTCCAGACATTTAAGATTTTTAACTTGGACTTCTCTTTAGTAATAGATATAATAGTGTGTTGAGGTTGAGAATCAGGGTTACTTTTGTGTTATCACTACGTTCTTTAATTTTGTCTTTCATATAACTAATAATAGACTCTGGTTCAGCCTCAACATGATTGGTTCATAGCAACAACATCATATATCTGGCTTTCTGGAGGTGTAGAAATATGCCTCTTTCTTTTTCGCTGGAATAGAACATTATTTTTCAGACACTCCTTATAAAGAGAGGAAAAATAACTGTACTCCGAGTTATGAGTAAAAATGGCTCATAAAGTCTATAATTCAAGATTAAGATTTCTTAACTATGGTCTCAGGCATAAAAAGACTATACTTGAATAGTTAAGATTAAGAACAAGAAGAAAGTCACAACTGTAATTCCGAGGTGTTGAAAGCACCTTTTATTTAGCTGTAGTGTAGAACATTTATTTTCAAGGCTATCTTATAAGAACAGGAAAATATTCTGTACTAAATTTCGGACTTCTTTCTTGGATAGATAGAGGGCAAACTTTTTTATGCCCATCAACAGAACATTTTCTTTCAAAGAGTCTTATCTAAGAAGGGAATAAATTCCATGAGATGAACTGATATTTAAATTTTAAATAATTCGGATTATGAATAAATATTATGATTCCAAAAAGAAATGCATGGATGCTGTGCAAGTAATGTCAAAGATTAGCAATGATTTGAACAAAGTAGAAGAGATTATGAGTGATTTGTCTTTATATTTTAAGACGCACGAATTTGAAGATGAATGGAATGTTTACATATATTCTGATCTCAACCAGAATATTGAGCTATTAGATAAAGGACTTCAAAAGGTTAAAGACACTCTGAATCAATTATGATACAAGAAATCATTGATGGTGGGAATGCTCGTTATCTCAGCGAGCTTCCCGAATTTAAAGATGGCTTACCTCACGGAATAGTGAATAAGACCAAGACAGACGTAGGCGGAACTTATGTTGCAGCCAACTGTGAATCCAATTACATTATCGTTTGTCCGTTCCGAGATTTAGTAGATAGCATTGCGGCAGATGATAACAATAAGTACGTTATATTTAAATGCTATGGCGGTACAAGAGAGCATGAGTTCAAGAAGTACCTCAAAGAGCATAAGATATACAAGATTGCCGTTACTTATGACAGCCTACCCAAGCTCTTAGAGTGGATGGATAGTAAGACTGAGGGCTGGAAACTCTTAATAGATGAATATCACTTGATCCTTGAAGATATGGATTTCCGAGAATCGGCCATTACCAATATGTGCAAGACAATACGGGCTTTTGATCATTACACATTCTTGTCCGCAACTCCAATAGATGATGATTACGAAATCGAGTTCTTTAAACAGTTACCGCATTATCGGGTAGAATGGAACCAGAGAATGCCGATCACAGTTAGGAAGATCAAGGCTACCAATCTTAGCAAAGGACTGTGTAAGCTGATCCGAATATTCAATGAAGAAGGATTTGTTTTACCTGACATCAACGGAGAAGAAAAAGAGGTAGAACAATTATTTATCTTTCTCAATTCCGTGACAACCATTAAACAAGTCGTAGAGTCACTGGCATTAGATCAGGACGAGGTTAAGATATGCTGTGCTACCAGAAAACGTAACAGGCTGATTCTTGGTGAGTATCCTATTGAATCGGTTATCGCTCCCAATAAGCGCATCAACTTCTTTACCAAGAAATGCTTTCAGGGCTGCAACCTCTTTTCCAATAACGCATTGGTAATAGTAGCAAGCGATGCATACAGGACACAAACGCTGGTGGATATATCAACTACGATGGAGCAAATTAGTGGTCGTTTAAGATGTAACAGCGAGTACCAGAACATTTTCCGAAATACGATGGTGCATATCTACTCTACTAATGACAACATACAATCAGATGAAGAGTTTCAAGAGGAAATGCAACGTAAAGAGGAAGATTCCGCGCACTTGCTTTCATTACAAACAAAGGCAAATGAATCAGAGCTTGAAGTACTGATAAAGAGGGTAAATGTCGAGACAGATCTCTTATCAATAGAAGATAGACGCTTAGTATATAACGAGTACAAGAAACAGTCGTTTATCCATAAGCACAAGATACGCCAAGCTTACAAAGACGGTAAGAATCTCTGGGCATTCTATGACAAGTCCGAGATGCTAAAACAGACCAAGCAAGAGTCCATCGATAAGAAAGAGTACGATAAATTTGACGTACAACTTGCCAGAGCAATCATTATCTCCTATGAGCACTTACTGAAGGACTACTTAGAGCATCCATCAGCAGATTACGATGATGAAAATCCAGAGTTCCGAGATTTCAGACTATACCTCTCCGAAAAGGAAATGAATAGTTGCCGATGGAATAAAGATAAGATGATGAAGGCTGTCAAGGACAAGAAGAAACTCTAGCAGGCTTTCCGAGCCATATATCATAAAGGAGAGTTTTTCAGTGACAAGGACTTGAAGCTAAAACTTGCTGAATAGTTCAAACGGCTTGGAATACTACTGTCACCTAAAGCGACACAGATTAAAGAGTGCAGCATATACAAAGTAGAACGATGCAGTCAATACATAGACGGTAAGAAAGTGAACGGCTACCGATTTGGAGATCCTATTTTCGATTACCGATTCTGATAAACAGAGAGGCATATTTCGTCTTAACAAGGCGATTTATGTCTCTTTTTTGTTAAATAGTCTCATTTTTACGAGCTTAGTGCTTGGTATCTGAAAAACTATTCGTAAATTCGCTGCCGATATGAGTAAGAACCTATATATCATAAGCGGTTGCAATGGAGCTGGGAAAACCACTGCTTCATATTCTGTGCTGCCTAAGATGTTGGATTGTCTGGAGTTTGTCAACGCTGATGAGATAGCCAGAGGTCTTTCTCCTTTCAATCCTGAGAGTGTTGCCATCGAGGCAGGACGTTTGATGTTACAACGCATAGAGGTTTTGCTTGCCAAAGACGAGACTTTCGCCATTGAGACTACCCTTGCTACTAAATCATACATCAATCTTGTACGTCGAGCACAGGCAAAAGGTTATCAGGTGAATGTTCTGTTCTTCTGGTTACGTACACCAGAACTTGCATTGCAACGTGTCGCAGAGCGTGTCGCAAGCGGAGGTCATAATATACCCGAAGAGATTGTTAGGCGAAGATATGTAGCAGGCATTAGCAATCTTTTCCGAATCTTTATTCCAGAAGTTGACTTTTGGAACATCTACGATAACAGTCAGAAACCACGCATACAAATTGCATTGGGTGGTAGAGAGGCTGATACTATAGTTTTCAATAATACATTATATCAAGAGTTACAGAACTATGTCAAATAAAGAAGTTCAAGCATTAGCAGAGAAAATTAGGGATGGTCTGGAGATAGCTGAGAGGGAAATGCTGGAAGAAAAGGCATTGAGGGGGCAAGATATTGTTGTCTGCGACGATAACAATAATATTCAACGCATACCTGCAAGCCAGCTGTTATAATTCTCTTATACAGAATGATGATGGATAAGGATTTTATAACGCTCGAAGAATCAAAAGACCAACTCATAGGAAAGGTCGGTACTCCTGAACGTGATAAGTACGAGGAGGAACTTAGACGTTTGCATCTTACGCCGATAGAGGATTTTTCAATTCTCTAAAAAATGCTCGATATTTAGAAAATAAACGCAGGAATACTTGCATATATCGACATTTTGCAGTAATTTTGTAACCGATTCCATAAGGGATCAAAGCGAGAGTTAATTTATTTATTGTTTAATCAAACGGTGGACTAAAGTAAACCAAGACGTCAACCGAGCGAAATAAAGACAGCAGAAATCGTTGATTCTCAACGGGATTTAGCGCCAGTTGCGTAGCTTCTGGGGGGCGCGAGGTCGCTGGTTCGAGTCCAGTAATCCCGACACGAAGGCGAGAGAATCGAAAGATTCCCTCGCTTTTTTGTTGTTTTTTCATTTTCTTTTCCCTCACTCTCACTCCTCTTCCCTCCCTCCTCCGCTTGTCATCTCGACCAAGCAAAGCGCGTGGAGAGATCTCATAAAATCTCCGAAGGAGATACTTTGGCTCACGCCAAGCGGCTAAAGCCGCAGAGATGTCTCGACTACGCTCGACATGACAAGGAGGGGTGATTAGTACTTCTTATTATTATTAATAATAAAGTGGAAATTCTCACCATTAACGGGGATGTCGAGAATCAGATACTGCGACTTGACGGGCTTGATAGCGATGAAGCCCTCATGCTCCTCACCATCAAATATCGTGTTGGCGCGCCAATACTGCTCTTTGATCCGCTTGATTTCCTGCTGGTGCTCGTTCGACATCTCCTGATACAGACGGTCGTCGTATTTGTCTTCAATCAAACGGTCGGCGGCACGTTCTTCGGGCGAGCGATTGTCATCGCCACGAAGAGCATTAGCCCCTACTTTCACAGCACCATTTACCACACCAACCAACAGCGTGGCCCAGAAATTGGCTTTATTCTCAACCTTGATATATTTCTCGGGAGTATAGATTTTCAATTGGTCTTTATCAAAGCCGAGCGTATCACCCTTAGCCAAGAAACGCTCCACCCGATAGCGGGCAGACTTCGAAGAGACGCCAGGAATGGCGAAGGCGCTGGCGGTTATCTTCTGAGGCTCAAAGATGAACTCACGACCACTCTCGTTGATGATGGAGATGTGAGGTTCGAAGATACCACCTTGCGTAGGATCAACAACAACGGTTACGCCATTGTGCAAGCAGTAGAACACATGATAATCGTTCTTTACGAAGGTCTTATACTCCTTCGTATCTTCCTCGGCCATAGCGCCGCCACAAACAAATGCCATCATCAGGCTAAAAAACAGTTTCTTCATAATCTCTTTGTTAGCTTTTTAATGTAATTCTGCCGCAAAGTTAGCAAGTTCCAGCCGAATAGATACAAGAATTCCCCTACCGTTGAGTAGGGGAATCCCTAAAGATTTCTATCTGCCGAGTCTTTCATTTGCGAATCGTGGGATGGCAAAGGTTACAGGCACACTGCAATAGACCCCAACCTTCTCTCCCTCGAATACTGCAGGTTTCCACTTAGGCATAGCACCAATAACGCGGGCTGCTTCAGTGGCAAACAGCCTTGAGTAGTGGTTTCTCAGAGCCTGCTCGCTTTTGCCAGTCTTCTCGCTCATCTTCTGCAAATCGAAGAACTTTAAGTCAACCCGTACAGGTCGCACATTACAAACCACGCCATCTTTATTAACCAAGAAACTGATAATCGCCCTACCCTCAACACCATTCTGGTCGGCCTCCTTAGGGTATTTAACATTGTTGGCCAGATACTGCATCACCGATGCCATACCACTTTTATACTTAGGCATTTTATTGCCCTCGGCAGTTAACAACTTAGCATTTACGCTGGTAGTGTCTAGTACCTCCTGCGCCTCCACCCCACCACACATCATGGCCAGCAGGGCTGTAATCAATAGTTTTTTCATTGTAATTTAAAAGTTCTTTAAGTTCAATATTGCATCATTCTCAGTTTATGATTATCTGAAAACCGCCTGCAAAGATAATGCTTTCCCCTCAATCCACCAAAAGATTCGCAGAAAATCCACCTGTTATTTCACGCTATCCTTCACCTCTATATCCCAATGGTTGCGCACGGAGGGGACACCTACGGTGAGGGTGAGGGTGAGCTTGCAAGGCGATTTTAATGAATCGAGCGGGAACACAATCTCGCCCACTGGATTCTGTGTAGCCAAAGGGATGGTGCCTGAGGCTATAAGTCCGCCTGCAACTACCTGTCCGCTATCGGTATTCAGATAGTAGGTGGTGCGCACGCCGTTAAGATGACCATACATGGCGTTGTAGACCACCACGGGCACTCGCAGGGTATCGCTCAGGCTGTAGCTGGTTTTATCAAATCGGGCCAGAGGGATGATAGAACGGCAGAACTGCTGGAAATCGGAACTGACAAAGCCTGCATCCTTATCCGTGAATCGAGCGTGGAGCACACCGCTATAGTCGCCCCGACGGTCGCAGATGCCGCCAAGCAGGAAGTTGCCACAGCTGTCGTTAAGCAGAAGCTGTTCGATACCAAGCTTATACTGCAACATATCGGCACCATAAATCACACGCTGATTCAGCTGAACGGGAGCCAGATAGCCATCGTTCCACACGTAGCACGAATCGCCCACCGACATCAGTACCAACGAGGGATGATGTCCATAGACATCAGCCATACGTCCGAGTTCAAACAGGTTCTTACCTTCTGGCTGAAGATACATGCCTACCTTATCGGCAGCGTCGAAAGCAGCCTCTACAGGGCAATAGCCCTTGAAGCGCACGTGGTTCAGCCCCATCGCCTCTAAGCGACGGAACATTTTTTCCCACGTCGAGACATCGGTTGGCATGCGGCCCCACTCTGGGAAATAATCGTCCATCATAGCTCCACGCAGATAAACGGGGTGGCTGTTAATGAACAGCCTACCATCCACTACCCCAGCCTCGCGCATACCAAACGTCAGCTCCTTATAATCATCAGCAGCGCTAACGGCCATGCGATACACATTGGGATGGAACTCATCCCAGAAGCGATCCTGCTCAGGAATACCCATATCCACCTCCATGTGATAGTCGTAGATATCCTCATGGCCAACAAAGATGGCAGCCGAATCCTTATCCTCGTGCTGAATCATGATCTGAACGCCATAGTAGCTGAAGTTGGGTGACTGGCCACGCAGATCGAGCTCTACGCCAACCTGAGCGTTATAGGGTTTAGGATGCACCGACACCTTATTAATATATAGGTGACGAGGTTGGGCACGCAACTCTACCGAACCAACGATGCCGCGTGAATCGTGACCAGCCACCTGAATCTCAATCACGTTTCGCTGACCAGCAACGATGCGCTTGGTGATATCAAAAAGATGAGGAACAGCCGTAACCGAGTCTCCACCACACTCCGCACCGTTAACACGCACGGTGGTGGCTCCCAAAGGGCGCTCGATGAAGAGTTGCACACGATTCTTGTCCCACTTCTGAGGCACATAAACACTCTGACGATACACAGCAGCGCTATCGGCATAGGCTGGCTCAAGCAGTTTAAGAACAACCTGCGCCAAAGATGGCAAACACGCTGCAAGGCATATAATGGTAGAAATAATCTGTTTCATGGCTGCAAAAATAAGGCTTTTTTCTGTACTGACCAAACAAAAACAAAAGAAAAAGGCAATTAGATAAAAATCTAACTGCCTCTCTCTGTGTAGCGGGACCCAGGATTGAACTGGGGACCTCATGATTATGAATCATGCGCTCTAACCAGCTGAGCTATCCCGCCATCTTGCTGATTTGCGGGTGCAAAGGTACACATTTTTTTGTAACCACCAAAATTTTTCGGCAAAAAGTTTTGTATTTCGTGGAAAATTTGTAATTTTGCCACAGAAATCATTGATATTAGTCAATATAACTACCACTAAAACGTATGGGGAAGCAAAAAATAGACATTGAATACCCTTTGGCAACAAAGTCGCCAGCAATCATATGGGAACAGATAAGTAGCGCTCACGGATTGGAGCGATGGTTTGCCGACCACGTGAACGAAGAAGACGGCGTTTTCAAGTTTACCTGGGGCGAGCCCTGGACAGAACAAGACGTAAGACAAGCGCACATAGTAGAGAAAGTGAAGTTTGAACGCATCCGCCTGAAATGGGACTACGAAGACGAGGAAGACGACGAGTCGTACTGGGAGATGCGCATAGAGAAGAGCGACCTTACCCATAATCTGAACCTGATGATAACAGATTTTGCCGAAGACGACGATGTTGACGGGCTTAAGATTCTGTGGGAGAGTTGCCTCGACAGTTTGCACAGAGCAAGCGGACTTTAGCAACTTTTCACGTAAATATTAGCGCTATTCGGAATTTTCTTTGTACCTTTGCACGCTGATTATGTTCCGAATTAAGAAATTAGACATATTTATAGCCAAGCAGTTCGGCTTGCTGTTCATGGGAACGTTCTTCATCTGCCAGTTTGTGCTGATGATGCAGTTCTTGTGGCGCTACGTCGACGAGCTGATTGGTAAAGGTCTCTCGCTTGAGGTGATGGCCCAGTTCTTCTGGTACATGGGGCTGATGCTGATGCCTCAGGCATTCCCACTTGCCATACTGCTCTCATCGCTTATCACTTTCGGTAACCTGGGTGAGAGTTCGGAGCTTACAGCCATCAAGGCTGCAGGCATCTCGCTGATGCAGGCCTTCCGCTCGTTAATCATCATTGCGGTATTAATGGCTGGTATATCGTTCTACTTCCAGAACGTGGTGGGTCCGCAGGCCAACCAGGACTTCTACCGACTGCTGCTCGGAATGAAACAGAAGAGCCCTGAGCTGGAGATACCCGAGGGAAAATTCTACGGCGGCATACCGTCGACCAACATCTACGTGCAGAAGAAAGACCTGAACACAGGTATGCTTTACGGCATCATGATCTATCGCATGACGGGAAGCTACGAAGATCAGGCCATCATCCTTGCCGACTCGGGCATGATGCAGAGCACGGCTGAGAAGAAACACCTGTTGCTTACATTATATAATGGTGTGTGGAACGAGAACATGCGCTCGCAAGACCTTGCCGGTACAGCCGATGTACCCTATCGTCGCGAGACATTCGTTACCAAACGCATCGTGATGGACTTTGACGGCGGATTCAATATGGCCGACATCGAAGACATCGCAGGCGACGCACGAGCCAAGGGACTCGCAAAGATTCTGCACGACAAGGATTCGATTCAGGAGTTTAACGACAGCGTGGGCAGGGCATACTACAACGAGTCGGCCCGATTCTACTTTAAACAGGCAGATGTAACAAAACAGGATTCAGCGAAGATCATGAACATAGTGGCCGAAGGCAAGACATCGCTCGACTCGATGTTTACGAAGCTTGATGCCACCAAGAAACGAATGGCCGTAAAGATGGCTGTGAGCAATGCACAATCGTGCGCCACCGACCTGGAGATGAAGGGTACCTACGCCAAGAGCATGCATCGCTACTTCCGCACGCACCAGATTCAGGCCATACTTAAGTTCACACTCTCGTTCACCTGTATCATCTTCTTCTTTATCGGAGGACCACTGGGTGCCATCATCCGTAAGGGTGGTCTGGGTGTGCCCGTCATCATATCGGTACTGGTATTCATTGTCTACTATATCCTCGACAGCACGGGTATGAAGATGGCCCGCGACGACCAATGGACCGTGTGGTACGGAATGACCATATCCACCATCGTGCTCACCCCGCTGGCAGCCTTCTTCACCATCAAGGCCAACAACGACTCGGTGGTATTCAACATCGACATGTACAAGCAGGTGTTTATGCGCGTGCTGGGACTGAGATCGCATCGCCACATCTATCGCAAGGAGGTGATTATCGAGGATCCTATCTATGCACTCGACTCATTCTATCTGCTACAGATAAGTGAACAGATTAAGCAGTATAGCGAAGAGCACAAGCTGCTGCATCTGCCCAACCCGATACACGTGTTCTTCCGTCCTGGCGACGACCAGAAGATAGAGCAGATTGTGGCTCAGCTGGAGGATGTTATCGACGACCTGTGCAACAGTAAGGACCCACAGATTCTGAACTATCTGAACCACTACCCCATCGTGGCAACCCATGCTCACACGCGTCCGTTCCGCCAGAAGTGGCTTAACATCATCACAGGTCTGATTCTGCCTCTTGGCATCTTCTTCTACCTGAGAATGTGCCGCTTCCGCCTGAGACTGCGCAAGGACCTGAACAACATTCTGGAGACAAACCACGATGTACTTGAGCGCGTAGCAGTATTTGCCGCACCAGCACCAAGAACAATGGAAGACCTCGAGAACATGCCGTTCGTATTCGAACTGGCACGCGATTACGAGACGAAAAAGCATAAGGATTAACTACTATATATATAATAAGGTGTAAAAATATGGAGAAGATGAAGTTGAACAGCATAGAGGAAGCCATTAAGGACTTCGAGCAAGGAGAGTTTGTAATCGTAGTTGACGACGAAGACCGCGAGAACGAAGGCGACCTGATTATCGCTGCCGAGAAGATAACAGCAGAGAAAGTAAACTTCATGCTGAAGAATGCCCGTGGCGTGCTTTGCGCACCTATCACCATCGAGCGATGCAAGGAACTCGACCTGCCACATCAGGTACAGGACAACACATCGGTACTCGGTACACCATTCACCGTAACGGTCGACAAGCTGGAGGGATGTACCACTGGTGTGAGTGCCCACGACAGAGCCGAGACCATCAAGGCACTGGCCGACCCTACATCAAAGCCTGAGACATTCGGGCGCCCAGGACACGTAAACCCACTCTACGCACAAGATAACGGTGTGCTTCGCCGTAGCGGACATACCGAAGCTGCCATCGACCTCTGTCGCATGGCCGGACTCTATCCCGCAGGAGCACTGATGGAGATTATGAACGAAGACGGCACTATGGCACGTATGCCCGAGCTGATGGAGTTTGCCAAGGAGTGGAACCTGAAGATTATCAGCATCAAGGATATGATAGCCTACCGCCTGAAGAAGGAATCGCTGATTGAGGTAGGCGACGAGGTAGAAATGCCTACCGAATACGGCCACTTCCGCCTGATACCCTTCCGTCAGAAGAGCAACGGACTTGAGCACATGGCACTCATCAAGGGCGAATGGAAAGAGGACGAGCCGATTCTGGTGCGCGTACATTCATCATGCATGACGGGCGACATCCTTGGCTCAAAGCGCTGCGATTGCGGCGAGCAGCTGCACAAGGCCATGCAGGCCATCGAGAAAGAAGGCAAAGGCGTGGTGATATACATGCAGCAGGAAGGCCGAGGCATCGGACTGATGAACAAGATAGCAGCCTACAAACTGCAGGAACAGGGACTCGACACCGTGGATGCCAACGTACACCTGGGATTCAAGCCCGATGAGCGCGACTACGGATGCGGTGCACAGATGCTGCGCCACCTGGGTGTGCACAAGATGCGACTGCTTACAAACAACCCAGTGAAACGAGTGGGACTTGAGGCCTACGGACTCGAAATCATCGAGAATGTACCCATCGAGGTGACTCCAAACAAATACAACCTGCGCTACCTGGAGACTAAAAAGGTGCGCATGGGGCACACCCTGCACCTCAAATAGCTCGCAATCTGCTACAAATTCGCTCAGAAAAGTGAAAAAGTGAAAGATTTATTTCGTTTTCAAAAATAAAATGCGTAATTTTGCACAAAATTTATAGTAACATGGCACAATTATCTAATCGTCTGCAGCGTCTGGCCCCATCGGCAACGCTGGCAATGTCTCAGAAAAGCTCCGAAATGAAGGCGCAAGGAATCGATGTTATTAACATGAGTGTTGGAGAACCCGATTTCAATACCCCCGACGCTATTAAGGAAGCTGCTAAAAAGGCTATAGACGACAATTTCTCACGCTACTCTCCAGTACCGGGCTACCCCGATCTGCGCAAAGCCATCGTGGCTAAGCTCAAGAACGAGAACCAGCTCGACTATACAATCAACGAGATTCTGGTGAGCAATGGTGCCAAACAGAGTGTGTGCAACACGGTGATGGCGCTGGTTAACGACGGTGAGGAAGTGATCATCCCCACCCCATACTGGGTTAGCTACCCACAGATGGCACTGCTGGCTGGCGGTGTCCCCAAGTTTGTGGAGGCTGGCTTCGACCAGAACTTCAAGATGACTCCAGAGCAGCTGGAGGCTGCCATCACACCCAAGACACGACTGATTATACTCTGCTCGCCCAGCAACCCAACAGGTAGTGTTTACAGCAAGGCCGAACTGAAGGCACTGGCTGATGTCATACTGAAACACGAAGACCTGTTTGTACTTGCCGACGAGATTTACGAGCATATCAACTATATCGGCAAGCACGAGAGTATCGCCCAGTTCCCAGGCATGAAGGAGCGCGCCATCATCGTAAATGGTGTGTCGAAGGCCTACGCTATGACTGGTTGGCGCATAGGATACATTGCTGCCCCAGAGTGGATAGTAAAAGGATGCAACAAACTGCAGGGCCAATACACCAGCGGACCATGCTCGGTAAGCCAGAAAGCAGCCGAGTTTGCATACATTGCCGATCAGCAGTGCGTAGAGGATATGCGCAAGGCTTTTGAGCGCCGTCGCGACCTTATCGTCAAGCTGGCCAAGGACATTCCAGGCCTCGAAGTCAACGTACCCGAGGGCGCATTCTATCTGTTCCCCAAGTGCAGCAGCTTCTTTGGAAAGAGCGATGGCGAGACTACCATCAACAACTCTACCGACTTTGCGATGTACCTGCTCGAGAAGGGACACGTAGCCACCGTAGGCGGTGATGCGTTTGGCGATCCCGAATGCTTCAGAATGAGCTACGCTACAAGCGATGAAAACATCGTAGAAGCGATGAAGCGCATCAAAGAAGTATGTGCAAAACTAAAATAAATCGGAAATTCATAGTTAAATTGTATTAATTAGGCTTGTTTTACGCTTTATTTTGCTACTTTTGCGAGGTGAAATTTAATCTTTAATATTTATAATAACTAAAAAAATTATTTTTAATTATGGCAACAACAACAAAGGCTGCAGCCCCAGCCAAAAAGAATTCGGGCTTTCAGGGTGTTAAGGCAGCATGGATTATCCTGTTAATTTGTGCAGCTGCTGGTTACGGTGTTTGGTACTTCGTTATGGGTAACCCCGACAACTTCGTTGGTGGCGACCGCACTGGTCATCCCGCTAACCTGCTGGGTACCGTTTATAAAGGAGGTTTCGTAGTAGGTCTGATCCTGACTCTGCTCTTCACTGTAATCTGCCTTGGTATCGAGCGTTTCTTCGCTATCAAGACCGCATCTGGTAAGATTAACCTTGCTAAGTTCACATCTGACGTTAAGAACCTGATCAAGGCCCAGAAGTTCGACGAGGCTAAGGCTCTCTGCAACAAGATGCAGGGTACTGTAGGAAACGTTGTTCTTTCTACTATCAGCATGTATCAGACTGTAGAGGGTGACGACACTCTGAAGAAGGCTGCTAAGATTGCTAAGATCCAGCAGGCTCACGAGGAGGCTGTACAGCTCGAGATGCCTACTCTGCAGATGAACATGGCTATGGTTGCTACCATCGTATCTCTGGGTACTCTGACCGCTCTGTTCGGTACTGTACTTGGTATGATCGGATCATTCCAGGCTCTGTCTGCTGGTGGTGGTGCTGACTCTATGGCTCTGTCTGCAGGTATTTCTGAGGCTCTGGTTAACACAGCTTCTGGTATCTTGACATCATGGGTAGCTACTGTAGTTTATAACTTCTTCTCAAACAAGATCGATAAGCTGACTTACGCTATGGACGAGATCGGTTTCACCGTAGCAGCTACATACGACTCTAACCACAACGAGGCTTAATATTTTACCATTCATTTATTAACGCAATTAAAGCAATTAGAGAATGGCAAAAATTAAGATACAGAAAAAAGACATCTGGATTGACATGACTCCTATGTCAGACGTGATGACGCTGCTTCTGTGTTTCTTTATGTTGACATCAACATTCTTGACACCAGAGCCAGTTTCAGTCACAGCGCCTAATTCTGTGTCAGAGGTAAAGATACCTGAGCAGGATGTGCTCAACATTCTGGTTACACCAGAGGGACGCATCTACTGTGGTACCGAAAATAAGAATAATATGCAGGCCATGATGGAGACCATGACAGATAAGTTTGGTGTCCAGCTGAACGCCACCCAGGTTAAGCACTTCCGTGAGGATGCTATGGTGGGAGCGCCAATGGCACAGCTTGCTAATTATCTTAACCTCGATCCAGAAAAGATGGGTGAGGCAATCCAGAAGCTCGGACTTCCGCTTGATAGTATCAACGGAGGCAAGAGCGAGTTCCAGGAGTGGGTGGCTGCTGCACGCGAGGCTAACCCCGACATCAAGCTCGCTATCAAGTGCGACTCTAAGACTTCTTATGGAACCATCAAGAAGCTGATGTCAGAGCTCCAGGATATGAACGAGAACCGTTTCCAGCTGATTACGAATCTCGATGTTAAACGTTTAAACGACTAGTAGTATTATGGCAAAAAAGAATCTATCAAAGCAGAAAAAGATGGATACCCGCGTGAACTTCACGCCAATGGTAGACATGATGATGCTTCTTATTACCTTCTTCATGCTGTGTACTACACTGGCAAAGCCACAGGCAATGCAGTTGACTATGCCATCAAACGATGATACATCGCAGATGAAAGAAGAAGAGAAGCAGGTAACAAAGGCTTCTCACACCATCACACTCTATCTGGGTGCTGACAATAAGGTTTGGTATGTAGCTGGTCTGCCCAACTACGACGATCCTTCATGCGTTAAGCCTACCAGCTATGGTAAGGATGGTATCGAGAAGGTTCTCAACGAGCACACTACTGAAGAGGGTATCAACCCAATCGCCAAGATTAAGCTGGCTAAGAAAGAGCTCGATGCTAAGAAGAACGAGTACAACTCGAAGATGACTGATGAGCAGTATCAGGAGGCTCTGAAGAAGCTGAAGAAGGGTGAGCTGCCCTCTGGCGAGAAAGTTCCTACTATGACTGTCATCATCCGTCCTCTCAACACAGCAACCTATGAAAATATGGTAGCTGCACTCGACGAGATGCTCATTAGCAATATTGATAAGTATGTGATTGACAATGTCGACAAGATGAGTGACGACGATAAGGCTCTCATCGAGAAGGCTGGCGTCAAGTAACCCCTAAAATGTAGAATAGACTATGGCAAAAATAGATCTTATAGACAACGGCTGGACTGACCTCGTGTTTGAGGGTAAGAACCAGGCATACGGAGCTTATCAATTGCGCAAGAATACCGGTATACGTAACTTGAAGGCACTTCTCACTATGTTTGCGATCTTTGCACTTATCGCAGCTATCGTAATCGCAAAGGTGTCTATCGATAACTATATCGCATCACGTAACGCCGCCATCGAAACCGACGTAGAGCTCGCCAATCTGGCTGAGAAGAAGGAGGCTAAGGTGGAGAAGAAAGATGAGCCCGAACCCGAGAAGATTGAGATTGAGAAAGTTAAGAGCTCTGTAGCCTTCACCGTTCCTGAAATTAAGAAGGACGAAGAGGTTAAGGAAGAGCAGGAGATGAAATCTCAGGAAGAACTGCAGGAGACCAACACCGCCATTGGTGCCTTCAACGTTGAGGGTAACGACGAGGCAGCAGGTGAGGTACTCAAGGTAAAGGAGACTATCGCAGAACCCGAGCCACCAAAGGTTGAAGAGACCAAGGTGTTCGACGTGGTAGAGGAAATGCCTCAGTTCCCTGGAGGTAGCTCAGCTCTGTTCGAGTATCTTTCTAAGAACATCAAGTATCCAGTAGTAGCCGAAGAGAACGGTGTACAGGGACGTGTAGTTGTAACCTTCGTTGTAGAGCGTGATGGTTCTATCACCGATGTTAAGGTTGTAAAGAGCGTTGACCCATCACTCGACAAGGAGGCACAGCGCGTTGTTAAGTCAATGCCTCACTGGATTCCTGGTAAGCAGAACGGTAGCGCAGTACGTGTTAAGTACACTGTTCCTGTAACATTCCGTCTGCAGTAAAATCTCAATTATCTGAAATGAACGCATTCAACAAAATCGTTGGATTAACACTAATATTAGGCTTGTTCTCCGCTTGTGGGAACAAGCCTAATCCTGAAAAGGAGCAAGCCTATCAGAAGGCTGCAAGTATACTGACAGCCGACGAGAGCTTCTTCCCTATCATTGACGAGGAACTTTATTATTTTACCAATCAGACACTCGACTCCATCACACCCGTTTACATCAACGAGCAGGATGCAGTAAAGAAGCTGATGAAACAAGAAACATGGCTGGCATTCACCACTCGCGACTTTACGAATAACGAGCGCCAAAGCCTGAAAGACCAGAAATTCCTGCCTAGAGCTATACCTGTAGCCTACGACGGACTGGCCATCATAGTAAACAATTCAAACCCCGATTCATGCATCACCATCAAGGACTTTGCACGCATTCTAAGGGGCGAGATTACAAAGTGGAATGAGATATATCCACAAAACAAACTTGGTGTCATCGATGTGGTATTCGATAATCCACTATCAAGCACCGTACGCTGGTGTGTAGACTCTATCCTTGGAGGCAAGCAGTTCAGTGCGCCAAACATCGGAGCCGTAAAAACAAGCGCTGCAGTTATCGACTATGTCGAAAACCATCCCAACTCGCTTGGTATCATCGGATCGAACTGGCTTAATGATAAGCGCGACACCACCAACGTCACATTCAAGAAGAATATAAGCGTGATGGGCGTATCAAAGCTCGACTCGGCAACGAAATACAACAGCTGGAAGCCCTATCAATACTATTTATATAATGGAAATTATCCACTGCGCCGCACAATTTATGCTTTATTAAATGACACGCGAAATGGTGTACCTACAAGCTTCGCACACTTTGTGCAACTACCTAAGGGACAGAAGATTATCCTACGCGCAGGACTGTTACCACGCACAGCAAATATGAACGTACGCGACGTGATAGTAAACAAGAAGTGATTAAACCAATAAGTGATTAAAACGTCATAAAAGAGAGAAGAGTTAATAGAAGTATAACTTAATAACAAGGAATTATGAAAGCAATTAAATATCTAGTAATGGGTGTGTTGCTGACAGGTTTCAGCGCCACCGCAAATGCACAGGAAGCAGAGCTCAATGCAGCTCTCGATGGTATCAAGTCTCAGGCTCCTAACGTTGCCAAGTTAGCTGAAGTTGCCTTTAAGAAGAACAAGAAGAACCCAGAGGCTATCTTGAAGATTGCCCAGGCCTTCTATGCTCAGAAGGATACAGCCAATGCACGCAAGTACGCCAACCTGTCTAACGAGGCTGGCAAGCCAAAGTATCAGTTTGCTCCTGCATACCTTCTGCTGGGAGATATTGAAGCAAGCTATGGTACAGATGGTGGTAAGGCTGCAAGCTACTACAACCAGGCTATCACCTTCAACCCAAAGAACCCTGAGGGTTACAAGAAGTGGGCTATGGTTTATCGTAAGATCAGCCCAACTCAGGCTGCAAAGAAGCTGGAGGAGATGAAGGTTCAGTGCCCAGATGAGGATATTGACGCATTCAAGGGTCATATCTTTATGCTGGCTAACGATGAGAAGCAGGCATACGAGAACTATGTTAAAGCCGACATCAACAAGCTGGATAAGCTTGGATTGAACGAGTTCGTACGTTGTAGCTACTTCACTGGTCACTTTGCAGATGCCGTACGCGCTGCTGAGGCAGGTATCAAGCTGGAGCCGCGCAACCCAACATTCAACCGTATTGCAATGTTCGCAAACTACGAGTTGAAGAACTACGATGCAGCTAAGGACTACATCCACAAGTACTTCTTCGAGACTGATAGTGCTAAGATTTCTGAGTACGACCACTTCTACACAGCTCTGATTTATCAGGCTCTGGAGGATAAGGCTAATATGTATGCTCATTACGACAAGGCTCTTGAGCTGGTTAACGACCAGTCAATGATTAAGCGTTGGTCAATCCTGAAGAGCGTATCTGACTCTTACCTGAAGGATAAGGAGTTTGAGAATGCCATCAAGTACTACGAGCAGTATCTGGCCTGCAAGCCAAACCTGAACTTCGACGATGAGGAGGGTATGGCAAACATCTACTCTAAGTATGGTGATGCAGAACCAGCCAAGAAGAAGGAGATGATCTCTAAGGCTATTGCGCTCTTCGGAACTCTCGCTGAGAAGTATCCTATCCAGGTGGTTTACGCTACATTCATGCGTGCTGGTTTGAACAACAAGCTCGACGACAACATGAAGAACAATCTGGCTAAGGCCGATTATCAGAAGGTTGTTGATCTCCTGGCTAACAAGGCAGACCGCACAAAGGGTGAGGACACCATGCTGAAGACCAGCTATCACTACCTGATGTACAATGCATTCCTGAACAAGAACACTGCTGGTGCAAAGGAAATCGCTGAAAAGATTCTCGTTATCGACCCAGAGTACAAGTCAGCTCTTGAGATTCTGAAGCTGAAGTAATTTCAACTCTACAATAAACAAATAAGTGCTCTCAAAAGGGGCACTTATTTTTGTTTTGCAAACTAACTAGAAAACAATTGCAGCCTAACTACTTTTCAATTGAAGCCTAAGTACTTTACAAAAAAGAGGTGCTTCCATTTGGAAACACCTCTCATATTTCTTTATGTCCTAAAGATTAGGGAAGGCTGATAGCCTCAGAAGGACAAACACTTGCACAAGTACCACACTCTGTGCAGAGATCTGGGTTGATTGAGTACTTCTCACCCTCTGAAATTGCCTCTACTGGGCACTCACCCTGACATGTACCGCAAGCGATGCAGTCGTCACCAATTACATATGCCATAATTCTTAATCTATTAAAACGTTAATAATGTTAATACTCACTTTTGACGATGCAAAGATACAATAAAGTTTCGAAATATACCAAACTTTAGGTATATTTTTATATAATTTATACAATGTCTCAATAAGAAAAGATGCAATAAGATTACAAATTTTGCGTTATTAATATGGTATGAGACAAAGACTTATAACCATCATAGCAGCCGTCGCTATCGCCACAGGATGTTTGGCGCAGAGGCGATACGTGATTCAGCACAAACCGTATATCGATTTGCGCCCTATGCACTTTGGTATTTCAGTAGGTATGAACCTGCAGGACATAGAGTTTAAGACTGAAGCCCCCATAGTCTGCGATGTGGACCGTTGGAACGCAGGATTCTCAGTAGGCGTGCTGGCAGATATGCGACTATCAAACTACCTGAATCTACGTATATCGCCCACCATGCACTTTGGCTCGAAGCATATCAAACTCATGAATCTGGCAGAGATGGATGCCGAGGGGAAGCCCAGAAGCGAGATACAGGATATGAAGAACACCTATCTGGCTGTGCCTGTTGACCTGAAGTTCTCATCGCAGAGATGGAACAACATCCGCCCTTACTTGATGGCTGGAGTGAGCCCAATGATAAACCTCACTAATAAGAATCAGGAAATCATACAGCTGCAACGCACAGACCTGATGCTGGAGGTGGGACTGGGATGCGATCTGTATCTGCCATTCTTCAAGCTTATACCTGAGCTGAAGTTCTGCTACGGACTGGGTAACAGAATAGACCGCAGCCATATAGACGATTTGAAAGACGAGACAAAAAAAATGTATGCCAACTCCATCAAGAGCGGGCATACAAAGATGATCGTATTAACGTTCTATTTCGAATAATCACTTCTGGAAGGTAAGCACCAGCTTACCGATAAACACGCCATGCTTTCCGTTCTGATCGTCAGGAATCATCTTTCCTGTCTTATCAGGTGCATACTCGAGTGTGGGCATATAGGTATGCGTATGACCACCAAGCACCAAGTCGCATCCGTCAATCTCGCGAATGAACTGCTGATCAGGGTATTCTGATATCTCCCAGCCAAGGTGAGAAAGGCAAATTACCACATCGCACTTTTCCTGCTTACGAAGCAGTTTTACATACTTTTTAGCGGTCTCTGCAGGATCGAGGAACTTAACATCCTTGCAATTGTGATTTGCCACAAGTCCCTTCAAAGGAGCACCAAGGGCGAAAACACCGATCTTGAGTCCATTACGTTTCAGCGTGATGTAATCCTTCACCA
Source organism: uncultured Prevotella sp. (assembly GCA_900315765.1). Lineage (GTDB taxonomy): Bacteria > Bacteroidota > Bacteroidia > Bacteroidales > Bacteroidaceae > Prevotella. The sequence continues at coordinate 1,485 of ONAK01000041.1, read as the reverse complement.
GCCCTTCGCAAGGAGTACCAGTGAAGTCGTAATTAGAACAAACCACAGGGAAGTTAGCCATACGGAAGAGACGCGCCATATTCTCCAGTCCAAAGTCGAACTCATGATTGCCAATGGTCACGGCATCGTAACCCATCTGATTCATCAAACCTATCTCTACCTCGCCTTTAAAGAGTGTGTAGTAACCAGAGCCCTGTGAGAAATCGCCTGAGTCGAAAAACAACAAATCAGGATGCAAAGCGCGCTGCTCCTTTATCATGTTCACACGACGAACGAATCCGCCACGACCAGCAAGGTCTTTATTATCGAGATTCTCGTTAAGTGGCATGATGCACGAGTGAACATCGTTGGTATGCAGCACAACAAGCTGTTTCTTAGTCTTAGCGCCGACTGCCACAACAGACAATAGCGCTACAAATAAAATAAGGTGTAATCGCTTCATCATCATTACTGTTTTTCAATAATACGTCCTTCTACTTTCGAATCAACCATCACACCACGGGCCTGATGATCTTTGAAATAGTTCATAATCAGGAATCGGGTGTTATTGCTGCTATCATCAGGGGCAATGACATTCGTACCCTCCTTGAGTGCAGGCATACCATCGTTACCCTCAATAAGATAGTTGATAGTTGCCACGCGATACTCAGCCTTAGGGTCGATTTCCTTACCATGAAGCTTGCTCGACAAGAGCTTACCATCCTTACTGATCACCAGCTCTACGCCATGACTAACGCCCTCGCCTCCCCTCTTGGCTATCTGGCGGAACAGGTCAAGCATTCTCTCGCCAGTAAGCGTGATGAAGCATATCCTATTCTCAAACGGAGCCACATCGAGCACATCACCATAGGTAACATTGCCCTTGGTGAGAGCGGCACGTATGCCTCCCAGATTATAGATACCAAGCACAGGCTGCTCGCCATAATCCCTTGCTGCCCATACCAATATATCGGCCAGGAGATTAGAAAGGTCGCTCTCTGGGCGATAAGCTGACATGCTATGAGCCACAACGCCAACGATTGGGCCCATGATACTATCGTTTACCTTCTTATAAGGTTCAAGGAACTTTACTGCTACCTCGTCAGGATTCTTATCGTAGCGACTATCTACGATGATACGTGTACGTTCAACGTTAGCCAACTGATAATGTTTGGGTGCGCACGAAAACAACAATAACGAGGCCAAAAAGCCAAAAAACATCTGTCGTTTCATCATTATTAATAGTTTAATGGTGCAAAAGTACAAAAAAAATACGAAATATTTCTTTGAATCCAAAAAAATTTGTACCTTTGCACCCGCTTTTCGGCGTAATCGCTGGCAGGAAGTTTCGAGAGGCCTGTTATGTTGCGTTGGAACGATACAACAATTTAATTATAAAAAAAGTACAATGGATTTAATTAAAGTTGCTGAAGAAGCATTTGCAACCGGCAAGAAGTTCCCAGAGTTCAAGGCTGGTGACACAATCACTGTCGCTTACAAAATTAT
>ONAK01000071.1 GCA_900315765.1 uncultured Prevotella sp. | reverse complement strand
TCTGACCGAAAAAGAAGAGTATTACAAATTAATTACAGATGAGAAATCGAACCACATAGGGACAAATGCTAACGGTGCTGGTTCTCAGTGTGTTAGACGGAAAAATACAGGGAACCTCTCCTTCCGCGAGAGATACCTCTCTACCTATGCCAAAGACAATGCGGTAGATGTCATCTACTTCAGTTCGATGGATCGCATGGGCAGAGCTATATGGGAGGTGCTGGAAAGCATCAAGTTCTGTCTCGACAATCAAATCAACTGCATCTTCCAGAAGGAGGGCATGAGCCTCTATCTTGATGATGGTACGGAGAATCCCTTCCTCGCTATCTTCTGTTCTGTCATATCCACATGCGCCAAAGTGGAACGAGACTCCATCAAGTTCAGACTCAATGATGCCCGTAGAAGGAAGATAGAGTTGGCCCTGTCAAGCGGTAAGACGCTTGCTGATGTCGGATTCGGTAGGCCGAAAGGATCGATCAAGACAAAGGAAAGGAAGGAACAGGAGTATGCAGCTACCATCAAAGCATTGAAACGTGGCTTGTCGCTGAGGGATGCAGCAAAGATAAGCAACGTGTCGGTTAGCACATGCCAGCGTATAAAGAAAGAGTTTGCTCTATGATTTCCTTGTATAACATGTTATGTTGCAAGTCGTATCTTTTGGTATGGCTTGCAACTATTCTTCTGTATCAGGAGGAACGGCGGATTACCCTCCAGTCTTAATCTCACTAAGATTAATTTCACCCAGGAAGGCCATCCTGCCAACTCAAGTCATCGCAGAGGATGTTGACATCCAGATGGACAGGATCGCTACAGCATTTTAATATCAATGAGATTATTAACAGTGCAGAGTCTGTACTTCCAGGTTCTTGGTTTTGGGGTTTTCCTGATTTCAAGTTGTCGCCGAAGTACGGATATGCCCCGTCGGGGCAGCTTCGTCGTTCTGGCCTTAACTTCAATGAGATTAACACAAGCAGAACCAGAAGACTGCTGTATCCATCAGGCTTGGCAAGAGCAGCTCTGGAGATCCTTGGCCCTGTATCTTAATGTTGTTGAGATTAAACAGGGCTGAGGGAGGAGGCTCCTGAAGACGTAAGCACCAGTGGTACTGACTGAAAACTCTATGTCCAGAGGATACGCCAATGGATGAGTAGAATAAGATTTAATGCTATTGAGATTACTTCCGTGAAGAACAGGATGCGGAAGAGTGAACGGTAGTGATTTCGGTTGAAAAGGTGACTTGTTTTTCGGAAAAAGCTATGAAATACTAGAAAAAAGTGCATTCAGATGAAGAAAAAACATCAAAATAATGGACTGTATTCGTCAGCGTAATACTTTAAGCAAAACGGAAATACCTGAAAACATCGGGGATAGAAGCTTACTCCAGTCTATAATATGGAAGTTAGCTTGACCAATATGGGCATGTCCTATAACGTCATCGGACACAGATGTTAATTCCCAATGAGGATTTTATGCCCGATTTTACCAATTATTCAAAAAAAAGATGTACCTTTGCAGCTGAAGTCAGAAGTGCATCAAATATTGATACCTGACACGTAGAATCTTTGAAATAGTAATATACTCAGAACTACAGGAGGAATGGCGCATGAGCCTCTAATTCTGCATAAGAGAGCCTCTCTCTCCGCTAAGAACGTCAAGCATTTGCTTGGCGTTTTTTGTTTTGAACAAGATAGATGCAGCGAGCATTCAAGAAAACATTTTACCCTCGCTTTTGTCTTGGTCGAGATGACTGGCACCACCGCCGATACTGTAGGCTGCATCGTGGAAATTAAAATAAATCATAATTTATTTTGTATTTCACTCGATTTGCACTACCTTTGCAGCATGAAACAGATTTTTTCGACACTCTCGGTGTATGCTGCACTGTACATTGTGCTGCTCGCAGTGGTGTTAGGAATGCTATACTCCTACCCTCAGGTCGAGCTACACATGTTGCTGAACGCGCATCACACCAGTTTTCAGGATGCATTTTTCAAATATTACTCAGTGCTGGCAGAGTGGCCTTTATATATACTGGCACTAGTGCCGCTGATATGGAAGCGCAAAGAACTGCCGCTACTGTTTGCCATGAGCGAACTGGCCAGCGGAGCCGTGGTACAGATACTGAAGCACTTGTTCCACTCGCCGCGACCTATCATGGTGTTCGAGAACTACCCAGACTTGCTGCTGCCACTGGTTGAAGGCGTGGAAATGCGCCACAGCAACTCGTTTCCATCGGGCCACACGGCTACCTTCTTTGTGTTCTTTACCTGTTGCGCCCTGCTGCTGGCCTATCGCTATCTGCACTCGGCCGAGCCGCGCAACCGCTGCACATGGATTGTGTTCAGCCTCGGCTCGCTGGTGCTGCTGGTACTCGCTGCACTGGGCGGCTACTCGCGTATCTATCTCTCGCAGCACTTCACAGCCGATGTGTGCGTAGGCAGCATCATCGGATTTACACTGCCCTGGCTCGTGTTCTACCTGAGCAGAAACAAATTATTAAAACTCGAGAAATGAAGCAGAAAAGCATACTCAATCTGATAAAAAAGCCCATCTCGCTATTCGCCTTCTCGGCCATAGTGAGCGTGGCAACCATGCTACTTTATAACATTCCGTTCTTCAACTACGTTATAGGACACACCAACCAGAGTACAGGCATACGCCTGTTTCTGATAGCATCGCTGGTGGTAGTGATGCTGCTGGTAAACTTTCTGATGACTTATCTCGTCATGTATCTCATGAGGATGGTAGGTCGCATTCTGCTGGCCATCATGGCTATCATCAACGCCACATCGCTCTACTTCATACTTACCTACAACATCATTATCGATGAGGTAACAATAGGCAATGTGTTCAACACGCGATACTCCGAGGCATCAGGTTTCTTCAGCTGGTCGTTGTGGGCCTTCATCATCGCCTTTGGCGTGCTGCCGGCATTGTTCTGCCTGCTACAGCCAGTGGTAATAGGCAAGGCCAAACAGATGGGCAGATACTGCGGCACATCGCTGGGAATAGTACTGGCACTGCTGCTGGCAAACATCAATCAGACGCTGTGGATTAGTCAGCACGACACCGAGCTGGGCGGCTATCTCCAACCGTGGTCGTATCTAGTTAACAGCATCCGCGTAACCAGCATCAGAATGGCCAAGCAGGCTGAAGAGATAAAACTGCCCGACGGCAAGATTACCAACAACGAAAAAGCCGTAGTAGTACTGGTGATAGGCGAGTCGGCACGCAAGGCCAACTTCCAGCTCTACGGCTACAAGCGCGCCAACAATCCGCTGCTTTCGAAGCAACAGGGACTGAAGGTGTTCCAAGCCCAATCATGCGCAACCTTTACCACAGCCGGCGTGAAAGCCATACTCGAACCGAAGAACAGCGGCGATTTGTACGAACCACTGCCAAACTACGCCTTCCGAACCGGTGCCGACGTGGTATGGCGCACTATCAACTGGGGCGAGCCACCCATTCACATCGACGAATACGAAAGCAACATCGTGCTGAGCAAGAAATATCCGAACGTTGACAAGCGCTACGACGAACTGCTGTTTACCGGTCTACGCGAGCGTATAGAATCGAGCAAAAAAAACAAAGTGCTGATAGTGATACACACCAGCACCAGCCACGGCCCCAACTACGCCAGTAAATACCCAAAGAAATTTGAGGTTTACAAACCCGTGGCACACAACGTGGAAGAGGGCGAGAAGAACGTAGCAAAGCTGGTGAACGCCTACGACAACACCATACTCTATACCGACTATCTGCTAAGCAACATGATAGACACCCTGCGATCGCTAAAAGACTGGAAGAGCTCGATGATATTCATCTCCGACCACGGCGAGTCGCTCGGCGAGAATAATATGTTTATGCACGGCATGCCTATGAAACTGGCTCCAAAAGTGCAATATGAGATACCATTCCTGGTATGGACATCTGATGGCTACAGAGAATACAAGAGCAATCTGCCTGAGGTTCTCGAACAGCATTACATCTTCCACTCAGTGCTTAACCTGCTGTCGATACAATCGCCAGCCTACGATAAAGACTACGACATCTTTAAATAACACGATGGATGAGGAATCTTATTAATACACGACATATAATCATCATGCTGGCCGTGATGGTCATCGCCAGTTGCAGCAAACAGAAAAAAGCAGAATCGGCAGGTATCTACGAGTATCACGAAACCGAAGGATTTAACCGTGCCGACTCGATAATCGACAAGTTGAGCGACCTGCGCGACTACAACTGGATGCTGCGCGCCACCGACAGCCTCTACGAAAGAGGTGAACTGTCGAAGCCCAAATATATCTTCTACAGCACCGTTACGCTTAATCTGCTCAACCAGCAGCTAACATCGCTGAAACTTTACTACCAGCTGGACACATTAGACCTGAGGGAAGTTAAAACGCAAACCGACATAGAATCGTACGTGTACTCGTACAACAACTATGTACGTATGCTGTGCGACATGCGCCGATACGACCGTGCATTGCGCGAGGCCAACAAAGCCGACAAACGACTGAAGTCGATAGGCTACACCACCTTTACCGAGCATCACGACATCGCACAGATTGTTGGCGAGAGTCAGTTGCACATGGGACAGGAAGACTCGGCTGCCATCAACTTCCAGCGCTCGCTGGCAGGCATACACAAGCGACTGGCGCATCACCACAACCCGCTCGACCTGCGCGAGTGCCAGAAAACCATGAATGCCATAGCCAAGTGCTACATTCACAAAGAAATGTTCAACAAGGTAAGCCCATGGATAAAGATACAAGACTCACTTTACACCATGGCACGCAATTATCCTGAGCCCGACTCGGTTTATCTGGACGAAATGCAGGCCGAAATAAACTACACCAAAGCACTGCTGGCCATCAAACAAGGCAAAAAAAAGGAAGCCGAACAGGCCTACAGTCTATACAAGCAAACCAACACCGCCAAACTGCTGTACAACATCGTAAACGACAACGAATATCTGATGTGGTCGGAGCGCTATGCCGAGGCTGCACACAACTTTGAGTTGCTCGACGAATTTCTGCTTACCAACGGCTATAAATGCGACCTTGAAAACATTGGTCGCTATATGATACCCAAGTATCGGGCCAACATGCTGGCAGGTCGACGAGACTCTGCCATACATACCGCCGACGTGATAGCCGATTATTACAACAGGGCACTGGTTGACCAGAAGATAAACGACGCCAACCTGCTGACAATGGTTTACGACACCGAAGGCAAGGAACGACAGATAGCCGAGAAAGAAGCCGAGTTGTCGCACCAGCGACTGCTGGCTGTAGGCGTCATCACAATTCTCGTTGTGATATTCTTCTACTTTTACGCCATCACCCGCAGCAAGGCCTACAAGAAACTCGACGACACCAACAAGCAGCTGAAGCTGGCCAACCAGCGCGCTGAGGAGTCGAACCGCATCAAGTCGAAGTTTATCAAGCAGATATCGCACGAGGTGCGCACACCGCTGAATGTGCTGTCGGGCTTCACACAGGTACTGGCCAATAAGGACATCGAGATTGACAGCAACGAACTGCAGCTGATTAGTCAGAAAATAGTTGAAAACAGCGAGCGCATAACCAGTCTGGTTGATAAGATGCTCGACCTGAGTCTGATCAACAGCGATGCCGACGTAGAGTGCAACGATGCCATCACCCCAGCCTACATAGCCGAACAGGCCATAGAGCTGAGCGGTATCAACAAGGCGCGCCATCTAGTGCTTGAGGTGCAAGAGGAGCGCGAGGCCGAAACCACCAAGATACATACCAATCAGAATGCGGCCGTAAAGGCACTGGCCATGCTGCTCGACAACGCCATGAAGTTCACCCACCCGTTGGCATTCAAGGGTGCCGTGCCCAGCAATAAGGCACGCGTAACTATCATTATCAGCATGACACCACGCGAGGTTACTTTTACCGTCGAGGACACCGGTATAGGCATACCAGCCTATCAGGCAGAAAATATATTTACCGAGTTTGTTCAGCTCGACGAGTATACCGACGGAACCGGCATCGGTCTGTCGATAGCCCGTTCGCTGGCACAACACATGCGTGGCAATGTCGAGCTCGACACCAGCTACATCGGCGGTGCAAGATTCATCATGACCCTCCCCCTCTAACCTTCTCACCTCCTCACCTTCTCACCTCCAAAAAAGTGGGAGGGGCGGATCGCTTAACGCGTCCGCCCTGCACTGTCAAAAAAAATTAATGGACTGAGAGTTTTCTTTCTTCGTTCTAAAGTTAGTTTCTTATTGATTGCGATGCAAAGGTACACATAAAAACCGAAACACAAAAATAAGTTTCCCGAAATTTACACTTATTAACCATTTTATTGATTAAAATCAGTTTTTCGACACATTTTTAGCCTTAATCGACTAAAATTGGTCCATTTCCGCCACCAATATTGATATCAACAGAACGACGAATGGCGGCCGTTACGAACGTTTTTGCCAGACTCACCGCATCAGGTATATCGCATCCAAGTGCCAACCTTGATGCGATGGCCGACGACAAAGTGCACCCCGTTCCGTGCAAATTTCGGGTAGTTATGCGTTCAGAAGAAAATGCGGTTTTGGTACCATCGGGCAGATGCAGCACATCGGTCATCACATCCCCCTCGGCATGACCGCCCTTCAGCAGGTAAGCGTATGGGGCCAGAGTGTCACCCAGCTGTTCAGCCTCTGGCAGATTAGGCGTGATGAGTGTGCAGAGCGGAAACAGATGGGTGGTAACATACTGTATGGCATCAGAATGCATCAGACAGTAGCCGCTAGTGGATACCATCACCGGATCGTAGACCACAGGTACCGAGTGCTGCTGCAGATAGGGTTTCAGTTCATCAACAATGGCCTCAGCCACCTCCTTATTGGGAATCATACCTATCTTAATGGCTGCAGGCTCAAGGTCGGTAAGCACCGCATTTATCTGCGATGCAACCACCCCTGCAGGCACAGCCAATGAGGCCTGCACACCCAACGTATTCTGCGAGGTGAGTGATGTGATGACTGTGGCACCATAACAACCGTGTGCCGTAATGGTTTTAAGGTCTTGCTGGATACCGGCACCTGCCGATGAATCGCTTCCTGCTATTGTTAATACTACTTCCATGCGTCGCCTAGGATCATGGCTCCTCCGAAGCCCATTTTTAAAACATCATTTACCTTATCGAAAGTAACACCGCCCAGCGCCATCACGCGCTCGTCTATCAGGCCCTGCCTGCGAGCCTCGGCTATATCTTCGACTGTAAAAGCCGAATGGTAGCCGGGCTTTGAGATGCTATCGAAGATAGGACTCAAGCTCATATAGGCATAAGGTTTCTTGCGGCATTCGGCCAACTCCTTGAGAGAGTGGCAAGAGATGCTTATCGCCCCTCTAAAGCCTTCGGGCGGCTGTGGATGGCGCGAGTTAAGATGCACCCCGCGCAGCTGATACTTCAGCGCCAGCTCAAAGCAGTCATGCAGCACTAGCCGCCCATAAACCCTAGCCGGCAGCGCCTGAATTAGGCGCTCTAGCCTTTCTAGCCAGGCTAGTTCGGCTAGTTCTAGCCCTCTGGCCGAATCGGCCAGAGAAACTAGGGGCTTGCGAATATGTACTAAGTCTGCCCGGCCGCTATCTAGCAGCTGCACAATCTGCTCTGCCTCGCCCTCAAAGAACTCCGGCTTGGTTATAACGATTACCATAAAAATCAAAACTTGCATCCCAATCCTTCCAAACCGGCTCGCGGCCCAGCTCCTTCAGACGGGCATTTATCACCTTTGCCGTGCGCTCATCGCTCACCGTAAACTGCTCAAGCGCCTGCGGATAGGTATGGTAGCCGCCAGGGTTCACGTGGCTCTCGGCCGACATGGTGGTAACGCCAAGCGTACACATATTATCGCGAATATAAGCTGGCTCGCGGGTTGAGTACGAGATATCCACGTCGTGGTCGAAGATACGCATGGCAAACGTAGCCTGAGCCAACTCGCGATCGGTCATAAAGCAGTTAGGTTGGAATCCCTCGTTCTGCGCTGGTCGCATGCGAGGGAAATTGATGGAGTACTTGGTGCGCCAGTAGTGTTTCTGCAGATAGCGCAGGTGGTGTGCCATCATGGTTACATCGGTGCGCCACTCCTTCTCCAATCCTATCAGTACACCCATACCTATTGAGTGTACCCCAGCCTGCCCCATACGGTCGAACCCATCGCAGCGCCACTCAAAGCGACTCTTCATGCCACGTGGATGATACAGCTGGTAGTGCTCGCGGTTATAGGTCTCCTGAAAGCATATCACACCGTTCAGTCCGTGGTGGGTAAGCTCGCGATAGTCCTCCATTTTCAGCGGCATCACTTCGATTTTGATGTTCGAGAAGTAACGCTTGGCTATATCGATGGCTTTGGCCAGATAGGGCACACCGGCCTTAGCAGGATTCTCGCCCGTTACCAACAGGATATTCTCGAACGGAGCCAACTTCTTAATAGCCTTATATTCATCTTCAATCTGCTCAGGCGTAAGGATGGTGCGCGCCATGGGGTTCTCGCGATGGAATCCGCAATACACACACGAGTTACTGCATGAGTTGGTAATATAGAGCGGAATGAACATCGACATCGTTCTGCCGAAACGCTCTTCGGTATATCTGCGCGACAGACGTGCCATCTGCTCCAGATAAGGTTCGGCTGCTGGCGAGAGCAGCGCCATAAAGTCGTTAACATCGCAACGACTCTTACTCAATGCACGGCGCACGTCGGCATCGGTCATCGATGCAATACGTTGGGTGGTCTCGTCCCAGCTGATGTTTTTTAGTTCGTCTGAAAACATGTTCTATTTTGATTTACAGGGTTGAAAAGCATATTCTTTAAGTTCATGTATAGTAGGATTAGCACCGCAGAGCTCACAGTCTGTACGATGCGGAAAATCAAACCGGTTCCACTGCATGCTGAGTGCATCGAAGGTGAGCATGCTATCAGTAAGCAACTGCCCTACTCCACCCAGAAATTTGATACACTCGGTAGCCTGAACGGTGCCAAGCATGCCGGCTATAGAACCCAGCACACCCACCATCGCACAGGTTTCAACATCCTGCTTAGCAGGAGGCTCCGGAAACAGGCATCGGTAGCAGGCCGAACCGGGCACATGCGTCATCAGCTGTCCGCTGTATCTGTTGATGCCGCCCATTGAGAATGCCTTGCCCAGCATCACACAGGCATCGTTAACCAGATACTTGGTGGCAAAGTTATCGGTGCCATCGATAATGAAATCGTACGGACGGATAAGGTCAAAGGCGTTTGCCTCACTCAGATAGCACCCATAGGTATCCACATGCACATCAGGGTTGATGGCGCTGATGCGTTCCTTGGCCACCTCAACCTTCGGGCGCCCCACATCGGGCGTACTGTGCAGCACTTGGCGCTGCAGGTTGGTCAGACTAACGGTGTCGCCATCAACTATGCCAATGGTTCCCACGCCAGCTGCCGCCAGATAGAGCGCCACAGGCGAACCCAGTCCGCCAGCACCCACCAGCAGCACCTTCGACTGCAAGAGTCGCTTTTGAGCCTCAGCACCAAAGCCCTCTAGCACCAAGTGCCGATTGTATCGCCTACGCTGTTCACTGCTCAGTTCCATCATTGCCAATTATCACTTCTTAATCCTCCTCAGGTCGTGAGTCAGTTTGGCAGCACAGAAGTCGGGTCCGCACATCGTGCAGTACTCACCATCGGTATGTCCTGCTTCCTCGAAGTACTGCAGGGCTCTCTCTGGGTCGAGCGAGAGATGGAACTGGTCGCGCCAGCGGAACTCGAAACGCGCCTTCGACAGCGCATTGTCGCGAATGGTAGCACCTGGATGGCCCTTCGCCAAGTCGGCTGCATGAGCGGCAATCTTGTAGGCGATGATACCTGCGCGTACATCTTCTTTATTAGGCAGGGCCAGATGCTCCTTGGGGGTTACATAGCACAGCATGGCGGTGCCAAGCCAGGCTATCTGTGCGCCACCTATGGCACTTGTAATATGGTCGTAGCCAGGAGCAATATCGGTAACAATCGGACCCAGCGTGTAGAATGGTGCCTCGTGGCACTTATCAAGCTGACGCTCCATATTCTCACGTATCTTATGCATAGGCACATGACCAGGACCCTCTATGAATGCCTGCACATTCTTATCCCAAGCCCTCAATACAAGTTCGCCCATCGTGTCGAGCTCGGCAAACTGGGCTGCATCGTTGGCATCGGCAGTACATCCTGGGCGCAGACCGTCGCCAAGACTCAAGGCCACATCATAGCGTGCCACTATATCGCAGATGTCATCGAAATGCTCATAAAGGAAACTCTCCTTGTCGTGTATCAGGCACCATTTGCTCATGATACTTCCGCCACGACTCACGATACCGCAGAGGCGACTATCGGCCAGATGCACATTATGGCGACGGATGCCGGCGTGGATAGTGAAGTAGTCAACACCTTGCTCACACTGCTCTATCAGCGTGTCGCGATACACCTCCCACGAGAGGTCTTCAACTTTTCCATTCACCTTCTCCAGCGCCTGATAAATGGGCACTGTACCTACGGGAACCGGACTGTTACGCAGAATCCACTCTCGGGTTTCGTGGATGTTATTGCCTGTTGACAGATCCATCACGGTATCACCACCCCACTTGCACGACCACACTGACTTTTCTACCTCTTCATCGATGCTCGATGTGGTGGCAGAGTTACCGATGTTGGTATTGATTTTCACAGCAAAGTTGCGACCGATAATCATCGGTTCGCTTTCGGGGTGATTGATGTTGGCTGGAATAACGGCACGCCCACGGGCTATCTCTTCACGCACATAGTCGGGCGTGATGTGACTCTTGATGCCCAGACTCTCGCAGTTCATGTTTTCACGAATGGCAACATACTCCATCTCTGGTGTGATGATGCCAGCCTTGGCGCAGGCTATCTGGGTGACAGGCTGACCAGCTTTTTTACGATTATCAATCCACTGCTGACGCATGGCGGGCAGCCCCTTCTTCAGGTCAACTTTGTAATCGGGGTCGGTATACGGACCGCTGGTGTCGTAGATGTAAACGGGCTCGTTAGGCTCCATGTGTGGTATGCCATGCTCGTCGCGTGTAACGGTAGGAGTAAGGTTTACTTTTATCATACCTACTCGCACATCAGGATATAACTTTCCTTGCATATAAGCCTTCTCTCTCTGAGCATAGGCCTTATTATCGTTGATCATACTTTAAAACTTTAAACAATCTTGTCATCTCGACTAAGCGTAGCGCATGGAGCGCTCGAGCTCTGCTCGCTTGGCTCGTCCAAGAGATCTCATGATCGCTGTAAGAGATGTCTCGACTACGCTCGACATGACAGGAAGGGAGTGTTAAACATTTAGGAACGCAGTGAGTGGACTTGAGGCTTCGGCACTGTCGGCGATGGCTCCAAGACCAGCCTCAAAGGCCTGACGACCAGCTATTACTGCCTGACGGAAGGCATCGGCCATAGCCACAGGATCGCCAGCCACGGCAATCGCCGTATTCACCAGCACGCAGTCGGCACCCATCTCCATCGCCTCTGCAGCATGACTGGGCGCACCAATGCCTGCATCAACCACCACAGGCACGGTAGCCTGATCGATGATAATCTGCAGGAAGTCCTTCATACGCAGTCCTTTGTTAGTGCCTATGGGTGCAGCCAGTGGCATCACTGTAGCAGCACCAGCCTCCTCCAGATGCTTACACAGCGTGGGGTCGGCCTGACAGTAAGGCAACACTACAAATCCAAGTTTCACCAGCTGCTCGGTAGCCTTGAGCGTCTCTACTGAGTCGGGCAACAGATAGCGCGGGTCGGGATGAATCTCAAGCTTCAGCCAGTTGGTACCGAACGCCTCGCGCGCCATCTGAGCTGCAAACACAGCCTCCTCGGCATTTCTCACGCCCGATGTGTTTGGCAACAGCTGAATCTTTTTGTTCTGGGTGATGTGTGTCAGCAGGTCGTCGTTCTCGTCGTCCAGCTCAACACGCTTCATCGCAACTGTTACCATCTCTGTTCCTGAAACATCAATGGCACGGGCCATCAGTTCATTGTTATTGAACTTGCCCGTACCTAAAAACAAGCGTGAATTGAACTCACGCCCAGCAATTACTAATTTACTCATGATTGATTACGTTTATGATATTCTTCATTTTCTCTACTGGGTTGTCGGCACGCAGCACTGTACCACTCAGGGCAATGCCTGTTATGCCTGTGGCAAGAATAGCAGGTATGTCATCCTCGGTAATCCCCCCTATCGCCACAATGGGTATGTTGATACCCGCCGTCCGCATCTCGCTCACGATGCTACTATAACCATCAAGTCCGAGCACGGGAGACAGCTTCTGTTTGGTGGTCGTGAAACGAAACGGACCGCAACCGATGTAATCGGCCGATTGCTCATAATGCATCCTGACGTCGTCGAAGGTGTTGGCCGTACCACCTATGATAAAGTCGGGCCCCAGCATCTTTCGGGCCTCACTGATAGGCATATCGTTCTTACCCAGATGCACCCCATCGGCTTTCAGCTCGCGCACCAATTGTACGCGATCGTCAATCACAAAGGTAGCACCAGCCTCTCTGCACATCTGCTGTGCCTTCAAGGCTATCTGGCGGACCTCATCATCGGTAGCATCCTTCATACGCAGCTGAATCCACTTGCATCCGCCCTCAAGTGCCAGGCGGATACTATCCAGATAGCTGTAACGCTCGGTATAATGCGATATAAACTGTAACATATGCCTTACCCCCCGCATGCAGCTTTGATAATAGTGATACTTGCGCCCTCTTGAAGCATGGTTTCGCCCCAAGAGCTACGTGGTTTCAACTGATTATCGATGGCTATTGCCACACCATTCTGTGGCAACTGCAATTGGGCGGCAAGCTCATTCAGATTTTCGGCTTGCGTCTCGTGTTGTTTGTTGTTGATAGTTACTTTCATATTTCTTTCCTCCGACGGCATTACCCGCATCAGGTTCTATGGGTATTTTCTCAGCTTTGGCACACGCCTCAGCACCCCGAATATTATTAAATTCGGTGCAAAAGTAACACTTTATTTTCAAACCAACAAATAATTAATTACTTTTTTACCTAAAAATCTGCATCATCTAATACTGGGAACTTCTTCCGGAAGCGTTTCAGTGCTTCCATATCCAGCTCGACAGCAGCAGTCTGCACCTTGCCTGAGGCACATGCTGCGATAGCGTTTCCATAGGCATCAATGATAGCCGAATCGCCCACATATTCGCAATTCTTATCACTGCCCACGATGTTTACGCCAATCACAAAACACTGGTTCTCAATGGCACGGGCCTTGAGCAGCGTCTGCCATACAGCCCTGCGTTTCTCGGGCCAGTTGGCTACGTAGATGATGGCATCGTAGTCTTTATGGTTGCGTACAAACACTGGGAATCGCAAATCGTAGCACACCTGCAGCATAAACCGCACACCGCACCATTCTACAATCACTCTTCGCTCACCTGCAGCATAATCTTTATTCTCGCCGGCATACGAGAACAGATGGCGCTTGTCGTAATCATCGAAAGTTCCATCTGGACGGACAAAATACAGGCGATTGCGCAGCTTTCCTCCTTCGTCAACCGTAGCCACGCTGCCTGCTATGGCAGCATTTCTGCTACAAGCCTGCTGTTGCATCCAGCTCAGAATCAGCGGTCCCTCAACAGCCGCATGCTGCGTAGAACCTTCGGCAAGGAAACCTGTGGCAAAGGTCTCGGCGAGCACATAAAGATCGGCTCCAGCCTGCTCGTCTATCAGCGACGAGATGTGCTGTAAGTTCCACTCTATATGATTTGCACGTATTTCGTGTTGTATGATAGCTATCTTCATTATATACCTTATTATATATATTGTTCGGGACAAAATTATAAAAATATTCCGAAACTGTCGATTGTTTCGGATTATTTTTGTATCTTTGCCCCCAAATTAACGTATTTCAATTAATTATTCATTATGAACGACAACAAAGTTATGAACATGGCAGCGGATAATATCCGTATCCTTGCTGCTTCGATGGTTGAAAAGGCAAAGTCGGGTCACCCCGGCGGTGCTATGGGTGGTGCTGATTTTATCAACACTCTGTACAGTGAGTTCCTGGTTTACGATCCTGAGAATCCCGCATGGGAGGGTCGCGACCGTTTCTTCTTGGATCCAGGTCACATGGCTCCAATGCTGTACAGCCAGTTGGCTCTTATCGGAAAGTTCTCTATCGAGGACCTGAAGAACCTGCGTCAGTGGGGTTCAGTAACTCCAGGTCACCCCGAGCGTGAGATTGAGCGCGGTATCGAGAACACCTCTGGTCCTCTTGGTCAGGGTCACTGTTTCGCAGTAGGTGCTGCTATCGCCGCTAAGTTCCTGAAGGCTCGTCTGGGCAACGTTATGAATCAGACCATCTATGCATACATCTCTGATGGTGGTGTGCAGGAGGAGATTTCACAGGGCGCTGGTCGTATCGCTGGTAACCTGGGTCTGGACAACCTCATCATGTTCTACGACGCTAACGATATCCAGCTCTCTACAAAGACAGAGGTTGTGACCTGCGAGGACACAGCTAAG
>ONAK01000059.1 GCA_900315765.1 uncultured Prevotella sp. | reverse complement strand
TTCTAGAATATTGCTGCTATCTTGCGGATTTTTTCCAAGCGAGACATAAATGATTTATATCTTCTAAAACTAACAAAACGGCAAAAATTTGAAAATTTGCCGATTTGTGACCTAGCTAATTTTATCTATTTTTATGGTTTATGTTAACCGTGATAAACAAATTTATTGCATATGTGTTAATCGTAATGAACACTTTGTTATGCAATTTGTTAATCGCGATAGACATTTTGTCGGTGGCAAAGATACAAATAAATACTGAATAGCCAACACTTTTAGGCTAAAAAGTTGTCACATGTGCCACTTTTTTAGCCTAAAAGCGCTAAGAGACTTCCAGTCGGTTTATTGCGGCTGGGCCAATTGCGATGTTATTGCCTTTTTTTATGGAAATTACAGTAAAGGAGTCATGTATATAGGCAAATAGGTAATGCCATCCTCCACTTTATAATCTGCTGTGTGAAGCACTGTGGGGGTGGTCGTGTGTTCGCCAAACTTCTTTATGCACTTTGTTAGAGAAGACAGCGTATAGTTCTTGCCACTCTTGACCTCTAAAGGACGGATGTTGTGGCGGCTGGTCACTTTGTCCTTCTGGAGCAGGAAGTCGATTTCCATACGTTCCTCGGCTTCCTCTGACGACTTGCTATAGAAAAAGAGCTTGTTTCCACTGGCAGACAGCATTTGGGCCACAATATTCTCAATGAGCATTCCTTCATTCACTTCCAACTTGCCAAAGAGCAACTTCTGATATATCTCAGACGAGACGATGCCCTTCTCGTCGAAAGCATGGCTGATTAACAAGCCCGTATCGTTCATATAGCACTTCAATGTCGTGCGGTCTTCGTTCATCTTCAGTCCGATATTAGGTTCTGTAGAATTATAGCAGATGTTGGCAACTCTCGCATCCTTCAGCCAGAAGAAAGCATCATCCCAATCGCGATATTTCGCACCCGGCTTCAGGGCAGACAGGCGGAATTTCTTTTCGTGCTTTGAGAGTTGAGGGGGAATCTGGTCGAAGATTGACACTACCTTATCGGCAATCTCACCTGCATAATTGAAGATGTCGTTACGATAAATGGCCAGCACATCGCGCTTAGCTGCATCTACGGCATCAAAGTCCTTGGTCTCAACATACTTTTTGACGGCCTGTGGCATTCCTCCTACTATCATATAGAGCCGGAAAGCATCCATAGCCTGACGATGGAAATCCTGCCCCATAGGCTTATGCTCTGCAAACATCTTCCTTATCAAGTCCATCAGCATGTCGTTACCTGTTGCCCAAAGGAATTCTTCAAAGTCCATAGGGTACATTTGAATGGGGCGTTCTTCCGATGGAAGCACGATGCCTTGCGTATTTTTCTTGATGCTCACAAGTGATCCAGTCTCTATATAGTCATATCGACCATCTGCCACCAAAAACTTGATGGCAGCTCTCGCTCTTGGGCACAACTGAATCTCGTCGAGAATGATGAGCGATTTGCGTTCGTGGAGTCTCACTTTGTAGTGCTGGCTCAGATAGAGAAAAAGTGTATCAAGGTCTTCCAGATAGAGGTCGAACCAGTCTCTGACCATCTGTGGAGCCTTGTTGAAGTCGATGAGGATGTACGATTCGTATTCGTTTTTAGCGAACTCCTCTACTATATAACTCTTACCGATGCGTCGCGCGCCCTCTACAAGTAATGCAACTTCGCCACGTCTTTTCTCCTTCCATTCAAGGAGCTGCTGATATATTTTACGCTTCATGACGATGCCGTTTGCACCTTTTTGAGATTTTTGTTCTGACATATTTTACACCTTTTTGAGATTTTTGACGCTGCAAATATACACCTTTTTTAGATTTTCTGCAAGTTTATTTTAAAAAAATGCCTTATTGTAGATGATAAATCTGTATTTTATTGTGAATTATAATGGTTTTTCTTTGATATTATACATTAATGTTAATTTTTGTTGATAAAGTTGCAATTATTACAACAAAATCGCTATATTTGCATTCAAAACAATCAATTTATTAATCTATGGAAAGAATTAGTGCATGGGTGATGGCTGCCACCCTCGTTTGCGGCTCAAGCTTGTTTACCGCGTGTGTAACTGATAATGGCGACAACCCCATTACGCCTGGAGTGACTATAGTCATCGACAAGGAGAACTTCCCCGATGACATCTTCCGTGAGTATCTTCTCGGTCAGGACTACGGCAAGGATGGCGTGCTTACCGAAAGAGAAATAATGAACATCACCGAGATGGATGTTTATGATATGGATATCAGCAGTCTGCAGGGCATTGAGTACTTCACCGCATTAACCGTGCTGGATTGCGACGACAACGAACTCACCACACTCGACATTTCGAAGAACACCGCATTAGTGAAGCTTTATTGCTCCATGAATTATCTTACATCGCTAGATATTACAAATAATGTGGCATTAAAGCGCCTGTTATGCTATGATAACGAGTTGACCTCACTCGATGTTTCAAAGAATACTGCGTTGACACTTCTGGATTGTGAGGAAAACAAGATCACCGCTCTCGATGTCTCCATGTGTACCGAGTTGGAGTCGTTGACATGCGGATATAATGAACTAACCCAGCTTGATATTTCAAATCTCACGTATCTGGAGGATTTATATTGCAACGATAATTATCTTACTACTCTCGATATTTCAAGCAATCCGAACTTAGGAGATTTGGAATGTGATGACAATCAGCTTACATCGCTCGACATTTCAAACAATCCGAATTTGTGGTTAGTATACTGTGACGGTAATCAGCTTACATCGCTCGATGTATCAAAAAACACAAAATTGGAGTGTGTGTTCTGCGATAGCAATCAGCTTACATCGCTCGACTTCACAAATAACCCTCTATTGAATTTTGTGTCATTAACCCGAAACAAGATCAGCGGCCAGAATATGGACGCCATTATCACCTCTTTGGCGCAGAATGATAATCCAGATGCATACATCTTCGATGTGATTGATTATAGCGAGGGCGACGAGGAAAACGTCTGCACTAAGAGTCAGGTAGCCGCCCTCAAAGCTAAGGGATGGATGCCTCGCTATTATAACGAAGAGGAAGGTGAATGGATCGAATACGAAGGCAGCGACGAGTAAACCCCTCAAGGGTTACTGATACAACAAAAAAACACCCCGGGTGGGGTGCTTTTTTTGTTTGAAAAACTCGCGCCGCGCGCGGGAATTAGCGGGCGGAGACGTATTTGTGGAGAGTCTTGCGGACGGCGCCGGGGGCGGCGAAGAGCTCTTTGACCATTCCCTCAATCTGCTCGCCAAGACCGGCTTCGTATAAATCGAGTCCGAATACATCCTTACGGCTGTAGAGGGCCTTCAGAGGACTCCAATCCTGATCGGGCTTGCCAATCTCCAGTGGGGCTACGATGGTCTGCAGCTCCTCGAGCATGGGGTCGGGTGAGCAGTCGAATGGTGTACCATCGTCCTTGATGCCCTTGAGGTAGCGGGCGTAGCCAGCCAATGTGAGCGGAATAAGCTCGAGGTTGCTCATGTCGAGGCCGCGCGCGATGTACTTCTTGATAGTCTCGCCGAAACGGATGGGCAGCTTCTGGCTGGTGTCCATGGCGATGCGCTGAGGAGCGTCGGGCATGAATGGGTTTGGCAGGCGGCGCTTGATGACGGCACCGATGAACTCGTAGGGATTCAATACGCCTGGATCTACAACTACAGGCATAGATTCGATATATCCAATTTTCTTTACAAAGTTGCAGAGGTCTTCGTCGGCCATCTCGGCAGAGATGAGGGTGAAGCCCAGCATGCAACCATAGATGCTCATGGCTGTGTGGAGCGGGTTGAGACAGGTGGTTACCTTCATGGTCTCTACCTTATCTACGGTTTCGCGCGTGGTGTAGAGGGCACCGCCCAGATCCAATGGTGGGCGACCGTTGGTGTAGTTATCTTCGATGACGAGATACTGCACCTCTTCGGCGTTGACGAACGGAGCGGTGAAGGTGTGCTTCTCGGTCTCGATGTAGTCGTTGTCCTCGAATCCGTCGGCAGCAAGCATCTCTTTTACCTTCTCGTGTGGGCGAGGGGTAATCTTGTCGATCATCGACCAGGGGAAGGTGATTTTCTGCTCGTCCTTCAGGTAGTTGAGGAATGCGGCAGGTACCAATCCGTCGTTGACCCAGCGCTCGGCATAAGCCATCACGCCAGCCTTCACCTTGTCGCCATTGTGCGAGCAGTTGTCCATCGACTGTACGGTAAGTGGCAGCTGTCCGGCGTTGAAGCGCTCGAGCAGCAGGGCGCAGACCTTACCCATAGCGAATACGGGCTTCAGTCCGCGTGCCAGGTCGGCCTCGTTGAAGGTGTAGCCCTTCTCGGTGATGGTGAACGAGATCATCTGCAGCGATGGGTTCTTGAAAATTTCAACCAGGCGGTTCCAGTCGTCGAACTGTGGGTCGGCCTTGAGGGCTTCGGTTACGCTGGCGATGACCTTCTTCTCGATAGAGCCATCGGAGCAGAGGTTGACGCAGAGTGAGAGGTTGTTGTAAGGTGCGTAGGCCTTGTCGATGACCTCGAAGTCGAAGGTCTCGGCTACTATCACGCCGCGGTCGTATTTGCCTGTGTTCAGGGCGTCGTTCAGGATGGCAGCAGGGAATGCGCGGAAGATGTTGCCGCCGCCGAAGTGTACCCATGTGGGTTCCTTGGCTGTTTTCTCGCGAACGGCTTTGATGTCAAACTTAGGAAGCTGATAGCCTTTGGCTTCCCATTCAGCGGCGCTAAACTGCCCGCTAATAATATCATTCAGTTTCATACTTATAAATTAATCAAAGAATCCGGGTTGTTTGTATTCCAGACCTAATTCGCGGTCGACGGTGGCGAGGATGCCTTGTACCTGACCCATGGCGAACATGCGGCCGAGGAGGGTGTAGCCGGCGTTGTGGCCGTGACTGCTCTCGTCCATGATGCCACCAGGTGCATCGGTGAAGGTCATACCGTGGTCGACACGCATTGGCAGAGCAGGATTTTCTTTCTCGAAGATGCGGCAGAGCTCGATGAGGTCGGCGCGACCGCCCAGGTGAGAAGCCTCGGTGAAGTCGCCGTTGGGGAAGATGTGGCACGAGCGCAGGTGAACGAAGTGTGTGCGCGAAGCAAACTTCTTGGCCAGCTCAACCACATTGTTATAAGCGCCTGCTGAGAGCGAACCTGCACAGAAGGTGAGGCCGTTATGCTTGTTGGGCACAGCATCGAGGAACCACTGGATATCGTCCTCGGTACGTACGATGCGGGGCAGGCCGAGAATCTCGATAGGGGGATCGTCGGGGTGAACGCACATGTTCATGTTGCACTCGTCGCAAACAGGCATGATAGCCTCGAGGAAGTACTTCATGTTGGCGCGCAGCTTGGCCTTGTCGATGCCCTTGTAGAGGTCGAGGAACTCGCGGAACTTCTGGATAGGAGCCTCGTCGTTCTCGCTGAAGTTACCGCTGACAAAACCCTGCGTCTTGATGACGATATTCTCAACCAACTTGTGGTCTTTCTCGGGTGTCATGGTCTTGGCCAGCGCGTCGCACTCGGCAATCACGCTGCGGCCTTCGCCCCATCCCTCGGGGAACTGGAACTGTTCCCATTCCTCGCGAGCGCCCGGGCGCTTCAGAATATAGATGTCGAAGTAGGCAAACTCGGCATAGTTGAAATAGAGGTTTGTGGCACCGTTAGGATTATCGTGGAACAAATCGGTGCGAGCCCAGTCGAGCACAGGCATAAAGTTGTAGCAGATGCAGTGGATGCCCTCGGCAGCCAGATTGCGCAGACTCTCCTTATATACCTCTATCTGGTGGTCGCGATCGGGACCGCCGTACTTGATTGTCTCAACTACTGGCAGACTTTCGACCACGCTCCATCGCATGCCGTAACTCTCGATGTACTCGCGCAGGTCGCGAATCTTCTCGCGAGTCCAGACCTCGCCCAGAGGTACATCGTGCAGAGCGGTAACAATACCTTCAACTCCGATTTGTCTCAGTTGTGCAAGAGTAATCTTATCTTTCTTGCCAAACCATCTCCATGTTCTTTCCATACTTATACAAAATTTGTTTGTTATTGTTTTCGCTGCAAAATTAATCAATTATCAACAAAGTGGGTTGCACTTTCGGCTCATTTCTTTTTCATTTTGTACTTTTTTAGCTTATTTCCTCGTATCAATTGCTGGAAATTCAGCGGTTTGCTGCTGCCCGGTGTTCCGGCGGCAGGTGTGGCTATGGGTTTGCTCTCCTGACCGTAGCGGTTCATGGCCGTAACGGCATAGTGGAGTGTGCGGCCCTTGTGAGGCACTGATATCGACAGCTCGCGCTGGCGGACGGCAATCAGATTTTCAGGGTTGTCGATGTCGACAGGCAGCGATTCTGATGCATATACATTATATAATAGGTAGTCGCCATCGGAATAGTCGACGGCTTTCTGCCACGAGAGGTTATCGGTGGTCATGCTGCGCTTGATGCTGAGTTGGCCAGCGATTGAGGGCGCCTGCTTGCAAGCCCAGGTCATGGGCGGAATCAAGGCCGGAACGATGTTGAAATCGCGGGTGAAATCGTAGATGCCCTTGGTGTTGTCGGTGAAGAACTTGCTGCGGAAGAAGGCGCAGCCCAGACCTATCTGGCGCAGCACGCTCATCTCGCGGGTGATGACTTCGAGATCCCAGTTCTTCTCGCGGGGATGCATCATGTAGACAGCCAGTCCGGGAGCCACGATGCGGCCGTAGCTATGCTCCAGCCAGTCGACAGCAAAGGGGTAGAAGTTGTTGCCCTGGAAATACATCATGGGGAACAGGGCGTCCATCAGGCCGTCGCGCAGCCATCCCTGGGCATCCTGACACACGGTGGTATTGGCGTTCCAACCGGAACTGCGGTAGCGACTCAAATCGTCGTATTTTCCTATGGGTGAGCAAGATAGCTTAACCCAAGGCTTGAGCGACTTTACCGCACGGTTGATCTTCCTGACGATGTCGGTGATGTACTGTCGGCCCTGCGGACGAGTCACCTTCAGCTTCCACGTTTCGGGGTATCGGATATAGTCGAGATGGATGCCGTCGACATCGTATTTGCGTGTGACCTCAGCACAGAACTTGGCCAGATAGTCGCCCGTCTGGGGCATTTCGGGGTTCATATAGCCCTCGTCGCCAATCTTCCTGATGAGCGAGGGGTACTTCTGTCGCAGCTGCTTGCAGCCCGTAGCGTTCCACTTTCCAACGGGGATGGTTACTATCCACGCGTGGCACTCCATACCGCGGCGATGGCACTCGTCGATACACATCTGCAGCGGGTCGTAGCCCGGCGATGAGCCCGGGTGGCCAGTGAGGCATCCGTCCCAAGGTTCGGTAGTTGTTGGGAAGATGGTGGTGGCTCTGACGCGGGCTTGGATGAGCACGGTGTTGATGCCAGCCTGTTGCAGACGGTCGAGGATAGAAATCAGTTCGGCTTTCTGAGTGGGAGTAGAGTAGGAGTGAGGCCAGTCGATACCACCTATGGTGGTAAGCCATACAGCTCTTACTTCGTGTTTCGGTGTTTGTGCTTTTGCACTTAGCACAAGTGCTAAAAGCATTAAAATGTGTATAAATTGTTTCAAAATGATGCTTTTTTTAGAAATTTGCTGCAAAGTTAGCTCTTTTTTTTCCATTTTTCAAATAAAAACACTACTTTTGCACAAAAATAATTCAAAATAAAGCAAAGAAAAGATGATTTCGTTTGTATTGAGTCTTGTGGCTCTTGTGTTGGGATACTTGTTCTACGGTAGAATCGTGGAGCGAGTATTTGGTCCTGACGACCGTGTGACACCCGCCGTTGCTAAGGCCGACGGATTGGACTACATCGTGTTGCCATCGTGGAAGATCTTTATGATTCAGTTCCTGAATATCGCAGGAACCGGACCCATTTTTGGTGCTATCATGGGTGCCAAGTTCGGCCCCGTAGCTTATCTGTGGATCGTGTTTGGCTGTATCTTTGCCGGCGCCGTTCACGATTATCTGTCGGGTATGCTTTCAATGCGTCATGATGGTGCCGGTCTGCCTGAGCTTATCGGTAAGTATCTGGGTAAGACTACAAAGAGTATTATGCTGGTGTTCACCGTACTGCTGCTGATAATGGTAGGAACAGTGTTTGTTTACAGTCCAGCCGAGATCCTGCACTCAATAGCAGGCGATACCATTATGTGGGTTGCCATCATCTTCTGTTACTACATCATTGCCACCATGCTGCCAATCGATAAGATTATAGGTAAGGTTTATCCATTGTTTGCCTTCTCGCTGTTGTTTATGGCAGGTGCTCTGATGATTTGGCTTTTCATACATTGGCCCACAGTTCCTGAGCTCTGGAATACCTTCTATAATCTTGGTGCAGCAACAGCGCCTGATACTTGGAAGGACAATATCTTCCCAGCCCTGTTCATTACAGTGGCTTGTGGTGCTATCTCTGGTTTCCATGCCACCCAGAGTCCTTTGATGGCCCGCTGCGTGAAGAGCGAGAAAATGGGACGTCCCATCTTCTATGGAGCAATGATTACCGAGGGTGTTGTAGCACTTATCTGGGCCACCGTCGCATCGTGGTTCTTCTATGGCAGTCCGGCTCCGGGTTACGAGCTGATTGAAGAGGCCACAAAGGGATTCAGTACTTCGGCGCCAGCAGTAGTCAACCTGGTGTGCAGAGACTGGCTTGGTGTGGCTGGAGCCGTACTCGCGATGCTGGGTGTTGTGGCTGCTCCTATCACTTCGGGTGATACTGCATTCCGCTCGGCGCGACTCATTGTGGCTGAGGGACTTAAGCTCGACCAGCGCCCCATACCAAAGCGCCTCGTAATCTGTGTCCCGCTGTTTGCGGTATCTATCGCTATGCTTATCTGGCAGATGGAGAACCCCGATGGCTTTAACACCATCTGGCAGTACTTCGGCTGGAGCAATCAGGCATTAAGCGTGTTCACACTGTGGACTATCACCGTTTACCTGGTGCGCAATCACAAGTGCTTCTGGCTCACCCTGATTCCCGCCTTGTTTATGACCACTGTTTGCTCAACCTATTTCTTCGTGTCGAAGCAGATGCTGGGCTTGGGCAATGGTGGTTACATCTACGGCATGGTTTGTCTGGTAGTGGCCATCGTATGGTTTACATTATGGTATAGAAAATTTACTAACGAAAATAAAGCGTAATTATGAAAAAGATGATGATGACTTTGGTTGCCCTCGTCATGGCAATCAGTGCAAACGCACAGTACCTGAATGATTCGGAGAAAGTGTTCAGTCAAGGTAAAGTTTATCTTGGTGCATCGGCATCAGGCTTAGATCTGAACTACCACAAAGGGTATGACTGGAGTTTACAACTGAATGCGAAAGCCGGCTATCTGATTGCTGACGACTGGATGGTTGTGGGGCAGCTGGGTTACATGAAACAAACTGATGTGCCTGCTGCAATTATGCTTGGCGGTGGTCTGCGCTACTACTTCGAGAGCTGCGGTATTTATGCTGGTGCTACAGCAAAGTATATCAGCTGGGATGACACAAGCGATTTCCGTCCTGAGCTGAGTGTGGGCTATGCTTACTTCCTCTCTGGAAAGCTGACCGTTGAGCCCGAGATTTATTACGAGCACAGTACCAAGGATTCGGATAATACGGGATTCGGCCTTCGCATCGGATTTGGAGTGTACTTTTAAAATTAAAAAATTAAAAAATTAAAAAAATAAAAATTTAAAAATTATACATTTTGAGAATTATATGTTAAGTGTTGACGAACTGGTTGACAGACTGATTGATCTGTCGTTTGCCGAAGATATCGGCGATGGCGACCACACTACTCTCTGTTGCATCCCCGAGGATGCTATGGGCAAGAGCCATCTTCTGATTAAGGAAGATGGTATTCTGGCTGGTGTTGAGATTGCCAAAGAGGTGTTTCATCGTTTCGACCCTACCATGCAGGTAGAGGTGCTGATGCAGGATGGAACCCGCGTGAAGAAGGGCGATATAGCCATGATTGTTTCAGGAAAAATTCGTTCGCTGCTGCAGACTGAACGCCTGATGCTGAATATCATGCAGCGCATGAGCGGCATTGCTACTATGACCAACAAGTATGTTGAGCGACTGAAGGGTACCAACACCCGCGTGCTTGACACCCGCAAGACCACACCCGGTATGCGTATGCTGGAGAAGCAGGCCGTGAAGATAGGTGGTGGATGTAATCACCGCATCGGACTCTTCGACATGATTCTGCTGAAGGATAACCACGTGGATTTTGCAGGAGGTATCACCAACGCCATCGATCGTTGTCATAAATACCTCGAAGAGAAAGGACTTAAACTAAAGATTGAGATTGAGGTTCGCTCGTTCGACGAACTGCAGCAGGTGCTGGATCACGGAGGCGTGGATCGTATCATGCTCGACAACTTCAGCGTGGCCGATACCAAGAAGGCGGTAGACATTATCGATCATCGCTATGAGACCGAATCGAGCGGCGGTATCACCTTTGATACCATTCGCGATTATGCTGAGCAGGGTGTAGATTTCATCAGCGTTGGTGCACTCACACACTCTGTTAAGGGCCTCGACATGAGCTTTAAAGCGTGTGACTGATAGAATAAAATAAACACAGAGATACGGAGGTACAGAGTTCTGTTTGGATGGAGCTCAAAAAAACTTAAACCCTCTGTATCTCTGTGACTCTGTGTTTTTAAATATATATAATATATAAGGTATATGAAAAGAAAACTGATACTAGCTATTTCGCTGATGGCCGTGATGGGCGCATCGGCTTGTACAAACTTTATCGTAGGCAAGAAAGCCAGCGCCGACGGATCGGTATTCGTCACTTATAATGCCGACTCGTATGGCGCATTTATGCCCCTCTACCACTATCCAGCAGCCAAGCATCAGCCTGGCGAAATGCGCAAGGTGTACGAGTGGGATACAAACAAATATCTCGGTGAGATTGCCGAGGCAGCAGAGACTTATAACGTGATTGGAAACTCGAACGAGTGGCAGGTAACCATTGGCGAGACTACCTTCGGCGGTCGTCACGAGATGGCCGACTCAACAGGCGTTATCGACTACGGTTCGCTGATTTACATCGCCCTGCAGCGTTCAAAGACAGCCCGCGAGGCGCTGCAGATTATGACATCGCTGGTTGAGCAGTATGGTTACTACTCTGAGGGTGAGACCTTCTCGGTAGCCGATAAGGACGAGGCCTGGATGCTGGAAATGATGGGTTGCGGCGCCGACCGCACCAAGTCGAAGGAGCGCACCGTTTGGGTGGCTGTTCGCATCCCTGATAATGCAGTAGCAGCTCACGCCAACCAGAGTCGTATCACCAAATTCCTGGACGGACGCTATGTGAAGGTGCAGATGAAGGACCTCTTCGGTAAGAAGTATGCCGTGAACGGCAAGAAGCCTGTGCCCAACCTGGTGGTTTGCTCGGCTAATGTAGTGAGCTACGCCCGCAACATGGGCTGGTTCGACGGTAAGGATGCCGACTTCAGCTATAACGCCGCCTATGCAGCTCCCGACTTCTCTGGTCGCCGCTACTGCGAGGCTCGCGTGTGGAGCTTCTTCAATCGCTTTGCCGACGACTTCTCGGAGTATGTGCCTTATGCTGCCGGTTTCGAGAAGGATGCCAAGGAGATGCCCCTCTGGATTATCCCTAATAAGAAGGTGACCCTTCAGGATCTGCGCGACGCTATGCGCGACCACTACGAGAACACACCATTCGCACTCGACCAGAATATCGGTGGTGGTATCTACGAGATGCCTTACCGTCCATCACCCCTGTCGTTCAAGGTGGATGATGTTGAGGTGACCAACGAGCGCCCCATCTCTACCCAGCAGACTGCCTGGAGCTTTATCTCGCAGATGCGCTCAAGCATGCCTCGCGAGGTAGGTGCCTGCTTCTGGTTTGGTAACGACGATGGTAACATGGTGGCCTACACCCCTATGTATTCTTGTATGACTCGTCGCCCCAAGTGCTTCACCGAGCAGAATGCCGACGATGTAACCTTCTCGATGGACAATGCCTTCTGGGTTTGCAACTGGGTGAGCAACATGGTTTATCCTCGCTACTCGATGATGTTCCCATCGCTCAAGGAGGTTCGCGACTCGCTCGATGCCTCATACGATAAGCTGCAGCCAGAGATTGAGGCTAAGGCCCTCGCTCTGCCCACAGCCGAGGAGCGCATCAACTTCCTGACCAACTACAGCTGCAAGAAGGGTGACGAGATGATTGCCCGTTGGCAGAAACTGGCCTTCTTCCTCATCGTGAAGTATAACGATATGGCCGTGAAGCCAACAGATGCAAACGGTAACTTTGAACGTTCGCCTTATGGTCATGGTGCCCGCGTAAAGCGTCCTGGCTACTCTGAGCAGTACAAGCGCGCCTTGCTCAAGCTCACAGGCGACAAGTATATCATGCCAAAGGAGGAGAAGAAGTGATGAAGCCATTTAAAGCCGCACTTTTCGACCTCGATGGCGTCGTATTCGACACTGAGCCCCAGTACACTGTGTTCTGGGGTTCTCAGTGTAGATTATACCATCCCGAACACCCGGGTTTGGAGCACGAGATTAAAGGACAAACCCTCACGCAGATTTACGACCAGTGGTTCAGCGGCCCTCTGCTCTCAGAGCAGGCGGTTATTACTGAGCGATTGAACGCGTACGAGAGTCAGATGCACTACGACTATATCGAAGGTTTCGAGCAGATGATAGCCGACCTTCGCAGTCATGGCGTGAAGACGGCCGTAGTCACCAGTTCGAATCTGCCTAAGATGCAGGCTGTGTATCGTTATCAGCCCGATTTCAAGAACCTGTTTGATGCCATTCTCACCAGCGAGGATTTCGATCGCAGCAAACCCGATCCCGACTGCTATCTCAAGGCAGCCGCCCGTTTAGGTGCAAACACCGATGAGTGCATCGTGTTCGAAGATAGCTTCAATGGCTTGCGTTCGGGGCGCGCCGCACAGATGGCGGTAGTTGGTCTGGCTACCACTAACTCGGCAGAAGCTATTCGTGAACTGTCCGACATCCAGATTTCCGACTATCGGAATATGGACTTTAACCAACTTTCCTCTCTACTTTAGGGAAATCCCCATCGCAGTTTATGGAATTTCCTTTGTGAGGGCTGAATGAATTACTTAACTTTGCAACAAGAAAATTAATTCATCGAATGTCGAACAAATAATAATAGAAAGGGTATAGTTATGAAGAAGTTATACACAACACTGATGATGGCCATGATGGCAATGATGACACTGTCGCTCACATCATGCGAAACTGACGAGGAAATCGCCAATACACTCGAAGGTACATGGCGCGGTGATATGACTATCGAGGATTATCACGGAATGAGTTATGTAGAATCAGAAATCACTTTCCTCAAGGATCCTTATACCTATTCTGATGGAACCGGACTGTGGGTTGACTACTATGCTGATGGCTATTATAACCCAACTCATATAGAGTGGTATGTAAAATACGGCACCATCTATATTCACTTTGTTGAAGATAACTGGGATGTTGAAATCCGACACTATACGCTGACTGGCAATCACTTCCGTGGTGAGTTCTATGACGGTTACAGCACAGTAAACTTCGATATGCGTTACGTATCACGCCGTTACGAGACCGACTACAGCTGGCGCAGCTATCGCACCCGCGGCATTGAAGACGCTACCGATAGCCTGATCATCGACCGCCCCCGCCACCGCATCAAGTAATATTTTGAAGTGAGAAGTTAGAGGTTAGAGGTGAGAAATGAGATTCTCACCTCTAACTTTTCATTTGTATAATAAATGTAGTTAGCGTGCAAGTAAAAACAAGAAAAAAGTATTTTCATTTGGTTATTCGCGTAATTTGCAGTACCTTTGCACCCGATTATATATATAAGTAAGGTGAAATGAGTGCTTTTAATAAAAAGAAAAGATGGCATTGCCTGCCAGGACAGGAGCCCACGGAGATGGATAAAACCATCATGTATTGGGAGAATAAAGGCAAATTGGTGCCAACACGTGAATTAATTAAAACCCCTGAACAGATAGAAGGCATCCGCAAGGCGGGTGTTGTGAATACCGCTGTGCTCGACGCAGTGGCCAACGAGATACATGCCGGCATGAACACACTGGAGATTGATCAGATATGCCGCCGCGTGTGCGAAGAGAATGGAGGCATCCCTGCCTGCTTGAACTACGAAGGATTCCCCATGAGCGTATGCACCTCCATCAACGAGGTGGTGTGTCATGGTATCCCAAAAGAGGAAGATGTGCTCGAAGAGGGCGACATCATCAACGTTGATTTTACCACTATCCTTGACGGCTATTATGCCGACGCCAGTCGTATGTTCATCATCGGCAAGACAACGCCCGAGAAGGAACAGCTGGTGCGTGTGGCCAAAGAGTGCCTGGAGATTGGTATGGAGGCTGCTAAGCCCTATAGCTTTGTGGGAGATATCGGTCATGCCATCGAGAAGCACTGTAAGAAGTACGGCTACGGCATCGTTCGCGATTTGGCAGGACATGGTGTGGGACTGAAATTCCACGAGGAGCCCGACGTGAACCACTATGGTCATCGCGGCACAGGTATGCTGCTGGTGCCTGGTATGGTGTTTACCATCGAGCCCATGATTAATATGGGTACCTGGAAGGTGTTTATCGATGCCGACGACCCATACGGATGGGAAGTTATCTCGGAAGACGAACAGCCAAGTGCCCAGTGGGAACATACTTTGGTGATGACGGATCATGGGGTGGAAGTACTGACGTACTAAGAATAAAAGAATAAAATAATAAAAAATAAAATAATGCCGGATATATATATATTAGGTATAGAGTCGAGTTGTGATGATACATCGGCTGCAGTGCTGAAGAATGGTATCCTGCTGTCGAACGTAACGGCATCGCAGGCTGTACACGAGGCGTATGGTGGGGTAGTGCCAGAGTTGGCATCAAGAGCCCACCAGCAGAATGTTGTTCCTGTTGTTGATCAGGCCATCAAGAAGGCTGGAATCACTAAGGAACAATTGACGGCAATCGCTTTTACCCGTGGTCCCGGACTGATGGGATCATTGCTGGTTGGCGTTAGTTTCGCCAAAGGATTTGCCCGTTCGCTGGGTATTCCTATGATTGATGTGAACCATCTGCAGGGACATGTGATGGCGCATTTTATCAAGGAGAGCGAAGACGATCAGCATCAGCCACCATTACCATTCCTGTGTCTGTTGGTATCTGGAGGAAACTCTCAGATAGTTAAGGTGAATGCCTACAACGATATGGAGGTACTTGGGCAGACCATCGACGACGCCGCAGGTGAGGCTATCGACAAATGTTCGAAAGTGATGGGACTGGGTTATCCCGGTGGTCCGATTATCGACCGTCTGGCTCGTCAGGGTAATCCTAAGGCTTATCAGTTTGCTGAGCCTAATATCCCAGGGCTCGACTACAGTTTCTCGGGTCTGAAGACATCGTTCCTGTATTCCATGCAGAAATGGGTGGCCGATGATCCCGACTTCATCGAGAAGCATAAGGAAGATATCGCAGCCTCGCTTGAGTGGACGATTGTGGATATCCTGATGAAGAAACTCAAGAAAGCTGTAAAACAAACTGGTATCAAGCATGTGGCTGTGGCTGGTGGTGTGAGTGCCAATAATGGATTGCGCAATGCTTTCTATGATGCTGAGAAACGCTACGGATGGACTATTTACATCCCGAAGTTCAGCTATACCACCGATAATGCAGCCATGATTGGTATTGTGGGCTATTATAAGTATCTGGACAAGGAGTTCTGCGACATCAGCGCCCCAGCATTCAGTAAAGTAACATTTAAATAAAGTTGAAGAATTGACGAAATATGGATTTTGAAAGTAAAATTACAAGTAGAGAGGTGAGCGAGATTCTCTGGGAAACAGAGAAGACAGTTGGCACTGCTGAAAGTTGTACTGGTGGACGCATAGCCGAGGCTATTATATCTGTACCTGGTGCTTCTAAGTATTTCAAAGGTGGAATCATCTCATATGTCAACGAGATTAAAGAAAATCTTCTGGGTGTAGATCATCAGGTGCTGGAAGAGAAAACAGCTGTGTGTGAGGAAGTTGCGATAGCTATGGTGAAGGGAGCATGTAAGGCCCTTAATACAAATTATGCTATTGCTGCAACTGGTTTTGCCGGCCCCACTGGAGGTACAAAAGAGATACCCGTTGGTACCATCTGGCTGGCTTGTGGAAGCCCAGAATACGTGGTGACTTTGAAGGTTGACGAGGATCATGGTAGAGATATCAATCTGGCTATCGCAACAAACCGCGCGATGGAACTGTTTTTGGACTTTTTGAAGGAAGAAGATGCCCCAAGACCTACCCGAGAAGGTTAAAAAACATTAATAATTAAATTTTCCGGTCGTGTAATTATCTGAATCTCAATAAAATTGTGTAATTTTGCACGCTGTTTGGAATAAGTAAGTGTAAATCACAAGTAAAAAGTAGATAGAAATGTCTAAGATTTGTCAAATTACAGGAAAGAAGGCACAGATAGGTTGCAATG
>ONAK01000069.1 GCA_900315765.1 uncultured Prevotella sp. | reverse complement strand
TTTGGTTGCATAAAATAAAATATGTACTTTTGCGGCAGATAATGATGTAAACCCAAATTATGACTAACGTAAAGTCGAGTCAACATGAATTAAAAATAATGTTTAACCAGGGTCAACCCTTATCGCAAATAAGGCTCCAAGTAGTCAACTAAAATCGTTAAACTACAATTGATAAAAAATATTCCCATACTGGGAATAAAATGTTCCCAAGTTGGGAATAAAACATTCCCACACTGGGAATATTTTTTATCCCCTTTAGGGGATAACTTCGAGCCATAAAAATGTAAAAAATGAATTGTTAAAACCGAAAAATAATTAAAGAAAAGTTGCCAGAATATTTGGAAAACGCTTAAAAATTTTGTATCTTTGCAGTCGCTTTTGAAAAACAGTGCCATGAGATATGCCACTCAATTCATGAACCGAATATATTAACATTAAAATTATAGTTATAATGAAAAAAAACTTTGTTATCAATGGCGAGACGGTAAACGACTCGCTTGAGGGAACTCTCGCAGTTATTGAGTTTCTTAATGAGAACTACCAGTTCCGTTTTAACGTGCTTAACGGTAAGGTAGAATTTTTGAATCTGAAGGAAGAAACTTCCGATGGTCAGCAGATGTGGCGACCTTTGACAGAAAAGGCTATTAACAGTATCGTGCTTAAAGCTCGTAGTGAGCAGATTACCAAGGGCAGTCCTAAAACAGAAATCTGTGAGTATGTTGACTCTGAAGAGGTGCCCCTCTACGACCCTATCCGCGAGTATCTTGAGAACCTGCCAAAGTGGGACGGTCAGAACCATGTGGCAAAGCTGTTCAGCAGGATTCCAGGCATCTCATCAGAGCAGTTGGCTTTTCTGTGTGTCTGGATACGTTCTGCTGTAGCTCATTGGCGTAAGATGGATATGCTTCACGGAAACGAATGTGTTCCTACGCTTATCGGTGGTCAGGGATGCGGAAAGACCACATTCTTTACCCGCTTGCTCCCTCCACAGTTCCGACAGTATTTCATGGATCATCTGAACACATCGAATCAGAATGATAAGAACATGACTCTGACGAACAACCTCTTTGTGAACATTGACGAGATGGACAGCCTTACATCTCGTCAGCAGACCATCCTGAAACAGCTGCTCTCTGTTAGTGTGATGAACTATCGCCCCATCTATGGCAAGACTCAGCAGGTGCTGCATCGCTATGCATCGTTTGTGGCTACTACAAACAATCCACATCCTCTGACGGATGTAACAGGTAGTCGACGATTCATCTGTATGACAGTACCTGAAGGTCAGTTTATCGACAATACGGGCGAGATAGACTACGAGCAGCTGTATGCTCAGGTTATGTACGAGCTTGTAGAGCTGAAGGCACCTTATTGGTTTAATAACGAGCAGGTGGCCCGTATACAGGAGTTGAACCTTAATTATATGGCTCAGACTGATATGGGCGAAATGGTGAAGATGTGCTTCCGCAAGCCTAAGGAGGGTGAGAAGGCCAAACCTCTGGGAACAGAAGATTTGCTGAAGGTTATTCGTAATGAGTTTCCCTCAGTAAAAACCAATCTCAGCACAAAAGCCATTTTGGGACGAGCTATGACAGAGTTAGGCTTTGAGAAGACAGAGCACTCGCATGTGGCCCATTATAAAGCAATACCAAAGAAAGCTGCATGAGTAAAAACGGGAGGGTTTTAGGGACCCATTACGGGAGGGTTCCATACAAACCCTCCCGTTCTTCATCCCTAGTATATATACGGGTTCCGAAGCAAAACGGGAGGGTGTGAGGGTTTGCAAACTTTTACATGAATGCATAGAGCCAATAGGCTCTACCCCACGTACATATATATTATCCTTCTATTCTTTCCTAATATTAGAAGATTTTTGGCAAAACATTTGGATGTTATTTGGTTTTTTCCTATATTTGCACCGATTCCAATTAGCCCGTAAGGTTTTTTGAGGGTCAGACATATTGAAATAAGGACGTTTACGGACGTTATCTTCGGCACACGAATCTCGCAAGTTCATCAAGCCAAGAAGATACGCAACCGAAACGTCTGCGTTGGGTGTATAGTACCTCTACTATATATCACGGCGTGGGCTAACTCGAGTTGTTTATCCTTGGCTAGGCAATGCGAAAGCCTGTGTGCAGGATAAGCGAGAAAGTAATGTATTATTAACCCTAAGTGTATATGAAACAGAAACTATTACTAATGATTGTCTCATTGTTTATTTCGGCAAATGTATTTGCTGGAGACGATGACATGCTAATAACTCGTGACGGAGTTATTACACCTGTGAAGATTGTAAGAATCAGTACTCAGGAAGTAACTTATGTTGATCTTTCGAAAAAGAAACGCCAACGTACTGCTGCTACGAGTTCTGTGTATATGATTATGAAGGAAAAAGGCAACAACATCTTTTTCGACGAGGAGGGCAACCAGATGACCTCGCCTGTGGTGAAATTTGACAAGAAGGACAACGTGATGTTCACCAATGATTTCAAAATTTTCCCCATCTATGAAGTGTCTATCGGTAAGGATGCCGTAACGTATAAGCTTAAAGACAAGAAGAAAGCGCCTGTTGAGACTAAGGCAAAGTCTGAAATATTTATGATTCGCAATTCCGACGGTACAAGTACTGTGTTTACAGCCCCACCAGTATCTCAGCAAGAAGCTAATCCAGCTCCTGTAGCCGTAATGAATAATAGCTATGCACAATCTTCATCATCTGCCGTCTCTGAGTCTCAACAAGCCAGTGTTGTGGCTGATGGAAAAACGATGACCGAGGAATTGTTGGCTAAAAATGCTCAAACAATAGCTAATTTTAATTCACGAAAGATACCATATGATGGTAAAGATGAGGGTAAGGAATTGAAATTCTCAAATGGTGGTTATTTTGTATACAAATATGCATTTGCCCCAGGATCAATCTTGGAAAATGTTGATTTGTCTGTTAGGTATTATATGGTTGAATTTTATACAAGTTCGAATGGAGGAACAAAAATCGTTGACATAAAAGAAACTACCGACAAACGCAAGCCCAAAGGGTGGTGGTCTGGCATTCAAGGACTTGGCGTCTCTCTCACTAATAAGACAAATCGTGTTATCTATGTAGATTTAGGCAACACGTTTCTTGCTCAAGCTGGTGTGTCGCAACCTTACTATGTGCCATCAGCCACATCCGTATCGAAAGGTAGCAGCACAGGAGCAAGTGTAAATATGGGTGCTGTGGCAGGGGCTCTTGGTGTAGGTGGTGCTCTTGGAACATTGGCCAATGGTGTGAATGTAGGAGGTGGTAATACTACTGAGACAACTCACGTTACCTATTCACAGCGAATTGTTTCCGTGCCACCTCGATCTACCATTAATCTTGACCCTCAGCGTTTGACTGATGAATACCAACATCAAATCAATTTGTTCTCGATGCAGTATTTATATAATGATAAGCAAAGAGATTTTAAGAGTTGGAACATTGTTGGAAGGACCCCAGTAGTTTATTTTGGTGAATGTTTTGATCTACCCGTAAATAAGTCACCCATTCTTTCTTCATTTATTACATATGGTTATGACGAAAGTATGCAACAGACTGTCAACCTTATGGCAGACCTTTATATCAGCCAGTTGTTTATTGCTAATGAAGGTTTCAACTCATATGCAATGCCCCTTTATTACTCTAGAACCGCAGGCTTCTCAAAGGCTTTTGTAAAAGAAGTAACAGGAGAAAGGTAAAGTCAAATCAATCAACAACACTAAAAAAAACGGCTTATGAAAAAGAATCTATTTATCCTTGTGACGATTTTCTCCTTTATCACTCAGAATGCAAATTCTCAGATGTATCCGTCAGGTAGTTGGGTGAGACAAGTAACACCACAAAGTATTCCCCAGCAGCGTTATGAGACTTTTGAGGAAGCGAGAATCAGAAATGGAGTTTGCGATCCTGATGACGCTCATTTGTATGAACAATTTGCTTATAGGGACAATAGTGGTAACCAGACTGACTATCCGGAAAGTGAGAGGGCTGACGCTAGTTTCCTGAAATACATGGGACAAGTTGGTCAATACATTAATACATTTGAATACCCTTTAAAGAATCTTCGCATAAAATATAAATACGCTGGGAAAAACAACTCTGGCCATAGTGTATTTTACATGGCAAGTAATGATTTAGTCAATGGAACAGAGTACATCAATAAGCAATTTTATCTCATAGTGTTCAGTAACGGTACAGTTGGTATAGGAAATAGCTCGGGTATGAGTTATTTTAAAGCAACCAACGAAAGCAAAGTCCAGCAAAGGATTAGTGAGAGGGCGGCTTCCGGTTATTCTGGCGGTGGTAGTAATAACGGATACAATGGTAACACTTTTTTTAATGATGGTAGTACCAGTGGTTATCCCTCTGGAAGTGGTTCTAACGTTACACCGAGACAGTCAACGCCTCAGCGTTGTCCTGCCTGCCGCGGTACTGGTACTTGTCTGAATTGCAATGGAACAGGATGGTATCAGGTGTCTCATACATCGAATAATAAGGCTCGTTGTGGTTGTGGTAATGGCCGTTGTCGCTCTTGCCATGGTACTGGGCATAGATAAATGGCCCTTCAACTTATGAATTAACTACAAAACAGATTGGGACTTCGAATAAGAAGCCCCAATCTATTATAACAAAAGCGTAAATTAACTTAATTTTGATATTCACTTTAGTTATTTTTTGAAATTATTGGTTACTTTTGCAGCAGCAAATGTATGAATCAAGTATTTTATAAACATATTAATTACTTTAAAAGCTATAAATGAAAAAGAAAATTTTATCAATGGTTGTCTTGATGTCAACCTCATTGTGCACTTTTGCACAGAATGGAGTGGGTGATTGGAGTTTCATGCCAAAAGCTGGTCTAAACCTCGCTACAATGACGAATGATAACGACGCCAAAACTCGTCCTGCCTTTACAATAGGCGGAGAATTCGGCTATGTGGTTTCGCCCAAGGTGGCGCTGTCGTTTGGTGCCATGTATTCTCAGCAAGGATGCAAAGGCAATGTTCAAGGCATTGATGCCACTATTAAGATGGACTACATCAACGTGCCCATAATTGCCGCCTGTCGTGTAACTGATAATCTGTCGGTAAAAGTTGGATTGCAGCCTGGATTTCTGATTAACGACAAGGTTAAGGTCAGCGCTAATGGTGCATCAGCTGAAGTAGGACTGAAGGAGTCGTACGAAGCAGCAGGAATGGATGTAACGATCAATAAGGTAGATTTCTCGATTCCCATTGGCATCTCGTATGATTTCAGTAACGTTCAGTTAGACCTCCGATATAATGCAGGCTTAACTAATATTTTGTCTATCACTGGCGGAGAAGGTACCAAGAACAGCGTATTCCAATTCACTATTGGTTATAAGTTCGGACTGTAATTGAATCTATTACAAAATAATATAAGCCGCAACCCTCGTAAGGATTGCGGCTCTTTTATTGAGATGATCTTTCGACTTATGCGAATGGATTCTCTGTTGGGTAGTAATCGCCCTTAGGGAAGTTGTAGTCGATTTCCTCAACGGGGATACCCATGTACTTGAGAACCTCCCACAGGTACTTACCAGCGTGATCGAACATCACAGCGCAGTGGTGTGGGTAGTGCTTCTCGATGAGCACGTGACGATAGAAGCGGCTCATGTTCTTAACACCGAAGATACCGATAGAACCGAATGAGCGTGTAGCTACAGGAATAACCTCGCCCTGAGCGATGTAAGCGCGGAGCTTGGTGTCGGCTGTGCTCTGCAGACGATAGATAGTAGCCTTACCTGGCTTGATGTCGCCCTCGAGAGTACCGTTTGTTACCTCTACAGGCAGAGCGCGTGCCATGATACGCTGGAAGCACATGCTGCAGTTGCAAACCTTAGAAGAAGCGGTGTTACCACAGTGGAAGCCCATGAAGATCTCCTTGTCTGTGTACTCGTCGCACAGGAACTTCTTGCCCTTGATGCTCTCCTCGTACATATCGTTAGGAACGGTGTTGTTGATGTCGAGCAGTGTAACGGCATCCTCTGTGATGCAGGTACCGATGAACTCAGACAGTGTTCCGTAGATATCAACCTCGCAGCTAACGGGGATACCGCGGCTGGTGAGACGGCTGTTTACGTAGCAAGGAACGAAACCAAACATGGTCTGGAAAGCAGGCCAGCACTTGGTGGTAAGTGATACGAACTGACGGCAGCCCTTGTGACCCTCGATCCAGTCGGTCAGAGTGAGCTCATACTGAGCGAGCTTAGGCAGAACAGAAGGAATCTTGTTGCCAGCACCCAGCTCATTAGCCATATCCTTAACTACATCGTCGATACGTGGATCGCCCTGGTGCTTCTGGAACGACTCGAGCAGGTCGAGCTCTGAGTTCTCCTCGATTTCAACGTCGAGATCATACAGGGCACGGATAGGAGCGTTACAAGCCAGGAAGTTATTTGGACGAGGACCGAAGCTGATAATCTTCAGATTCTGCAGACCTACGATAGCGCGAGCGATGGGCAGGAACTCGTGGATGAGCTCAGCGCAGTGGTCAGCATCACCAACAGGCTCCTCTGGAATGTAAGCACGAGTCTTACGCAGAGAGAGAGCGTGGCTGGCATTCAGCATACCACAGTAAGCGTCGCCACGACCATCAATCAGGTCGTTCTGAGTCTCCTCAGCAGCAGCGCAGAACATAGCAGGACCATTGAAGTATTTAGCAAGCATAGTCTCAGAAATCTCAGGACCGAAGTTGCCAAGATATACACAGAGTGCGTTACATCCAGCCTTATTGATATCCTCGAGGGCCTGCTGCATGTGGATTTCGCTCTCTACAATACAGATAGGACACTCGTAGATACCGTCCTTACCGAACTTCTTTTCATACGCAGCGATAACGGCCTTACGGCGATTAACAGCTAATGACTCTGGGAAACAGTCGCGAGATACGGCGACGATTCCAACTTTAATTTTAGGTACGTTGTTCATATTAAATAAGAGTTTATAAAGTAATGAATTTCGTTTCAAGCCACAAAGATATAACAATATTCTCATATTTCCAAATAATTTAGGAAAAATAACAGAAAGTGTTGCGTTAATCATTTCTTTTAGCTATCTTTGCAGTCGTAATGGAACAAATAAAAGAGAAGTACGAAAGATTTAAGGAGTGGCAGGTAAAACCATACGAGGTAGCACAGTTTACAACGGAGAAGCATGAATGTGCCACTTGCCACACAGAGTTTCATGGCAACTATTGTC
This sequence comes from uncultured Prevotella sp., assembly GCA_900315765.1. Taxonomy (GTDB): domain Bacteria; phylum Bacteroidota; class Bacteroidia; order Bacteroidales; family Bacteroidaceae; genus Prevotella. The sequence goes on along the minus strand of ONAK01000069.1, from coordinate 13,336 downwards.
CACGATGCGGACAGAAGTCTACCATAGGTCGTTATTCGTTCAAAACGGCTTTCCTGACATTTCTGGATGTCTGGGGGTTGGGTAATCGTGGTATGTTCCGCACCATTCGCGACTTGCTGCTGCGCCCAGGCTATATGATTCGCGACTATCTGAGCGGCATGCAGATGGCTTATTTTCCTCCGTTCAAGATGTTCTTCCTGGTTATCACCCTTTCTGTTTTGGTTGATTCTGGTTTAAATATCAGGATGACGAACACCCTAAACAAAACCTTTACCACTACCACGGAAGATGTTTCAAAAGAACCTGATCAAGCTTTAAATGATAAAGACAGCAAAAATATCTTTGAAGAAGTTGCAAACAATGACACCATCAACATAAACGGCAAACTCATCCCTATTCAAAAAGGTGAGGATGATAACACTATTCGTTTGAACGAGAAGAAATTAGAATTAAAAATTCTTGATAAAATTGATAAATTTGTAAGCTGGCTTGACAATAATCAGACGATAGTACAATTCCTACTGCTTTTGGTTCTGTCTGGTCCTATGTACCTATTATTCCGAAAAAACAAAAAAATTCCTGATATACGCTATTCAGAATTATTTGTAGCAATGGTATATATTACAAATATGATGACAATTATAAATATCATAGGAGGTTTCTTCCTGCCTGGTAATGTTTCTGTAAAACGTGTGGCCTACGCATTAAGCATTATACCACTTACACAACTATTCGGCTATAGCTATCTTAAAACGCTATTCAAGGTAGTTGCATCTTTTGCAATCCTTATATCTGCAGGAGCTTTACTTTTGATAATAGTTGTTAGTTTAGGATATTTATTCATTGAATATATACTGTAGTATATAATTTTTGGGTTTTTCTTTTGGTGTTCTGCTGAAATTACACTATCTTTGCACCCACATTTATAATGTACGGAAACAATAAAATAACAAAGATACAATGGATTACAATTTCAGAGACATCGAACAGAAATGGCAAAAGCGATGGGTTGAGAATGGAACCTACCGCGTTGTAGAGGACAAGAACAAGAAGAAATTCTATGTGCTCAACATGTTCCCTTATCCATCAGGAGCAGGTCTGCACGTAGGTCACCCACTTGGCTATATCGCCAGTGATATCTACGCCCGCTATAAGCGCCAGCAGGGCTACAATGTGCTGAACCCAATGGGATATGATGCTTACGGACTGCCCGCTGAGCAGTATGCTATCCAGACGGGTCAGCACCCAGAAAAGACAACTGTTGAGAACATCAACCGTTATCGCAGTCAGCTGGATAAGATTGGTTTCTGCTTCGACTGGGAGCGCGAGGTTCGTACTTGCGATCCTATCTACTATAAGTGGACCCAGTGGGCTTTCCAGCGCATGTTCAAGAGCTACTTCTCTACTTCATCGCACAAGGCTCAGCCAACCATCAAGCTGATTGAGCACTTTGAGCTGATGGGTACTGAAGACTGCCACGCTCTAGGTACTGAGGAACTGCACTTTACAGCTGCCGAGTGGGCCGGATTCTCTGAAAAGAAGAAGCAAGAGGTGCTGATGAACTATCGTATAGCTTATCTGGCTGATACGATGGTAAACTGGTGTCCAAAACTTGGAACCGTACTGGCTAACGATGAGGTAGTGGATGGTGTATCCGTTCGTGGTGGCTATCCAGTAGTTCAGAAGAAGATGCGCCAGTGGTGTCTGCGTGTATCTGCTTATGCTCAGCGCCTACTTGACGGTCTGGAGGATATCGATTGGACCGACTCTCTGAAGGAGACTCAGCGCAACTGGATTGGTCGTTCTGAGGGTACTGAGGTAGAATTCAACGTAGCCGACTCTGATAAGCACTTCACCATCTTCACCACTCGTGCTGATACTATGTTTGGTGTAACCTTCATGGTGCTGGCTCCTGAGAGCGACCTCGTAGCAGAGCTGACTACACCAGAGCAGAAGGCTGAAGTAGACAAGTATCTGGACTACGTGAAGAAGCGCACAGAGCGCGATCGCCAGATGGACCACAAGGTTACTGGTGTATTCTCTGGTAGCTATGCCATCAACCCATTTACAGACGAGAAAATCCCCATCTGGATTGCAGAATATGTATTGGCTGGTTATGGTACTGGTGCCATTATGGCTGTACCTGCCCACGACAGTCGTGACTACGCCTTTGCCAAGCACTTCAACCTGCCTATCATCCCACTGATTGAGGGTGCTGATGTATCTGAAGAGAGCTACGATGCCAAGGAGGGTATAGTATGCAACTCTTCATCAGCTAAGTTCAGCCTGAATGGTCTCACCGTTAAGGAGGCTATCGCTGCCACCAAGAAGTATGTAACTGAGCAGGGCTTGGGTCGTGTAAAGGTTAACTACCGTCTGCGCGATGCTATCTTCTCTCGTCAGCGCTATTGGGGTGAGCCATTCCCTGTTTACTACAAGGATGATATGCCTTATATGATTCCAAAGGAGTGCCTGCCTCTGGAGCTTCCTGAGATTGACGAGTACAAGCCAACAGAAACAGGTGAGCCACCATTGGGTCGCGCTAAGATGTGGGCTTGGGACACTAAGACTGACAAGGTGGTATCGAAAGACGAAATCGATAACAAGACAGTATTCCCACTCGAGCTGAACACCATGCCTGGTTTCGCTGGATCGAGTGCTTACTATCTGCGCTATATGGATCCAAAGAACGAGAAGGCTTTGGTAGACAAGGACATTGACGAGTACTGGCGTAATGTTGACCTCTATGTAGGTGGTACTGAGCACGCTACTGGTCACCTTATCTACAGCCGTTTCTGGAATAAGTTCCTCTTCGATTCAGGTTACAGCTGCGAGGATGAGCCATTCAAGAAGTTGGTTAATCAGGGTATGATTCAGGGTCGCTCTAACTTTGTTTATCGTATCGAGGACGAGGGTGCTGATAAGGGTAAGTTCGTAAGCTTCGGACTTAAGGATAAGTACACCGTTACGCCTATCCACGTAGATGTAAATATCGTATCAGCTGATGTACTCGACATCGAGGCCTTCAAGGCTTGGCGCCCTGACTATCAGAATGCTGAGTTCATTCTCGAGAACGGCCAGTACAAGTGCGGCTGGGCTATCGAGAAGATGTCGAAGTCGATGTTCAACGTGGTTAACCCCGATATGATTGTAGAGAAGTATGGTGCCGACACCCTGCGCCTCTATGAGATGTTCCTGGGTCCTGTTGAGCAGAGTAAGCCTTGGGATACCAATGGTATCGATGGCTGCCACCGCTTCCTGAAGAAGTTCTGGAACCTCTTCCAGAATGGTTTCGATGAGGGCGAGGCTACCCCAGAGAACCTCAAGAGCGTACACAAACTGATCAAGAAGGTTTCTGGCGACATCGAGGAGTTCAGCTATAACACTTCTATCTCTGCATTCATGATTTGCGTGAACGAACTCTCACAGCAGAAGTGCAAGAACAAGGAGATGCTGAAGACACTCGTCATCCTCATTGCTCCATTTGCTCCACACATCGCTGAGGAGCTGTGGGAGATGCTTGACGAGCAGGGTAGCGTATGCGACTCACAGTGGCCAGCATTTAATGAAGAGTATCTTAAGGAGAGTTCTGTTAAGCTGGGTATCGCCTTCAACGGTAAGACCCGTCTGGAGATGGAATTCCCTGCTGATGCTGACAACAAAACCATCGAGGAGGCAGTACTTGCCGATGAAAAAGCAAAGAAATATCTCGAAGGCTTCCAGATAGCAAAGGTTATCATCGTCCCTAAGCGTATGGTGAACATTGTTCTGAAGAAGTAATGACAATAGATCATAAAATGATACTTAACGAGGTCAGAGACTATATGTTTATAGCCTTTGGCCTTCTTTTGTATACCATTGCATTCACAGTATTCCTGATGCCATACCAGATTGTGGCTGGAGGTGTTACAGGTCTTTCGGCCATCATCTACTATGCCACAGGGTTCCACATCGAGAATACATACATCATCATCAATGGTTTACTATTGGTTGTAGCGCTGAAGATATTGGGATATAAGTTCCTGATGAAGACTATATTCGCAATCTTTACGCTCTATTTTATGCTTAAGTTTGCACAGGACATTCTGCCCAAACAGGATAATGGACTTCCATTAAAACTTATGGGCGAAGGTCAGGACTTTATGTCGATGATTATAGGCTGTGTTATTACTGGTATAGCATTGGCTTTGGTATTCCTGAACAATGGTTCTACAGGTGGTACTGATATCATCGCAGCATCAGTAAACAAGTATCACAACGTATCGCTTGGTTCTGTGCTTATAGCAGCCGACTTCTGTATCATTGGCTCTTGTATGTTCTTCCCACAGTTTGGTACCTACATAGAGAGAGCACATAAGGTGATGTTCGGATTCTGTGTGATGGCGATGGAGAACTACGTGCTCGACTATGTGATGAATGCTCGCCGACAGTCGGTACAGTTCTTTATCTTCTCGCGCAAATGGCAGGAGATAGCCAATGCTATTGGTACACAAATGGGGCACGGTGTAACCATTCTGGATGGACATGGATGGTATACTGGTAAAGAGATGAAGGTGCTCTGTATTCTGGCTAAGAAAAACGAGAGCGTAAACATGTTCCGACTCATCAAAATGATCGACCCTAACGCCTTCGTATCGCAGTCGAGCGTTATCGGTGTTTATGGCGAAGGATTTGATGAGATGAAAGTAAAAATCAAAAAAGATACGAAGAAAGTGAAAATAGTATTTGCCACCAACAACCTGAATAAACTTACTGAAGTAAGAAAGATTCTTGGTAACAGATTCCAGGTGATGTCGCTTGCTGAAATAGGTTGTAAAGACGATATTCCAGAGAAGGGACAAACACTGAAGGATAATGCGCTGATTAAGGCTCAGTGGATTTACGACAGATATCACGTAAACTGCTTTGCTGATGATACAGGTCTTGAGGTTGAAGCACTTGGTGGCGCACCTGGTGTTTACAGCGCCAGATATGCTGGTGGTGAGGGTCACGACTCTGAAGCCAATATGAAGAAACTACTGTCAGAGCTTGAGGGTAAGGACAACAGAAAGGCCCGTTTCCGCACCGTTATCGCACTTATCATTGATGGTAAGGTAACCACCTTCGATGGTATTGTCAATGGTACCATCACCCATGAGAAGCGAGGTGGCGAAGGATTCGGCTATGATCCTATCTTTATGCCTGAAGGACATAATCAGACGTTTGCCGAGCTTGGTGTTGATATCAAGAATCATATCAGTCACAGAGCAAAAGCTGTTCAGAAACTTGCTGAATATCTGTTAAAGATGTAATATGAAGAAGTTGTTGGCCATAGTACTGTCACTTTGCTATTGTTTCTTGGCAATGGCACAAGTAGGTACTTGGCGCAACTATCTTGCATATCACGACATACAGAGTATATGCAAGGCCAACGATAACCTGTTTGTTCTGGCTTCAAACGATCTTTATCTGTATAATCTCAGCGACCAGAGTATTATTACCTTTGACAAGGTTAATGGTCTTAGCGATACACACATTACTTATATAGCTTGGAGCCAGAAAGCCAAACGACTGATAGCTGTATACGAAGACTCAAACATCGACCTTATTGATACCGATGGTAATATCTATAATATCTCAGCATTATACAACAAAGCTATTACAGAAGATAAAACCATCACGGGTATTTCTGTAGAGGGTGAATATGCTTACCTTACCACAAGCTTCGCCATTATAAAGGTAAACATGCAGAAAGCTGAGATATCAGAAACATATACCAATACAGGAGGCTTTTTCCTGCCTGCAATGCCTGATAATGCGATTCCAGGAACCATTCAAGAGTATGATGGCAACAACTGGACGCTATATGAGGAACAAATAAGTGAGATTACTGGATATGGTTATGTTGACAACTGCTGTATAGATGCCGATCCTAACGACCCAGAACATGTATTTGTAGGTGGCCGATGTGGATTATATGAATTTAAGAATGGGAAACTTGTTACCTATTATAATGCTGATAACAGCATACTCATGGGAGCCAATGACAGAGGTAAGCAACTTGGAAACGACTATGTACTCATTTTAGGATTAAAGTTCGATTCTAAAGGCAATCTGTGGCTACTCAATAGTCTTGGCAATGGTGTTAGTCTGTTGGAATATACTGCCGATAAACAATGGATAAACCATCATCATGCATTATTAACCGATAACAATTCTATCACATTATCAGGCTTATCTAAAATGATGATAGATAGTCGCGGATTACTCTGGTTTGTTAACAACTTCTGGCAAAATCCAGCAGTATTCTGTTACGATATGGATCATGACATACTTCTGAAATACGACCAGATAATAAACCAGGACGATGTGAAATATCAGGTTTACTCAGTGAGCTGCATTACTGAAGATAAAGAAGGTAATATGTGGGTAGGAACTGATGTAGGACCATTTATGATTCAGAAGTCAGATGTAGGACAAAATAATGTTACATTCTATCAAGTTAAAGTTCCCCGTAACGATGGAACTAACTATGCCGACTATCTGCTGAATGGTGTCAATATAAGTTGTATAGCCATAGATGGAGGAAACCGAAAATGGTTTGGTACAAATGGCGCTGGCGTATTTCTTATGAGTGCCGATAATATAGTACAAGAAGAAAACTTCACTACCGAAAACTCAAATCTGCTATATAATAATGTATCATCTATATCAATAAATAATATGACAGGCGAGGTTTACTTCCTCTCTGATAACGGACTATGCTCTTATCAGAGTAATGCAGTAGATCCAACACCTGAAATGACAAAAGATGGTATAAATATCTATCCTAATCCAGTTACGCCTGATTTCACAGGAATGGTAACTATTACAGGATTAAGCTACGATGCTGATGTTAAGATAACAACAGCCAGTGGAACTATAGTAGCCGAAGGACGTAGCAACGGAGGAATGTTTAACTGGGATGGCTGTAATAAACAAGGTAAACGTGTAGCCAGCGGTGTTTATATGGTTATTACAGCAACATCTGATGGCAAGAAAGGAACAGTTGGTAAGATAGCAGTTATCAATTAAAAAGCTGGAGTGATTAACTCAACTCCAGCATTCTGTATATAGGCTTAACAGCTTCTTTTGCAATCTCAGGATCAATCTCAATCTGAGGACTCATCGTCTTCAAGCAGTTATATACTTTTTCGAGTGTATTCAACTTCATATAATTACACTCATTACAACTGCATTCCAAGCCACTCTCGCTGATTTCTGGAGGTACAGGGATAAATTCCTTATTAGGACAAGTACGTTGCATCTCGTGCAGTATTCCTGCCTCTGTAGCTACTATAAACTGCTTTTTGTCGCTCTGCTGAGCATAGTTCAGCATCGTAGCCGTACTTCCCTTTACCTCAGCTACAGCCAATACAGGCGCCTTACACTCCAAGTGTGCCATCACCACAGCATCAGGATATTGTTTCTTCAGCTCCAGAATCTTTGAAACAGAGAAACGCTCATGCACATGACATCCACCATTCCAAAGCAACATCTGTCGACCTGTTACCTCATTAATATAATTACCCAGGTTATAATCAGGACCAAATATCAGTTTGGCATCCTTTGGCAACTGATCAACAACCTTCTTGGCATTACCACTGGTCACCACCACATCAGTCAGCGCTTTCACAGCTGCTGTCGTGTTTACATAACTGATAACCTGATAGCCAGGATGCTCATCCTTGAACTTCTTCAGGTCTTCAGCCTTACAACTATCGGCTAAAGAACATCCGGCTTCAGTATCAGGACAAAGCACTATCTTATCAGGCGACAGAAGCTTACAGGTTTCAGCCATGAAGTGCACACCACACATCACCATCACCTTGGCATCAGTCTCAGCTGCCTTACGCGCCAAAGCCAATGAATCACCTACAAAGTCGGCGATATCCTGAATATCACCTATCGTATAATAGTGAGCCAGGATAATTGCACCCTTCTCATCACACATTCTACGAATTTCTTTCTTCAGTTCCTCTGTTGTCAACATCATATAATATTTATTTTTTTCTTTTATTCTTTTATTAAAAAATAGAATTAATTGTATGATATGCCGTGAATATCTTGATAACTTTTTGATGATTTTCTTGCGTATTTATTTATCCAAGTCTAATTCCGACTTTTAAACATATAGTGATAATTCTTTCTATCTGATAATGAACCACTAAGCATATTTATCCACAATTTCTAATTTCGGTGCAAAATTAATAAGTTTATATTATTTTTCGGCAAAAACTTGTGGAAATCTGCATTTTTTTAAGTTAATAAATCTGTTGATAACCACACTTCGGCCAGTGTGGTGTATAATCCACAAGTTATTAATATCGTTTTCCACATACTTATCAACAGGTTTTTCCACAATTATTTGGTAGTTTGTTTTCTATGTAGTAATTTTGCAGGCAGAATGAAGAAGTTACGTACTATAGAAATGGAGCGCCTCACAGTTGAGGAGTTCAAAGAAGCAAAGAAGACACCACTGGTTGTGGTGATGGATGATGTGCGCTCGATGCATAATGTGGGTAGTGTGTTCCGTACTGGCGATGCATTCCGCATCGAGGCGGTCTATCTGTGTGGTATTACCAGCACACCACCAATGGCTGAGATTCACAAAACGGCACTTGGGGCTGAGGATAGTGTCAGCTGGAAGTACTTCGATACAGCGCTCGAGGCAGTCGAAGCTTTGAAAGCTGATGGTTATGAGATCTATTCTGTTGAACAGGCTCATGGCTCAACGATGCTTCAGAATTTTAAACCTATTCATAATAAGAAGTATGCTGTAGTGATGGGTAACGAGGTAAAAGGTGTCCATCAGGAGGTGATAGATGCATCTCATGGTTGTTTGGAGATACCACAGTTTGGCACCAAGCATTCTATGAACGTATCTGTAACAGCAGGTATCATCATCTGGCACTTTGCTAAAAATCTTATTCTCTGAAAAAAAGTGTTCCTTTGATGTCACAAATCTGATTATTGTTCGTATATAGGATAAAAGCAATAAGCAAAAAGAAGAATGACAACAGAGGCGTTTCAACAACAAGCAGGAGAGCTTAGAAAACAGCTGGTTAGTATAGCTCATAAGTATATGGGCAATACTGACGAGGCTGAAGACATCGCACAAGATGCGATGGTAAAGCTCTGGCTGATGCGCGAACAACTGACTCTACCTATTGCAGGTATGGCCAGCATTGTTACACGCAACCTTTGTATCGATGCATTGCGAAAGAAACACCATACTATCGATATAGCTCAGCTTCCTGATGAAGCAGATTTCAGCGATGATGGCGAGCAGATAGAACAGCTATTGAAAGTTATCGACTCGCTACCATCAACACAAAGAACCATTCTGCGTATGCGACATCTGCAAGGAATGGAGATGCGCGAGATAGCACTGGTATTAGGATCGACAGAAGTGGCAGTTCGAAAAACGTTAAGCAGAGCCAGAAAGGTAGTAAGAAACAGACTGATAGCCATATTTGCAGCAGCTTGCGTCGTAGTTGGTATCTCGATGACTGCAATACACTTTGCGAAGCTTGAAACCAGCGATGAATGTGTAGCTTATATATATGGTAAGAAGTACACAGACAAGCAGACGGTTATGGCCGAGATGAAACACTCTTTAGGAGAACTTGCTGATGACGATACTCAAGACGAGATAGAACAACAGTTGAACGATTTATTCAGAAATTAAAGCGATATGAAACAAATTCTGATGATTATCATGACGTGGCTTATCACGATTGGCACTGCCCAAGCCCAGAGTGGACTAAATGTGTCGCCACTCTTCGAGGGAAAAATCATCCCTACCCAAAGGATGGTAGAAACGAGAGTAAAAGGCAAGATGCTCTCAAAGTATCAGCTCACCTTTTTCAGGAGTGTACGTTTCAAGGCTAACAACAAGCAGGAGATAAATCGTGTTCACGATCTGATAGAGCTCGATATCAAAAAGAATCCTGGTTTTGCTTATGGAGAGAATTACTCAAGCAAGAAGAGTCATTCTAAAGAAACGTTTATGTTGCAACTTCCAAAGCAGGGAAACCAGAACCGTTTCCTGTGCTATAAGCGCAATAAAGAAGAGATTACGGTTATCTATATGGAAGGTACGCTCAATTCACTAGAAACATTACGAGAATTAATCAAATAAAAGGTATTACGATATGAAAAAACTATTTATTCTATTGCTCTTGGCTATATCAGCCACAGCAAATGCAGTCGAAGTTTTAGAGAATGATACACTTACCATCCTTAAACCAAAGAAGGTACGAATCATCACAGGTGATTCTATCCAGAAGATAAAGGTGTATGGACGTGAAGGCGAAGATAAATACACCTACGAGAGTAAGATACTGTTGGTAGACTCTAACTACGTGAGCGAGCAGAGCATCAATAAAGAAACCTGGAGTTTCGACTTTGTAAAAAGTAAAAGTCATGGCACCGGTTATCCTTTGAAACAAAAAAACTTAAGTAGCCGTTTAGGCTTTGGTCTCTGTTATGGAGCTAATGCTGATTATAAAGGTCCCCAGTCTGTAGGTAGCTCATGGGAAATCATGTGGACCATCGCAGAGATTGAGAAATATGGTTATGGCAAGCACAACGGTTTTTCAATAGGATTTGGCGTTAATTGGCGCAATTTCCGTATCGATGGTCGTAGTAAGTTTGTAAAGCTTGATGACGGTACCATCACAGAAGAAGCCCTACCTGCAGGTTATGATAACGATTTCTCAAGAATCAAGGTGTTTAGTCTTACCATTCCTGTGATGTGGAAGTATCGTACCAAACAGGTCACTTTCGGACTTGGTCCTGTGTTCAACATCAATACTTATGCCAGTATCAAGAACCGCTATTGGGATGCAGATGGAGAGAAACATAAGCAAATATTCAAGAAGATTCACCAGCGCCCCATCACAGTAGATATCATGGCCGAGGTAAGTTTCCACAACTGGTTCAGCATCTATGGTAAGTTCTCGCCCATGACTATCCTCAACTCTACCTATGCCAATGATGTAAACTTCCAGCCAGTATCGTTTGGTATTTACTTCTGATTAAGTACAGAAATCTTATTATAATAAAGAAATCCCACAGATATTTTGCAATCTGTGGGATTTTTTGTACCTTTGTCGCCAAAATTTGCAAAAAAAAACTAATTAATGAAGCATTTATTGTATATCATTCTTTTATGGATAATCATGATAAGCTGTGGCAGAAAGGAGTATGCAACCATGCAGAAACGCTTGCAGCAACTTAATGAATATAACAAGGATGACTCTGTATTTTATAATACTACGGAGGCACAAGCATTAGTAGATTATTTTGAGGATTACGGTACGCCTAATGAAAAGATGCTGGCCTATTACCTGTTGGGCAGAGCTTATTATGATATTCATGAAGCCCCTATGGCACTTAATAGTTTCCAGGCGGCTATAGAGAAAGCAGACACTTCAGCCTCTGATTGTGACTATCGCCAACTGAGTAGAGTATATGGACAGATGAGTGACATATTTTATTATCAAGGTCTTTATACCCAAGAAATGAAGTGTGAAGATCTCTCTTCATATTATGGATGGAAGGGAAAAGATACTTTAAATGCTTTATTAAGTATGGCTTGTAAAGTATTTGCTTACAAGCAATTAAATAAGAAAGATTCTGCAATTATAACATGTCAGAATGTTATAAATATGTTTGATAAGTTAGGGTATACAAAGGAAGCATCTTATTGCTGTTCATCAATTATTAGAGAACTTATTGATAATAATGAATTATCTATAGCCAGATTATTTATAAACAGATACGAAAGGGAGTCTGGCTTTTTTAATGATAGTAATAATATTGAGAAAGGGAAAGAGAGTTATTATTATTCCAAAGGTTATTACTATATGGCTATTAACAACTTAGACTCTGCAGAGCATTATTTTCGAAAAGAACTGAATGAAGGTGAAGACTTTAATAACCAAAATGCAGGTTCTAGAGGGTTGGCCCTACTTTTTCAGCAAAAACACATGGGAGATTCTGCAGCCAAATATGCGCTATATAGTTACGAGATGAATGATTCTGTTTATGCTCAAAGGGCCATGCTGGAAGTTGAACAGATGCAGGGGCTGTATGACTATTCTCGTAATCAGGAAATTGCCAGACAAGAAAAAGAAAGGGCAGATAATGCCCACATCATCATACAAATGATATGTGTTTTCTCTTTCTTCTTTATGATGATAGCATTCGTAATTGTTAGGGAAGTATACAAAAAACGAAAGGAAGAGAGGATGGAATTTAAAAATAAAGTATCACTACTGGCAAAAACCCAAGCAGATGTTATTAAACTGCGTTCTTATGGTTCAGAATTAAGCCAGATGCTTGCAGATAAAGAAAAGGAAACCATTTGCTTAGCCACGGAAATAGAAAAGTATAAAGAGCGAATAGGACAGCAAAAATTATCAGCAGAATCTCTACTTGAGAACTCAGAAGTCTATATGTTATTAAAAAAGTCAGCAGATAAAGCACAAATTTTATCTGATGATGATTGGCATCAAACTTTTATGATGATTATAGAAATTCTCCCGAATTTCAATAAGTTGATTTCTTCTAAGAGATCAGAACTAAATGATAATGAGTTTAAGACTTGCATTCTAATACGTCTTCATTTTACTTCAAAGGACGTTTCAAACATGCTTGGTGTAACCCAATCATATATTACAAAGGTATGCCGAAGTTTGATGCAAAAACTATTTAATGAACAGGGAAAATCAAGAGATTTGAGTAAAAAACTGAAGGAATATTCATAATTAAAGCAGTGACACATATAGATTACAAAGGTTTATAATCCTCTGATTATAAACTCTTTGTGTTGTGGTTAATTTTTGGTTAATTATTAGAGATCTTTTTTTTTGTTGATTATCAAGAATAATATTACCTTTGCACCAACATTTTGAAAAGATGTAATTATATAAATTAGTATTAAGCATCATCTATTTGAGTAAGTAAATGTAATCAAAATAAAGATAAACAATGAAACAGTTTATATCAATTTCTACAATTCATAATATTATTGTACTATTTGTTTGTATAATCGGCTCGCTTTTTGTAATCCGCTCTATTATTTCAAATAGAAAAGAGACAAACCGAAGAATAAGAACAATAAAGTTGGAAAGAGATTTATTATTATTATCTATAATAATTTATATTATTATAAATTCAATTAACTCAATTATTTAAATTATGGAAAAAATCACAAAAAGGTGAATACGATAATAAAAATGATAAAAATACAAATCAAGGACACTATAATAATTCCCGAAAGAATTTCTATATAAGAATTAAACGTAAA
>ONAK01000102.1 GCA_900315765.1 uncultured Prevotella sp. | reverse complement strand
ATAAAGCTTAGACTAAAAGGAATGAGCCCAGTACAATACCGGACTCAATTCCAAATGAGCAATAGTGTTTAATCCGTCCAAACTTTGGGGTTCACTTCATCCTAGCTCGTTAAGATAACAATTAATGAAATTATTCGCCACATATTTATTTAGAATATACAGTTCCGTCTCGTAATCGGTATTCAATTAGGCCTTCATTCTTGCTCCATTTAACATACTCAAAGTCATCGGTACAAGGGCCTTTATTGCCAAATTTAGAATTCTTATTATCTATAACAACAGTATCTTTTATTGAAGTTCCATCTTCATTCATATTTCTTGAATCTTCTTCAATTGCAAAACAATATCTCCCTCCTATATGGAAACTGGCATATATTCCATTGTGTGAGTTCTTGGTGATAGAAATCCATATTGTATGTGTTGTTGAATTATGAATTAAAAAGCCTTCATAATAAGCTATGGCATTATAGTCTCCCAACATCTCTTGACCTTCGTTTTCAATAAAGTGGCTTTTCTTATCAAATACTTCTTTTTTAGTCATACACAAAAGGTCACATCCTTTAGTTGTATTTAATTTCACAGTATCACCTACAGGATACACATTTATCCACTTCAAATCATCTTCTTCAAGATGATAAACGTTCTTGTAAATACAAGAAGTAACTATCAAAAGCAATAATACAGCAAATATCTTTTTCATCTTAAAAGAAACCAAGTGAATATATTATGATACTTCCCAAAAGGTAGCTTGCAAGATTAGCTAATAGTGCGGTTCTAATTATTTTCTTTGTAGGATAGATTTTACCTAGCATAGAGTAATTTATCAATAACTCTATTACAACTGACAAGACAAAAGCAACAAAGTAGTATATAATAAAACTTGTGAGTGCAAACGGGATTGAAAAATCAACCTCGTGACTGCTAACCCAGGGAAACCACACTACCAACCACCATCCGCCATTAAGCATCAGTGTAATGATAATGCCAAACAATCCGCTAATAATATTAGCCAAAAAGACTGTGGCTGTAATTCGCCCTTCGAGTATACGTTTACACAACAACTCTGATGCAATGATGGATTCTAACATCATTATTAGAATCATAATTATCCATCCTTGTGGCATAAGAATCAAAATGCCAAAAGATACGTTAAGTAACAGGTTCATATTTTCTTTGATTTATGACACAGATGCCCCGTGACATCCCTATTATATATAAGTAATAAAAGCATATCAGATAATAATATCAAAAAACTCAACACCCATAAATAGTAACCAATAAAAAGTTTCCCGAGCTCATACTTCGAACCACTCTCATCCACACATACATGATCGCAGAAGTAGAATGACAGACCTACAACTACTGTACATCCACACATACTCATTGCAATATTCTGAGACCTTTTCCCTTTTCGTAATAAGAATGATATCATAGACAACAAGTAGATAGGATTAAGGCACCAAACTAAATTCCATATACTACAAGGAAGCCCCAACCATCCAAATAAAAAACAAGCATATCCGTGAATAATTCTATTTTCATAGAGTTCGTTGGTTACAACCTCAAATGCGGGACAAAAACACGAATAAATATATAAAGTCAAGCTAAGCAAAGCAATGATTAGTTTAACTCTCTCCCAGGCATCTCCTCGTTTTGACATATAATTCTAGTAGGTTTATTATTCCTGACGACAAAGGTAAATACTTATTTCCATTCCGCCAAATATTTATGCGAGAAAAATGAGAATTGATCACCTCCGTCACATTATTTTTAATCCGGACTACCTCTGTGATTCTTTCTTCAATTATTCTAAATATGCATATTATTGATAGTAACAAATAGCTTGCACACCATAGGAAATAACCTATATGGAAATTTGTGATATTAGTTTATAATGTTTCACAATTTCTTTTTTATCATTGATAAGGAACATTTCTTTTTTAATTGTTTTGTGCTAAGCGGAAACTAATTGGTATACAATATTTTACTCTGGCAGGTTTCCCTCTATACATGCCAGGTTCCCACTTGGGCATAGACTTAACTACACGAACAGCTTCCTTGTCGAATGCTGGATCTACACTCTTTATGACTTTTACATCAGTCAGACTGCCATCCTTCTCCACTATGAAAGATACTACCACACGCCCTTGTATGCAAGCATCGTCATCTGGCCAGCGTAGGTTATCTGCAATAAACTCAAACATTTTCTCTGGTCCACCTGGATATTTCGGATATACTTCCTCTGGTATCTTAGGCTCTATTATGACACCATGAGATAACGAAGATGTAATCAAAGGCTCTTTCTCGGCGGCACATCCCGTCAAGAAAACGAGCAAAGCCACAAGCCCCAAAACTTTATAAATATATACACACCTTGTCATACTATTATGGTAGGTTTATTATTTCTGACGAATAGACTGTTGGTACAAGGCATTCGGAATATAGTATTCGTAAAAACCTCTATCATCATAAAGATGGAATGCAATTATCTCGTCTCCACCTGCGTCAATTATAACAAATGGGATAATATCAATAGCATTATTAGCAGAGAAATCGTGTCCATAATGTCTACTGAGCAATTCTTTTAAAAACTTACGGTTTATTTGATCGTTGCTGATTGTTATGTCAATAAGTCCAGGAGTTGCTCCATTTTTGTATTCTCGTGTTACTCTGTAGACGATATTATGGCGTTTAAATAATCTTGCCATTTTTTTATCATCCTCCCAATATTGGATGATGATATGAGCACGTTTTACAGGAATTTCACTTAACCGTTTGATTGTATGTTTAACCTTTTGAGGTCTTGACATATAATCCATTATACAGCAATAGCGTGCTATACCTCGCTTAATACGTCTGGCGAAAACTTTCTTCAGATATATGTCGTCTGTAAATAACTCTTTCATACTGACTATTATTGTATTACCGAATGACATAATCAAAACAATCAAAATTAGTGAATCCCATCGATTCCAGTCTACGTGGGCGATGAGCCAACGGAGATTGTCGATTACCTGACTATTGTCTACAGAAGTATATCGACGATAGATGTCGGGATTCATGTCTTTTACATCTATTATATAATGGTCTATGTATGGAGCTACAGCCAGGAGATGATGGATATTTACATTAAGCGATGTTTCTATAGCGATGTGCCAGTCAGTAGGTTTCAACTGACAAAAGGCTACTATCTCATCACTTCTAAGCAGTGGTTCGCCACCACCAAAGGTTACTCCTCCATTTGTAGCCTTAAAGTACAGATCGTCGATCATCACCTCGTCAAGTATCTGTTGTGCATCCATCTGCTGCCACACGCCATCAGGCCTTAGACACTGCTCGTTCAAACAGTATCTGCAACGCAATGGGCACCCATGAAATGCCACAAGCGTAGTTACGCCCTGACCATCAGTCGACAGTCGATGGCGACAGATTCCTATCAGTGGTGTCTTCATTGCTTTCAGGAAGTCGGAAAGTGATGGGGACATTATATTTAACTCTAGTGGGTTCACCATTACACATGCCAGGTTTCCACTTGGGCATAGACTTGACTACACGAAAAGCTTCCTCGTCTAGCGATTGATCTACACTCTTGACTATTTTTGCTTCGGTGATGCTACCATCTTTTTCTACAACAAAGGTAACAACGACTCTCCCTTGTACGCCGTTCTTTTCAGCTATCTCAGGATAGTGGGTATTCTCCTTCAGATATTCAAGCAATTTCTGACTTCCACCAGGAAATTCTGGCATGTCCTCAACAACATCACCCAATAACATTTGTGGGGCAGAATTCTCGACAGACGTTGCAGGTATCACTAATGACTCATTGTCAAAAGCACAGCTATTCAGCGCAGCAAGGCCTGCGGAAATGCCTACAACAGCCACAGCCTTGCCCAACTGACGGCGGATATCAAGCTGCTGCTGGATATATCTCACCTCGGCTTCGCACGCAGGGCAAGTGCCACGACAGTCTCCCTGATGATGACATTCGCGTGGTTCGTACTCAATATCATTAGCATCGGCCACCTGCTTACGGATGGTCTTCAGCACGCTACATATAGATTTACCTCTTGCCATATAATTCTGGTAGGTTTACTAATTCCATTTGCAAAAGTACACACAATTCTTCATTCCGCCAAATAATTATGCGAGAAAAATGAGAATTGATCACTTTCGGGGGTCACTTCACGGTCAAGATATAAAATCACTTAAATTTTAATGCAAAGCGAGGAAGAAATGGGTAGAAATAATTATCTTTGCACCTATATAATGATTAATTATTATCTAAAAAGCTAAATTGAAATGAAGAAATTGCTAATGTCGGCTATGATTGTAGCAGCAAGTGTTGGGGCTATGAATGCCCAGACAAGTCAGAAACAGATAGTGGAAGAGGGTGGAACAGGCCCTTACAAGTCGGAGGTTGTGGGCGATGCTTCATGCCCTGCCTTTACTATCTATCGCCCTCAGAACCTGAACGATCTGGTTGCTAAGCAGGGTGCGCTGCCTGTGATAGTATATGCTAACGGTGCTTGTTTTAACAATAACGTAGAGATGCGCCTGCTGCTTAGCGAGGTGGCATCGTACGGATATGTGATAGCAGCCATCGGTCCTTACGACGAGGAGGATGTTATGGCGCAGTGGAGAGGTGTGCTGAAGTCGGCTTATCCTGAGACAAAGGGTGAGGTGATTATGGCTAATGGCGAGAAGATTCTGCCACTTACTCCTGAGGAGATTAAGGCTCGCCAGGAGCAGCAGGCCAAGCAGCGTGAGCTGGCTGCAAAGAACGCCAAGAAGAACAAAAAGAAGCAGCAGGCTGCTCAAGTACCAGCATTCCAGACTTATCCAAAGATGCTGCTTGAGGTGCTGAGCTGGCTTACCGACCAGAACGCTACCAAGGGCTCGGAATACTACCACTGTTTGGATTTGGACCACGTAGCAGCTATGGGTCAGTCGTGTGGTGGTGCTCAGGTATTAGGTGTGGCTCACGACCCACGTATCAAGACCTGTGTGATGCTTAACTCTGGTATCGGCGATATGGAGATGATGGGCTCAACAAAGGAGTGCCTGAAGAATCTGCATCAGCCAATGTTCTATATGATTGGTGGCCCTGGCGATATAGCTTATGCTAACGCTCAGAAGGACTACGAGCGCATTGCTGATAACATTCCAGTGGTTATGCTGAACTCTAAGGACGGACATAGCGGAACTTACTACGAGAAGCATGGTGGTAACTACGCCAAGGCTGTAATAAAGTGGTTAGACTGGCAGCTGAAGGGTAAGGTAGGTCAGTCGGCTCTGTTCCTGGACGACGAATATCTGAAGATGAAATTCCCTGAGTGGCAGGGTGTTCGCAAGAACTTCTGATTGCAACTATATGAGTAAGGATGTAGCATTAGTATTGTCGAGTGGCGGAGCACGAGGACTGGCTCATATCGGTGCCATCGAGGAACTGGAGGCGCAGGGATACCGCATCACGTCTATTGCTGGCTGCTCTATGGGGGCCCTGATAGGTGGTGTGTATGCTGCTGGTAAACTTGACGAGTTCCGCAACTGGATGAAGACCGTTGACCGTAAGAAGATGCTTGAGCTTACCGACTTCTCGTTCAGTTTGAACCATCTGGTAAAGGGTACGCGTATCATAGAGGCCATCATGGAGTTTGTGCCCGATGTGAATATCGAGGATCTGCCTGTTCCTTATTGCGCCGTGGCTACCGACTGGGTGACTGGGCGTGAGGTGGTATTCCGCAAGGGGAGTCTTTTTCAAGCCATACGTGCGTCGATATCGTTGCCATCGTTCTACGAGCCTGTGCATCGCGATGGCATGATTCTTATTGACGGTGGCGTAACAAACCCTATCCCGTTGAACCGTGTGGCGCGTCATGAAGGCGACATACTGGTGGGTGTAGACGTGAGTGGTCACGACTACAAGGCGCAATCGGAAATGCAGCATGAGTTAGCCGAGAAGCGTAAGCGTAGCACTTCATTGTCGCAGCAGATACTGAACAAGCTTATACCCGATAACCTGGAGTTTAATTATTACACCATGCTGTCGAGGGTCAGTTCGATTCTGATTCGCCAGAACTCTATCTTAATGGCTCAGCTGATGAAACCGGATATTCTGGTTGATATTCAGATGGCTCGGTATGGCGGGTTTGATTTTGACAAGTCGGAGAAGTTGATAGCCATAGGTAGGCAGAAGACCTTACAGGCATTGAATAAATAAAAAAAATCCCTCACCAACCGGTGGGGGATTCTTTCTATCGTTTTTATTCGTATTGTCTTAATGCTGCTATCAGCTCGCTGTTCTCGGTCTTGGTGCCTATGGTTATTCGTAGGCAGTTCTGACAGAGTTGAACGCGGTTGCGATTGCGCACGATGATGCCGCGATCTACCAGATAGTTGTATATCTTGTTGGCATCGGTCATCTTGGCCAGGAAGAAGTTGGCCTCGGTAGGATAAACCTTCTCGCAGATGGGCAGCATGGTAAAAGCCTCCATCATGCGGCCACGCTCCTGAAGCAGAATCTTAACCCAGTTGTCAACCTCGTATGGATCCTTGAGAGCCTCGAGAGCCTGCTGCTGGGTAAGCTGGTTTACGTTGTATGGATACTTCACCTTATTAAATATAGAGATGATTTCCTTTGATGCAAATGCCATACCTAAGCGGATGGCTGCACAGCCCCATGCCTTCGACATGGTGTTGAGCACTATCAGATTAGGGTACTTGGCAAGTTCGCTGCGCAGATGCTTCTGCGATGAGAAGTCGCTATATGCCTCGTCGACAATCACGATGCCCTGGAAACCTTCGATAACCTTGATAACCTCATCGCGGTTAAGGCAGTTGCCAGTGGGGTTGTTGGGTGTGCAGAGCCAGATAATCTTGGTATGCTCGTCGGTGGCTGCAAGCAGCTTGTCGGCTGTTACCTGATAATTCTCATCGAGCAGCACTGTGCGATACTCGGTATTGTTGATATCGGCACAAACCTTATACATGCCATAGGTGGGCTCGATGGCAACAACATTATCAACGCCAGGCTCGCAGAAACAGCGGTAGGGCAGGTCGATAGCCTCGTCGCTACCATTGCCCAGGAAGATGTTGTCTGCAGGCACTCCCTTAACCTTACTGAGTGCTGCCTTAAGCTCCAGCTGCAGTGGGTCGGGGTAGCGGTTGAAAGGCTGATTGTATGGATTCTCGTTGGCATCGAGAAACACGCGAGCCTCTCTGCCAGCATACTCATTGCGAGCACTGCTGTAAGGTGCCAGATTCCAAATGTTGGGCCTTGTTAATCGTTCTAGTGGTTTCATTTTTTTTTCTACTATTTTCTAGTATTTCTAGTATGGCTAGCGTTGCTAGCCTTCTAGAGATTTGATGCGAACGCTCATGGCGTTCTTATGAGCATCCAGTTGTTCGGCTTCGGCCATGAGCTCTACGGCGCGGCCTATGCTGCGGATGCCATCCTCTGAGAGATGCTGGAAAGTGATTTTGCGACAGTAGCTGTCGAGATTAACACCGCTGTAGGCAGTGGCATAACCATGTGTGGGCAGGGTGTGGTTGGTGCCGCTGGCATAATCACCAGCACTCTCACAGGCATATTCGCCAAGGAATACGCTACCTGCGTTAATCACCTGATTGGCCAACTTGGTGTAGTTCTTTACCTGCAGGATAAGATGCTCAGGCGCATAGGCATTCGAGAGATCGATAGCCTCCTGCATGTTCTTAACCAGTACCAGGCGGCTGTTGTCGAGCGACTTGGCTGCCATCTCCTTGCGGGGAAGCAAATCCAGCTGACGGTTCACTTCGGCTTGAACATCGAGTATCACTTGCTCGGAGGTAGTAATCAGGAATACCTGAGAGTCGATGCCATGCTCAGCCTGCGAGAGTAGGTCGGCAGCCACAAACTCAATATTGGCATGCTGATCGGCAATCACACAAACCTCTGATGGACCAGCAGGCATGTCGATAGCTACATCGTGCAGACTAACCTGCTGCTTAGCGGCCATCACATACTGATTGCCAGGACCGAATATCTTGTAAACCTTAGGCACACTCTCGGTACCATAAGCCATAGCACCGATGGCCTGAACACCACCAGCCTTGAATATCTTGCTAACGCCTGCGATGCGGGCTGCTACCAGAATGGCTGGATTAACCTTGCCGTCGCGGCCTGGAGGGGTGCAGAGCACAATCTCCTTACAGCCGGCTATCTTGGCAGGTGTGGCCAGCATCAGTACGGTAGAGAAGAGTGGGGCAGTGCCGCCAGGAATGTAGAGGCCCACCTTTTCGATGGCTACACTCTTCTGCCAGCATACCACGCCTGGCTGTGTCTCAACCTTCTTGCCCTTGAACTTCTGCGACTCGTGGAAGGCCTGAATGTTATAGTGAGCCACCTGTATGGCAGCCTTCAGTTCAGGACTTACCAGTCCCTCGGCCTCGTTCATCTCGGCTTCGGTCACTGCAAGTGTGGGCAGGTCGACGTGGTCGAACTTCAGCTC
Organism: uncultured Prevotella sp.; assembly: GCA_900315765.1. Taxonomy (GTDB): domain Bacteria; phylum Bacteroidota; class Bacteroidia; order Bacteroidales; family Bacteroidaceae; genus Prevotella. The sequence goes on along the minus strand of ONAK01000102.1, from coordinate 1,966 downwards.
ATAACCCTTCACAGCATCGTCGCCGCGCTTCTTCACGTCGGCCAGTACTGATGCTACGGTGTCGTTGAGCTTAGAAACATCCAAGTGTGGACGCTCCACAATCTTTGCCCATTCGCTTCTTTCGGGATTTCGAATTATTATCATACTCTTATTTATTCAACACAGAGACACAGAGGTAAGGAGTTTTTCTTTAAGAAATAAAACCTCTGTATCTCTGTACCTCTGTGTTTTAAAACTAAATAATCATCTTTTCGATTGGGGTAACCAGGATGCCCTGAGCGCCCATTTCCTTCAGTTTGCCAATAATCTCCCAGAACTGCTTCTGGTCAAGAACGGTGTGAACAGAGCACCACTCCTCATCGGCCAGAGGAATGATAGTAGGACTCTTCAATCCGGGCAGCACGTCGATAATCTCCTGCAGACGAGCCTTAGGAGCGTTCATGCGAACGTACTTCTTGTCTTCAGCATCCTTAACGGCCTTGAAACGGAATAACATCTGCTCCAAAACGGCCTTCTTCTCTTCGCTCATCTGCTTGTTACCGATGAGAAGAGCCTCGCTCTTCATTACAATCTCAACCTCACGCAGATTGTTGCTCACCAGGGTAGAGCCTGATGACACGATGTCAAAGATAGCATCGGCCAGACCAATGCCCGGGCTGATTTCTACGCTACCTGTGATTACATGGATTTCTGCATGGATATGATGCTGTTCGAGGAAATGTCGGAGGATTCCGGGGTAGCTGGTGGCAATCTTCTTGCCGTTGAACCACTCTACACCCTTGTAGTCGATCTCTTTGGGGATGGCCAGCGAGAGGCGGCATTTTGAGAAGCCGAGACGTGAGATGATATCAGCATCTTCGCCACGCTCAACAAACTCGTTTTCGCCCACTACGCCTATGTCAGCCACTCCACTGGCTACACTCTGTGGGATGTCATCGTCGCGGAGGTAAAGAACCTCCAGCGGAAAGTTGGACGACTGCACCAGTAAGGTGCGTTTTGAGGCGCTAACCTTGATATCAGCTTCTGACAGCAGGTTCATTGTGTCCTCGAACAGACGTCCTTTTGATTGTACTGCAATTCTTAACATATTGTTAAATCTAAAAAATATCGGGTGCAAAATTACAACTTTTTCGCGAAATAAGTGTCATTACTGACCAAAAAGTAGTACCTTTGCACCGTTTTTACTAACAAAATGCTGCAGATTGATGCAAAAATGGTATAAATATGTCGGTTTTGGAGCGATTTTGCTGTCGCTTGCATCTTGTTTCGAAAAGAAACAGGAAACCATTGTTGCACCCTGGGGCGTGGTAGAAGATACCATACCTACATCCGACGAATTTGATCTGCACGATATTCAGACCAGTGGCGAGCTGATTATGGCAACCGTTAGCGGTCCGCAGACATACTACGAGTATCACGGCAAGTACTTAGGCACGCAGTTCCTTATCTGTCAGCGTTTTGCCGATTCGCTTGGTGTACGACTGCGTGTTGAGGTGTATCGCGACAGTATGGAGTTGGTGAAGCGCTTTGCCGAGGGTGAGGTAGATATCGTGGCATGGCCCACACCAGGACATATTGATGCCGACACGGCCAAGAACGACTTGGCAAAGGAGCTGCAAGGCTGGTATCGTCCGGAACTGATAGCTGCTGCCCAGAAGGAGGAAAACGACCTGTTGACTGTACGCAAGGTGACGCGCCGAATATTCTCGCCTATGCTTGATGCCAAGGGTGGTATTATATCTCATTACGATCAGTACTTTATGGCTTATGCCCGCGACATACGTTGGGACTGGCGACTGCTGGCTGCACAGTGTTATCAGGAGTCGACATTCGACCCTCGTGCCGTATCGTTTGTGGGTGCCAAGGGACTGATGCAGATTATGCCTGGAACGGCCGACCATTTGGGTGTGCCACGTAGCAAGCTGTATGAGCCTGAGGCTAACATTCAGGCTGCGGTGAAGTATAT
>ONAK01000063.1 GCA_900315765.1 uncultured Prevotella sp. | reverse complement strand
TCGGCCGATGCATGGATGCTGATAGACGATAGCACAGGCATCGTTTTGTCGGCCAAGAATGCTTACAGCAAACGTTACATGGCTTCGATAACCAAAATAATGACCTGCCTGCTGGCACTTGAGAAGGGTGTGATGACCGACACCATCGAGATAACACAGGATGTATTTATCAACAAGGATGGTAGGGTAAAGTTGGGACAGGCCTACCAGATGGGCGACTTGATAACAGAGATGATGATGGTGAGCGATAACGATGCTGCCTATGCGCTGGCTAAACATGTGGCTGGCGACACGCTGACATTCTACGACCTGATGAATCGAAAGGCCATGTACTTAGGCCTAGACAGTACTCACTTTGCAAACCCCAACGGAATGCCTAACGACAATAACTTCAGTAGTGCTGCTGACTTGGTGAAACTGGCCAGATACTGCATGCGCGACAGCGCTTTTGCTGCTATTGTGGGTACGGCAGAAAAGCAGATTCCTCTGACGGATGGCAGACACCTGGACTGTCGAAACAGTAACGCGCTGATACACACCTACGAGGGATGTACTGGCATAAAAACGGGTTATACAAGACAAGCAGGCTACTGCCTGGCATCGCAAGCCACGCGCGATGGTATCACACTGACATTGGTGCTATTGAACAGCAGAAGTTTTAAGAGCAGGTTTGTGGAATCGGCCGCCATACTGGATTACGGATTTCGTGTGATGCAGGCTTACAGGCGGAATTCGAAGTGCTGATAATCCTTCATGGTTCGCCAAGCACCGCCCCAGCTGAAACCGTGCTTAATGAATAGCTTATAGCACAAGTCTGAAGTCGTTATTTTATAAGGGAAATCGGCCTTACGATTAACGTAAGGCTTGCCTGTTGCGGGCTCCACTATCTGGCGACCATCTTTCTTACTATACTTTATATAAGGATTATAGAGCGGATTGATATCGATAGCCAATCCACGGGCATGCTTTGAAAGATTCTTCGACCCCGACACATTGCGATAACAGAAGCAACTGGTGTTGTTAGCACGCATCTGTCGCTCGTCGTCAGCTCCATAGTTGTCGGGCAGACGCATGCGCTGGATAGGGTAGTGGGCGGCATATAGCTCACGGAAGATAATGAGCAGCTTCTGGGCAATAAGTTTGTTGCAGATGAGCTCGCCCACATGAGTGCGGCCCTCAAGATCGTAATGTGATATACGCAAATAGCGCAGGTCGGCGCGACGGATATAAGGGTTATCGTGCCAAGTACGGCCCTGCATGGTTTGCCACACGCTATCGGGGATAGCCTGAGAGGAAAATATCTGGCCTTGTGCACCAAGGGTGCAACAAAGCCAGATGGATATAGTAGAAAGTAGTTGTTTCATTATTTATTGTTACATAAATGCTACGGTGAGTCCGGCCATCACAATACTAACCATCGACATCAGTTTGATGAGAATATTAAGCGATGGGCCAGAAGTATCCTTGAAAGGATCGCCTACGGTATCACCTACGATGCAGGCCTTATGGGCAAACGAGCCTTTACCGCCAAAGGCACCCTCTTCGATATTCTTCTTGGCGTTATCCCAAGCTCCACCGGCATTGGCCATAAACACAGCTAAGGTAAAGCCTCCAGCCAGTCCGCCAACAAGCAGTCCGAGCACGCCAGCCACACCAAGCACACACCCCACAATGATAGGGATAATGATGGCGAGAACAGATGGGATAATCATCTCGTGCTGAGCAGCGCGGGTAGAGATTTCTACACAACGGCCGTAATCAGGAGTGCCTGTACCCTCTAAGATACCGGCTATCTCGCGGAACTGTCGGCGAACCTCCTGTACCATCTTTTCGGCAGCACGACCTACGGCCTCCATGGTCATACCGCAGAACAGGAAGGCTGCCATAGCACCGATAAAGGCGCCAACCAGAACCTTTGGATTCATGAGGTTTACCTGGAAGTAGTTCATAAAGTCGGGGATGTTGGCATCAGCTGCTGAGATAACATCGCCTTGCAGATTTTCCATTGCGACATTAGCACGGGCCATCGCAATCTTTATCTCCTCGATATAAGATGCCAGCAGAGCCAGAGCGGTGAGAGCTGCCGAACCGATGGCAAAGCCCTTACCTGTGGCAGCTGTAGTGTTGCCTAAAGCATCGAGCGCATCAGTACGATGACGAACCTCCTCGCCAAGACTCGACATCTCTGCATTACCACCGGCATTATCGGCAATAGGACCGTAAGCATCGGTGGCCAGCGTGATGCCCAATGTAGAAAGCATACCAACGGCAGCAATACCGATGCCATACAATCCGTGAGCCAGACTTTCGGATGACATAGAGAGGTCGAACCCATTAGCACAGAGATAGCTGAGCATGATGGCCACGCCAATGGTGATAACAGGAATGCAGGTGGAAATCATACCTGTGCCTATACCTTTAATAATAACGGTGGCAGCGCCAGTCTGACCAGCCTCAGAAATTTGCTGGGTTGGTTTGTAAGAGTGAGAGGTATAATACTCGGTGGCTTGGCCGATGATGACACCTGCTGCAAGACCAGAGATTACTGAGAACGAGAGGCCTAGCCAGTTCTCGATGCCAAGCAGATAGAGAATGGCAAAGGTGGCTGCTGCAATCAGTATGGCACTGACGTTGGTTCCTACAGAGAGCGAACGAAGCAGATCGCGCATGGTGGCTCCCTCTTTGGTGCGCACAAGGAATATGCCCAGTAGCGACAGGAATACACCAACAGCAGCAATAAGCATAGGCGCTATAACGGCCTTGAGTTGCACATCAAGACCAGCCACGCCAAAGGCGGCTGCACCAAGGGCTGCTGTGCTGAGCACTGAACCGCAATAGCTCTCGTAGAGATCGGCACCCATACCAGCTACATCGCCTACGTTATCACCTACGTTATCGGCAATAGTAGCAGGATTACGTGGATCGTCCTCTGGGATATCGGCCTCAACCTTTCCAACAATGTCTGCACCCACGTCAGCTGCCTTTGTATAGATACCGCCACCAACACGGGCAAACAGTGCCTGGCACGATGCACCCATACCAAAGGTAAGCATGGTGGTGGTGATTGAGATAAGGCCATCGGCATCGAAGTAATTGAGCACAACAAACCAGATGGCAATATCGAGCAAACCAAGACCAACTACGGTGAGTCCCATAACGGCGCCCGAACGGAAGGCAATCTTCAAGCCAGCATCAAGACTCTCGCGGGCTGCATTAGCCGTGCGAGCAGAGGCATAAGTGGCTGTTTTCATGCCAAAGAAACCAGCCAGACCTGAGAAGAATCCGCCTGTGAGAAATGCGAACGGAACCCAAGGGTTCTGCACATTTAGTCCATAGGCCATAAATGCAAATAGTACACAGAGCACTGCAAACACAATGCCCACCACCTTGTACTGCTGCTTTAAATAAGCCATTGCACCCTTGCGCACATAAAGCGCAATCTCTTTCATACGTGGCGTACCTTCGTCGGCCTTCATCATCTGAGTGAAGAAATAATACGCCATAGCCAGTGCCACAATCGATGCGATGGGCACTAGCCAGAAAACGTTAGGAATCATCATAATAGGTTTTAGTTTTATAGGATTGTTAATTAAGAAATTCCGCTAACGGATGGGAAACGACTATTCTTCAGAGAAGTCAATGAGTTCGGCTGCCTCTTCATCATCGTCGCCACCTAGATCCATCATTGTAGAGTAGTTGTCTTCTGTGATATCATCGTCGTTTGGACCATCTACCTCTTCGTCTTCCTCGTCGTGGCTACTGTAGTTATCCTCTACGACTACGTCGGCATCGTCATCTTCCTCATCGAAATCATCGTCATCGCCGTTCTTAATCTGCATGCGCAGCTTAATCTCCTCAGGCTTGAGTTTGGCGAAGATGGCCTCTACCCAGCCTCCTTTGGCCACTTCGAGTACTTCGTAACCATCATCCACCTTCTTCTCGTACATACCGCCTTTCTTGTGCAGGCGATCCTTGGGAAGGGTAGTGGTAGAGATATCAAAACCGCTCTGGATAACATCCTGAACCGACTGAGACAGTGAATCCCAACCGCCTCCGAAGTTGCGATCGATAACCTCGAGCAACTGAGCTGCTGAGATGTGACGGATATTCTCATAAGTAAGATCGGTTACGCGTGAGATTGGACGCTTCTTGATGGCCCAAATAAATTTCATGTTATCGTCGAACTTGATGACTGCTACCTTATAGCCGCGAGCCTCGTAACTCTTGCGGACAGGGACTGAGTCGTCACGAAGGTCCTCAATAAAAAAGGCACTCTTGAAAATCTGAACGTAGTGCTTAACATTCTCTTTAACCTCAGCATCCTTGCATGCAGCCTCCCACATACGGATAACATCGTTCTCCTGGATATCCCAAACACTACTCTTAGTTACACCCTTAATTGATAATGACGGATTACTTTCCGGTTGTTGTTGTTTTGTTCTTGCCATATTATTCTACTAAATTTTGTGCAAATGTAACCACTTTATTTTTTATTAGCAAGTTTTTAGCCAATATTTTTTGTAAATTTCGCAATTTAACGTAACTTTGTGCCCGAATATGGCACAACCACTGGCTGAAAGACTACGACCTCGCACTTTAGATGAGTATATCGGACAGGAACATCTGGTAGGCGAAGGAGCTGTTCTGCGTAAGATGATAGACGCAGGACGCATACCATCGTTTATACTTTGGGGACCGCCTGGAGTAGGTAAAACTACACTGGCGCAAATCATAGCCCATCGTCTGGAAACGCCATTCTACACACTGTCGGCCGTTACCAGCGGCGTGAAGGATGTGCGCGATGTGATAGAGAAAGCCCAAAAGAGCAGATTCTTCAACGAGGCTTCACCTATTTTATTTATTGACGAGATACACCGTTTTTCGAAATCGCAACAGGACTCGCTACTGGGAGCTGTTGAAAAGGGTATTGTAACGCTGATAGGCGCCACAACCGAGAATCCCTCGTTCGAAGTTATCAGACCGCTATTGTCGCGATGCCAGCTATATGTTTTGAAATCGCTTGAAAAGGACGACCTGCTGAAATTGCTTGAGCGTGCTATACATACGGATTCTATTCTGAAGGAGCGAAATATTAAGTTAGAAGAAACAAACGCCATGTTAAGATATAGTGGCGGCGATGCACGTAAGCTACTGAATATCTTGGAATTAGTAGTAGAGTCTGAAGCGGAAGATGAAATTGTTGTTACCGATGAAAAGGTGGTGAATCGACTACAACAGAATCCGTTGGCTTATGACAAGGACGGAGAGATGCACTACGATATCATATCGGCATTTATAAAAAGTATACGCGGTAGCGATCCTGATGCCGCACTCTATTGGTTGGCGCGTATGATAGAAGGCGGCGAGGATCCGCAGTTTATCGCTCGACGATTGGTTATAAGTGCCAGCGAAGATATAGGGTTGGCTAACCCCAATGCCTTACTTCTGGCTAATGCAGCTTTCGATGCTGTGATGAAGATAGGATGGCCCGAGGGAAGGATTCCTTTGGCTGAAGCTACTGTCTATTTGGCTACATCGCCAAAGAGTAACAGTGCTTATTTAGGTGTTGATGCTGCTCTCGATCTGGTGCGTAGAACAGGTAATCAGCCTGTACCGCTGCCGATACGTAATGCACCTACGCAGCTGATGAAGGATTTAGGATATCACGACGGCTATAAGTATCCGCACGATTACGCTGGTCATTTTACACCGCAGCAGTATATGCCTGATACACTACAGAACGAGCGTATATGGCACGGACAACATAACCCCACAGAAGAGAAGATGTATCAGCGGATGGTGAATTATTGGGGAAAAAGATACGAAGAATAATGGAGCAGAATCTGATAATAGGTATTATAGAACTATTGGGTACATTTGCCTTTGCCATTTCGGGCATACGGCATGCTGCTGCAAAGCAGTTTGACTGGTTTGGAGGTTATGTATGCGGTGTGGCTGTGGCCATCGGCGGAGGTACAATTCGCGATGTGATGCTTGGCACAACGCCTTTCTGGATGACAAATCCGATTTATTTAATATGTACAGCCATTGCACTGTTAACCGTTGTGTTATTCGGCAAATGGATGGAGCCTCTTAAAAACGCATGGTTTGTGTTCGATACATTAGGTTTGGCGCTTTTTACAATAGCAGGAATACAGAAGAGTCTGGCTTTCGGTCAGCCGTTTTGGGTAGCAATCATCATGGGCTGCATAACAGGCTCGGCTGGTGGTGTTATTCGAGATGTATTGCTTAACAACGAGCCGGTGATATTCCACAAAGAGATATACGCTATGGCGTGTGTTATTGGCGGAATAGCATACTGGGGACTTGCCGAACTTGGCACCCCTACAGAGATTAGCGCCAGTGTAAGTTTTGCAGTAACCTGTTTGATAAGGTTCCTTGCAGTACGCTATCATCTCTCTCTCCCTGTGCTGAAAGAGAAATAGAAGTTTTTGATTTTACAGAAATAAGAATATGGCAGAACAAACAAATAATAGAAGAAGAAAGGCAGCGCAGCCGCTTGATCCAAGCTTAGGACATCTGCAGCCACAGGCTCTTGAAATAGAAAAAGCTGTGCTTGGTGCGTTAATGATTGACAAGGACGCTTATGCCATCGTGTGCGAGATACTGCGCCCTGAGAGTTTCTACGAACCAAGAAACCAGATGGTTTATACGGCCATTCGCGACTTGAGTATGGACGAAAAACCAGTTGATATGCTTACCGTAGCTGACCAGCTGGCAAAATCGGGAAAACTTGAACAGGTAGGTGGCCCTGGATATATAGCAGAGTTGAGCTCGGGTGTTGCGACATCAGCTAACATTGAGTATCACGCCAACATTATAGCCCAAAAATCTCTGGCACGTCAGCTTATATCATTTGCCAGTGCTATTCAGACCAAAGCCTTCGATGAGACAATCGATGTAGAAGACCTGATGCAGGAGGCTGAGGGCTCGCTGTTCGAACTGTCGCAGCACAACATGAAGAAGGACTATACCGCCATTGACCCGGTTATAGCACAGGCGGTGAAAGGTATACAGGACGCTGCCAAAAATACCGACGGACTGACGGGTGTTTCTACTGGCTATTTCAAGCTCGATGATATCACCAGTGGTTGGCAGGCTTCCGATTTGGTTATCATAGCTGGACGACCTGCGATGGGTAAGACGTCATTCGCCCTGTCGATGGCCAAGAATATCGCTGCCGATTTGCGCATTCCCATGGCTTTCTTCTCGCTTGAAATGTCGAATGTTCAGCTTGTGAACCGACTGATATCTAATGCTTGCGAGATTCAGGGCTCGAAGATTCTGAACGGACAACTACAACGTGACGAGTGGGAACGACTCGATAAGAACATCAATAACCTGTTGGGTGCTCCTTTGTATGTCGACGACACTCCAGGTCTATCGGTATTCGAACTTAGAACAAAGGCACGTCGACTGGTTCGTGAGCACGGCATTAAACTGATTATGATTGACTATCTGCAGTTGATGAATGCCAATGGTATGCGATTCAGCAGCCGACAGGAAGAGGTGTCAACCATATCTCGTTCGCTTAAGGGTTTGGCCAAGGAGCTTAATATTCCTATTTTGGCGCTGAGTCAGTTGAATCGTGGTGTAGAGAGCCGTGAAGGACTTGAAGGCAAACGCCCTCAGCTGAGCGACCTGCGTGAATCAGGAGCCATTGAGCAGGATGCCGATATGGTATTGTTTGTGCATCGTCCTGAGTACTACCATATTTATCAAGATGATAACGGACGCGACTTGCACGGAATGGCGCAAATCATTATAGCTAAGCACCGTAAGGGTGCCACTGGCGATGTGCTGCTTACTTTCCGCGGTGAGTTTACACGATTTGAGAATCCTGAAGATAAGACCATCGACAATCGCGCTCCAATAGGCGGAGGTGAAATTATCGGTTCCAGAGTGAATGGTGAGGATAACCCATTACCACCTCCTCCAATGGAAGATGGACCACTACCATTCTAAATAAAAATCTCTCCCAATCGGGAGAGATTTTCTATTTATATTTCTCAATAAGTGATTCTGCTTGCAGATTACCCATCTCCTTGGCTTTCTTAAGATTGAGTATTCCTTCTTTCTTGTTTCCCTTCAAACATTGGGCAACTCCCAAGAACAAGTAACCATCGCTATCGTTTGGATCAATAGACAGACTCTCCTTAGCCGTAGCCATAGCATTGTCGTAAAGTCCTACACGAATCTCTAATGAAGCTTTCTCAGCATAGTAGAATGTCTCTTTAGGATTCATCACAATGGCGCGTGTGATATCGTTAAGTGCCTGCTGATAGAGTCGACCATCAACCTCTGCCTGATGGCGTAGGTAGTAGAAATTATCATTGATATTCGCAACCATCAGTTCCTCATAGTCGTTCATGTCGGCTATGGCATCACGATATTTCTTGGCCTGAAGGCGAGCTTGAGCTCGAGCCCACAGATAAGGAGCGGCCTCCTTAAGGTAAGGTTTTGTAAAGCAGTTCATAGCACTGTCGAGCAAAGCCAGCATCGCTGTTGAATCCTTCTGCATCTCCTTACAGCGTGCAGCGCTGAAATAGACTTCCGCGCCCTTGAGGTTTGTGTTTAACAGCTCTATGTAAATATTGTATGCTTCTTTGTAATTCTTCTGTCCAAACAAAATGTTTGCCTCTATCTGACGATATGTGGGCTGAGGATTCAGCGTGTTTGCCAGTCGAATCTCTTCTAATGCCTTGTCGAACGACCAGTTGTCGTAAGGAACGTTGGATTGGAAGATAATTTTATTATAAATCATGCGAGCATAATTATAATGAGCATCATCTTTCTGAGTGGAGTTCTTGATGGCCATCTCCATATCCTTTTCTGCAGCTGCAAAATCGTTGTCGCTAGCCTCAATTTGGGCTCGATACATATAACCGTCGGCAGCATGAGGGAACTTGATGATAAAGTCTTCAACCATTGACACGTATGAAGCCGAATCCTGACGGCTACTTGCCATATAGAGTGCCAATACAGCCTCTTTTATATCATCGGGAAGTTCCTTTTTAATCTTCGTCTGCTGCAGTGTAGCCTCGTTCATTCCGAAGCCTGAAATCTTAAGAGAATCGGCAAAACGGGCACTTACAGCATAACTCAAGGTGTCGTTGTCAATGGCAGGTTGTTGCATCAAGCCTACAACCTCGCCAGCCTGGTTAATAAGCGGTGTGCTTACGGTGTTGGCGGGCATAGTCATTGCAATGGTGTAATACTTGTATTCGCCCTGAAAGGTCTCAGCTTTGCGTATTGTTCCTGCGGGTACATTCTTAATCTCGTGATAAGGGAGAAGCCAAACCTGAGAATTTACAGGAGTAGTGCCCGAACTGATGATGAGTGGTTGCGTTTTACCGTTTACACGGAACTTAACAACATCATACATGTCATTAACACCAATAATGCTTATCACAGGTAGTTCCTTGCCTGAAGCATCGATAACCACAGCGCGCGATGCTCCCTTGAAAGGAGTGTAGTTGCTAACGGCATCGCCATTAGTGCTGGTGAAGAAGCCATTGCTGCTGCCGATGAGCGAACCGTCCTCTGCAAAAGTCTTCAGGGTAAAAACTGATTTTGTGGCTTTCTTAACCCAACTGGGCTGAGCCATAGTGAATAATGGCAAAACTGCCAGTATGATAAATAATAATCTTTTCTTCATTGTTATATTTTCTTTAATGTTTCAAAAGCTCTTTTGCGTTCTGTATGGCGGCCTCCGACACATCGCTACCGCTCAGCATCTGTGCAATCTCGCGCACACGCTCTTCATCATTAAGTTGGCGCATCTTACTTGTTGTGCCGTTTGCAGTCTCATTTTTCTCAACCTTATAATGAACTGAACCAAGTGCTGCAATCTGGGGTAGGTGAGTGATGCTGATGACCTGACGGCCGTGACTTCCCATCTCCTTCATAATCTGCGCCATCATTTCGGCTGTCTTGCCGCTCACGCCGGTATCAATTTCGTCGAAAATGATTGTTGGCAACTTTACTGCACCACTTATCATCGCCTTGAGCGAGAGCATGACACGAGCTATCTCACCACCTGATGCCACCTGAGATACAGGTTGGAGTGGGGTAGATGTGTTAGCACTGAAAAGGAACGATACTTTGTCGGTTCCATTGGCTCCTAACTCTGTAGATGTGAGCTCGATACTGAATCGAACATGAGGCATTCCAAGCGGAATCAGACGTTTCTGCATTTCAGCCTCAATCGTCTTTGCTGATTTTGTGCGCAGTTTTGTCAATGCATCGGCTTCCTTATGTGCTTGAGCTTCCAACTCGTTCCTACGGGCTTTTAAGACATCAAGCGATTCGTCGCCATTATCTATTGCTTCTAACTGACGATGCAATTCTTCACGTTTGGATATAAGTTCTTCAACAGTATCAACATGATACTTCTTCTCAAGCTCATAAATTCTGTCAAGACGACTGTTTACTTGGTCAAGTTCTGCGGGGTCAAAATCTACCGATTCTAACAGGCCGCTAATCTCCTGACTAATATCCTTAAGGTCGATATAACTGCTGTCGATACGCTCAATAAGCTCGCTAACTTCTGGATAGACAGATTCAATACTACGTAAAGCAGAAAGCGATGATCGTAACGACTGTATCACGCCAACCTGCTCGGCAGATAGTGCATTATCAGTAGTGTATAGTGCACTCTTTATATCTTCAGAGTGCTCCATCGTCTCACTGCGTTGTTCCAATTCTTCCTGTTCGCCTTCCAATAGCTTTGCATTTTCCAGTTCCTCGTATTGGAATTTCAGAAAGTCGCGATTTTCGCGATTGCGTTCTATAGCGAGCATCATCTCTCCTAGTTTCTTCTCTACTTTAACATACTCATTGTAAGTAGACTGATACTTAGATAGTTGCATTTCGTCGTCGGCAATAATATCTACCACTTCCAGTTGGAAGTCCTGCTTGTTAAGTAGCAGGTTCTGATGCTGTGAGTGAACATCCATTAACTGGTCGCCCAATTCTTTTAACATCGAAAGTGCAACAGGCGTATCGTTGATGAAGGCACGACTCTTTCCTGCAGACGTAAGTTCTCGGCGTATGATACAGTCGCCTGCATCGTACTCGATATCGTTTTCATCGAAGAACTGCTGCATATGATAGCGCGCCAAATCGAAGTTTGCTTCGATAACACACTTTTCAGCCCCTTGTTTTATGGTCTTTGAATCAGCACGCTGACCAAGTAAAAGAGCGATTGCGCCAAGGATGATACTTTTACCAGCACCAGTCTCACCAGTGATTACAGAAAATCCCTCGTACAACGAGATGTCAAGCTCATCGATTAGCGTAAAGTTCTTAATATATAAATGTTTAAGCATAGTAGTTGCTATTTGGTGATTTGTTCCCAACTATTGTTCTGCGATGCATTAAGCGCCATCAGTATATCGTAAATGCGTTGTTTCTCTTTCTGAGTGCCTTTACCTTTATATATGTTTGTTAACTCGTCTTTCTTATAGTCGGTCCATATCTGCGGCAACAAACTAAGAGGCTTGTCTTGATGAGCCTTCTGCAAGTCGTTCTCGAGCGCAGCTGATATTTCTGTTCTGCCGCGTTCTGCATTATTAGCCATCTCGTCAAGTCCCTTACGATAATAGTCATACTGCAACTGTCTGAACGGTTTCATGGCTTCGTCAAGATAATCGTTTATTATCGCAAAGCGATTACGGTTATCCTCGAACGATTTCCATCCAGGAAATCCCAGATTCTGCGCATTGTTTACCAATACCAGGCAACGCTGCAATATATCAGTTCCGCCCATAGGTGCAAAACTGTCGAAATCGAGTCCTATAATCAGCATTGCGTAGTAAGCCAGGAGAGCAGTAAGTTGGTTATCGATATTTTCCTCTACGAAGTTCAGTTGGTCGAATTGTTGGAATTCAAAATTGAAGTTCGCATCTTTATTATTATATAAGGTAGAGGTATAAGCAGAATTGAACACAGGACGATTAGCCTGAATAAGTGCTGTACACTCAAAACGGTTCTCGTCGCGTTGATACTTGTTTACGGTAATATTGAAGTTGGCCTGAATGCACTCATTCTTCTGGAATTGCAAGTCGGTCCAAGAGCGTTCGTTAAGAAATTGCTCCATCGTCTGTTGCAGATTCTCGAACACACTTGCATCTGTACCTTGAATCTGACTATGATTAATATTAACTTTAACTTGCAGTTCCTGAGCATTAATTCCAAGAACTGCAAGCATAAATATTGATATTAATAAAGTCTTCTTATTCATCCGTTAAGTTTTGATTCACGCAGACGGATTCTAGTTAATACCTGTTTTGTATTATAGGTAAAGTCGCCAGCCAGAATCCAACTATAATAACCGGGGTCAATATGCAGCACATCGGCTACGGGAATGCCTTTATGCTTACCAAAATTGAATACCTCAGTCATCTTCGGGTTTCCATCAGAATCGAGTAGGGGATTACCATTGCGATCTTTCATCTCAGCCCATACGATTCTACCAGCAAAGTCCACATTATTATTAGTACGCGAGAACTCTGCCAATTTTGTCATATCATTCTCTAGGACCTTTTCTGAATCCTCATTGGCACCAGGAGCGTACTTATCAAGTTCCCCCATCAGCACGCGATAAGTTGCTTCAGTATCCTGATCAGCACGATGTGCTTCGAAATCGTCTTCCATCTTTCTGCCACAATAGAATTTATAAGCAGCAGCTAGATTACGGCGCTCCATCTTATGGAAGATGGTCTGAGCATCAATCATCTTTGATTTACTGAAATCGAAATCAATGCCTGCACGAAGGAATTCCTCAGCAAGCAGTGGAATGTCGAAGTGATTTGAGTTAAAGCCTGCAAAATCGCAACCGGTGAATTTCTCAGCAAGAGTTGCACCTAACTGCTTGAATGTGGGTTTGTTCTTAACATCCTCTTCCGAAATTCCCGTTAACTGAGTGATAATCGGTTCAATCGGTTTTTCAGGATTAACCAGTTCATTACCTCTTTCTTCACGTCCGTCGGGATAGACTTTAATATATGAAATCTGGATAATACGGTCCTTAACTAAGTCAAGGCCCGTAGTTTCCAGATCAAAAATAACCAGTGGTTTAGTAAGATTTAGCTTCACTTTTTTTTTCCTCTCAACATTTAGTTATTAAGTAACATTGGCATCATCAGCATAACAATCTCCTGGTCTTCAGGCTGTTCACTAGGTAACACAAGCCCTGCACGACTAGAATCAGCAAGCTGGATAAGAACATCTGGACATTCGATATTACTCAAAACCTCGATGAATGCATTTCCCTTGAAACCAATGGTTAGTGGCGAGCCGTTATAATCGCAAATCATGCGCTCGGTTGCTGTCTTTGAGAAATCGTAATCCTCAGCATCAAGCTGCAATGTTGTGCCTTCAACATGGAAGCGAACAAGATTGCTTGAGTCGTTAGCAAATGGCTGAACGCGACGCAGAGCTGACAACAGACCAAGACGGTCAACACGTACCTCATTGGGGTTGTTTTGTGGAATAACAGAGTTATAGTTGGGGTAGCGTCCCTCAATCAGTCGGCACTGCAGAATACCGTCACCATAATTGACTTCTGCGTTACGCTCATCGAAACGAATCGTTACATCACCGCCATCCTTACCGAGAAGATTCTTCAGTAGGTTTGCAGGCTTCTTTGGCAGAATGAATGCTGATGGTTCATCGTTTTTAATGCTAAATATTTTGTTACGAACCAACTTATGACCATCAGAAGCAACAACTGCCAGATGATCTACTGTAAGATCGAAATAGATACCGTTCATAACTGGGCGAAGTTCGTCCTGAGCTGTAGCAAAGACGCTGCGATTGATATTCTCTGCAAGAATAGAATTTGATATAGTGATAGTCTTTGCAAAATCGCTAACAGACTGAGCTATAGGATATTCGTCAGCGTTATCGATGGGCAGCGAGAATAAACCGTTCTGATAACTGATTTTAACGAGATTCTGCTCACGGCTAACATCGAAAGTGACAGGCTGCTCAGAAATTCCTTTAATTGCTTCAAGCATGTCGTGATTTCCGATAGCGAAACGGAAGTTGTCGTCACTCTCAGTTAGTTCCACCTGAGTCTTCATAACATTCTCTGAATCTGATGCTGTCAGAAACAGAATGTTGTTTTCGATCTCGAACAAAAAGTCGCCCAGAATCGGGAGTGCATTCTTACTGTTAATAACTCTCGAAAGAGCGGTGAGCTTTGCGCTCAATGCTGTACTTGATAATGTAAAACGCATAGTTTATAGTTATTTTATTATTCTACATATTTTATTATTGAGTACAAAATTACAAAAAAACGTTGTAATGAGCAAAAAAAAAGGCAGAAATTTGTTCTATTCAAACTATTTTTAGTAATTTCGCACTCTGAAAACGATAAATTCAACAATTAAAAACAAAAAAGATAATGGAATTAACAGGAAAAATTATTGCCGTCATGGCAGCACAAAGTGGCGTTTCAGCCCGCACAGGTAACTCATGGATGTCTCAGGAATATGTTATTGAGGTTCCTGGACAATATCCACGCAAATGTGTTTTCCGTCTGTTCGGAGAAGACAGAATTAAGCAGTTCGCTATTCAGCAGGGCGAGGATTTAACTATTCAGTTTGACATCGATGCTCACGAGTACAATGGTCGTTGGTTTAATGAGATCCGTGCATATAATGTAATTCGTGGTGGCCAGCAGCCTGTAGCTGGCGCTCCTGTTGCAGCTGCAGCTCCTTCTGCAGCCACATCGCCATTCCCACCAGCACAGGAGCCTGCTGGCGAGGGTTCGTCTGACGATCTACCATTCTAAATAATGTAAGATTAAAGCTACAAAGATAGTCCGTAAACGCGGACTATTCTTTTTTTTTATTTGAATCAGCATTATGATAAATAGGTAATAATCCATCACTTCACCTCCTCATTGTTAGATTAACCAAACCAAACTTGACAATTTATTTGATATAGAATTCTTTGGTAATTTCACGATACCAATCGCTGCGCATTCCTGGTGATGATTCCAGAATCTCTTCTCGGAAATCTACAT
>ONAK01000062.1 GCA_900315765.1 uncultured Prevotella sp. | reverse complement strand
AAAATAACGAGAAAATATTAGCAACTGTTGGGGGCGTGACGGTGTGTACATTTATTGCTGTTTTGTCCCAGCGGTGATGGCCTCGTTTAGGAGCTGGGCGTTCTTTAGGGTTTTGTTTAACAGGGCTTCGCTCTGGCTGGTGTGCTCTTCTGCCTTGTCGTCTTCTGAACGCTTGTTGCGGTAGGCTTCCAATTCGGCATCGCTAACGTCCATCATTTGCTTACAGCTGCTAAACAGTTCTTTCATCTGCATGAGAAGGGTGCCGCTGATGAATGGGCGAGAGCCTGTGCCTAATTCAATCTGAAGCACCTTGTCGCGGTCGGTTAAGTTGTTGCTCGATTCGAATTCTTTCTTGATCTCATCGCATATGATGGTCTTGTATTGTTTGCGTAGGCGATAGAACTCGGAAACGTTCTCGGCAAAGAGCACGTTGCCAAGGGTGTTGATAGACTCTATGCTTGAGGAGAAAATATGTTCTACTGTCTCTGTATATTCAAGGGTGGGGATATAAAATATAAAGGTATAGGGGCTTTCTAATAGCTTGGGATTGCGTGCCACTGCCAACTGCTGCTTGAATCCCTCGTAGAGCATTGAATCTGCACTTTCTACTTGGTCGATGGTGTTAGCCATGTCGTAGAGCAGTACCAAAGCCATCTCGTGCTTGGCCTCCTGCTTCTTGTTGTTGTCGATGATGGCAGCCGTGCCAAAGGTTAGCACGATGGATATGCTGGTGGCTATGATCGACATGAAAAACTGCTTGAGGCTGCCCATGCCGCTGAAGTTCTGCAGGCTCTTGGGGGTGTGCAACTTGATGTTCATGATGCTATGAGGCTAATTTCTATAAGCGTTGATTTTGTCGAGGCAGTATTTACGAAAATCCTGCCAGCGATAGTAAGGGGCGCAGTCGGTAGGGAGTGGGAGCGTGGCCTCGGTCTCGTTCAGCAGAACCTTGATAAGCACATCTTGATCCTTGGGATTTTTACGATAGAAGATGATTTGCAGATTGGAACCCATGGGGAACACGCTGCTGCACCACCATCCCTTGGCCTCGAGTTCGTCGAGGTTATCGGTTTCGAGGTCGTAGCCGTTAACCCCGATAAGGCATACTAGCGGCAGCAGCACCGTCTCGTGGCCGAAACGCAGCTGGGCGCCTGGGCGATCGAGTTTGATGCAGCTGTCGGCATCGGCTATTATCTGACGGAGCAGATGGCGCTGACTGTAGGGCTGGCGGCTGCCGTTGAGCTTGCAGGCGCCGTGCTGGATGTACCACAGGGCATTATCGACCTGCCACATGCGGTAGAACTCGTCGGTATTAAACAGTTCCATCAATCGCGGATTGCGGTTGTAGCTGATGTTGAGCTGGAACAGGGCCATCTTCATCATATAGTAGTTGAAGTGCTCATCGTCGACAAACTCCTTAACGATATCTGGGTTCTTGAAGATGAGCTCCATCAGGCGACTGTTGCCAAGGCGTGGCTTGGTATAGGCACGGTAGGCTTTCCTGGCCTCAGGAGTCATATAGTTACGGCGCAAGTTTTGATCCTGATGATTCATGAACCACTGATTGCGCTTTGAGGCTTCCATGGTAACATGGAGTGTGGGGCACTCCTGCAGCATTTTCAAGGCTGTAGAGCCCATTGATTCAATGCAGCGGGGAACGATGGTGCTGAGGCACTTGACGTTGGCGCCTGGCGACAATACCTCGGGGAAGTTCCTCACCATGCGCTGACCAATATCTTCGAGCTGGCGCTTGCCAAAGCCTGTGAGCTCGCCCCAGCGGCCCTCGGTGTCGTGCATGATGGAGTTCATCTCGCGCAGAACCTTGCGGCCTGTGGGTGTAAGTTCGTCGAGGCTGTCGGCATGTTGCATCATGATGTATGGGGTCTCATATCCGTTGCGGTTGCTGATGTAGCGTGAGCCATGGCGACCGTAGTGTGAGATATAGAAAGGCTTCTTGCCTGCAGGGGCAGGGGTGAGCACGGTTTTGACGCTGTCGGGGTAGACATGATAGTTGCACGATGCGTAGGAGGGCGACTCCTTGATGAGGTCGATAACGCTCTGGGCGCTTACGCTAGAGGTAAGAAGGGAGAGGGGCGAGGTGAGGAAGATAATCACCAGACATCTATATACTTTTCTCATAGCTTATCTCCTTTTATTGTTTATACGGCGATTCTCATAGCGGTAAAGCTTGCGCAGATAGTAGCGCTTAACATCCTGCCAATGGTAGTATGGTGCGCAATCGGTGGGGATGGGCAGTGTGGCCTCCTCGCCGTTGAGCAGTACTTTTACAAGCACATCAGAATCGTTGCGATCGGCGCGATAATGAACCATCATGATGCTGCCTCCAAGCGGAGCTATGCGGAAGTTTGCCCAACCATACTCCTCGAGTGAGTCGAGATTGGCGGTGTGAAGTCCGTAGCCGTTAAGGTCCATCAGACAAGCCAGACTCATGATGACGCTGGCATGGGTGTAGCGCAGGTGCATGAGTGGGTTGTTGCGCTTTATCATACTGTCGCCCATGTGAATCATGTTGCGCAGTGTGGAGCGCTGCAGATAAGCCTGCCAGCCGCCGTTAAGCTTGCAGCCGCCGTAGTTGATATAGTGCCAGGCATTCTGCTTGCGCCAGTGACGGTGAATCTCCTCAGGAGTGAAGATGTTGAACAGCGAGAACACGCCAGCATACGAAGAGTGCTGAACATTTCCCGCCAGGATAAACAACTGTTTACTGAGCTTAGCGGCATCGATACTGGTCATCACGTAGTTCATATCATTGAACAGTGATGACATAAGGCGATTGTCGTTTGTGTTGAGATTGGTAAAGCGTTCGTAGGTGATGTTGGTGAGCGAGTCGATGCGCTGGCTGGTAAGCTCGTCGTCGACGGGGTCCATAAAGCGGCGCTCCTGTTGCGACGCCTTGCTGCGTGCCACTATGGGGCGTAGTGAGGCTGAGAGCTGCAATAGTCCCTCTTGCATGGTCATGATGCAGCGATTCTCAACAACGCTGCGAACGCTGTAATAACCCTTTGGGGTGAACATGTCGGGGAAACGGTCGATCATCTGTTTTACCAGCGCGCGACTTTGCTGGGCACCACGTGCGGTAAGCTCGCCATCGCGGTCTTTGGCATCCTGGGCCAGTAATGTGATGCGTTGCAGAACATCCTTGCCCAGTTTGGTTAGCTTGCCAAGGCTGTCGGCCTTAGAAAATGTGGCAAACGTCTCGGTATAGTATTCAGGTTTGTCGAGATAGAAAGGCCCTGGGCAGCCGTAGTGGTTGATATAAAAAGGCTTCTTACCCTTAGGGGCAGGGGTGTCTTTATGGGACATACGAGTGGAGCGGGCATAAAACATACCCGCAGCACGATTTATGTCGGCCTTGACCTCCTTCTCAATCATCAAGGCTTTACTGTCTTGAGCTGATGCCCCAGACAGAGCTGCAGAAGCCAATGCGGCCGCTATGAGCAGTTTCTTCATCTTAGATCAGAATTAGCTAATTGGTTGCAAATATACAACTTTTTCTGAAAGCGACAAAGAATCTGCGTAAAAAACTGCACTTTTATTGCTTGTGATTATAAAAACGGATAAGAAACGCTACACCTACAAAGGCAATAATAAACTCGATGGCAACGATGATAATATATGACATAACGATAAAGCATAAAGTAATTAATAATCTTGAAAAAGGGGGAGGCGTTGTCTTCACGACAGACCGCCCCCTGGGAACTTATATAATAATACACGTATGCGCGCACTAATAGCGCTGAGTCTTTAAGAAACTCAATAAATAAAAAAACGTATCGCCAAAAATTACCCTTACATCGAGAGTATTCGGCATTTTACCAATTGAAGGCTGGTCTTCAGACTTTTCTCCACTCCCAAGCGCCTTCTCGAAAATGTTCAATGGCGTTGTTGCTTAGGAGCCATAATGGAGTTTACTGCTGCGGGACAGTCGGAGATTTTCACTCACGTTCCCAATTAAGTGCGGTTAAGCACACCTCCATGGGCGACTCTTTTCAGAATCACGATGCAAAGATACAAATAAAATTGAAATTAAGCATAAATAAGGCAAAAAAAATAGGAAAACAGGTATTTTTTTAAATTTTGAAAAGTTTTTGTTACTTTTAAAAAAGTTAGTTACAAAAATTATTCCGATATTTGCAGCAGAAATATTTAAATGCTTAATTACTTAAAAAACCATGATTATAAAAGGGAGTCTGATGCGACATCAGACTCCCAACTTTTTTTATGCTGTAAGGTTAAAAACGACTTACTTCTTAACCTTATAGATGCGGAAGCTCTTGGCTGGCATGTCATCGGTGATGAGTGATGCACCCTTGCCGGCATCAATCTTGCAGGTGCCTGGCTGTGGTACAATCTTCTCAGGGTTGTCGAGCGTGTTCTCATCGTCCATGCCGTCGTGGCATAGGGTGATGGTCTGGGCTGTGGTAGCACCCTTGATACCAAGCAGCTGGATGCTTACAGGCTGAACCTTATCGCTGGTGTTTACTACCTTTACAATCACCTCGCCAGTGCTCTGCTCAAATACGGCTGAGGCAAACAGACCGTCCTGACCAGGCTGGCCAGCCACAGGCTTCTTGTTCATAGTGAGCGAGAGAACGTGCGAACCCTTGTTCATAGCGTAGAGCTGCTGAACATAGTAGCTTACTGACTTGAATGAGCGCAGATTGTCGTACCAGATGGCATCAGGACGCCACTGCCAGCCCTCTACGTGGGCGAACAGAGGTGCATAGGTGGCCATGTGGACGATGTCGGCATTACGCTCGATACCAGTCATGTGAGCAGCCTCTAATAAAGAGGTATAATAGTGATTCCACTTGTGATTGTTGCTGCCGTGGCATGCATACTCGCCAGCAAACACCTTGGGACCCTTGCGATCGTAAGAGTCGTAGCGCAGACCGTGAGTGAGGAACCACTCCTCATTGCGATAGTAGTGCTCGTCGTAGAGGTCGACCTTGAGTTCCTTCATGCGTGGCTGCAACAGGTCGAAATCCCAACCCTCAGAGTTAGGACCTGTGGTACCTATGAGTTTGATGTTAGGATACTTCTTGCGGATGGCATCGCTGAACTTCTTGAGTCGGGCGGTGAACACTGGGCCAAAGCCGCCATGCTCCTCGTCGTAGTCCCACTGCTCGTTACCAACACCCAGGAACTTGAGGTTGAATGGAGCAGGATGTCCCATCTCAGCACGCACCTTGCCCCACTTAGAATCGGCAGGACCGTTGGCAAACTCGATAAGGTCGAGTGCATCCTGGATATATGGCTCGAGGTCGTCGATAGCTACATGAACACCTGGCTTGGTGGGGTCGGGGTTCTGGAACTGGCATGAAAGTCCGCAAGAGATGACGGGCAGAGCCTCAGAACCAAAGTCCTCGCAAAGCTGGAAGAACTCAAAGAAACCAAGTCCGTAGCTCTGATAGTAATCGGGGAAGTAACGGTTGGTGAAGGTGTAGTGCCAGCGGTTCTCGTTGAGAGGACGGTTCTCTACTGGGCCAACAGTGTTCTTCCACTGATAGCGAGTGGCCAGATCGGTTCCCTCTACGATACATCCGCCAGGGAAACGGAATACGCCAGGGCGCATATCGTTAAGAGCCTGAGCCAGGTCTTTACGCATGCCGTTCTCACGACCCTTCCAAGTGTCGACAGGGAAGAGACTTACATGCTCCAGATCGGTTGTAACCTTGCTGTCGCCCCAAACACGAAGATGAGCTTTAGCAAAGGTGTATCTTGGTTTGATGATGGCTGTATACTTTTTCCACTCCTTGCCTGATACCTCAATGCCAGCGTTGCCCATCTTCTGGTCTTCGCCCATAGTAGCATTGTCTACCAGGTCAATCCACAACTTAGCCTTGCCGCCATCGGGAACGCGAGCCCAAACAGAGAAACGATATTCCTGACCGCCCTTTACACCCATGCCGAAGAATCCGTGATTCTCAATCATTGTGTGCTTGTCGCTATGGCCTGCAGGAGCCAGGCGAACATAGTGAGGGTTGCGCTCGAAAGGTCCGTCGTTCATCAGTGTTACCTTGCCCGAGATGTCCCATCCGGTAAAGGCGTTAGGAAATTCGAACGAGCGGTTCTTTACTAACTCGGCATAAAGTCCGCCATCGGCTGCGTAATTGATATCCTCGAAGAAGATACCGTACATCGTAGGCTGTACGGGAGCCCCTAGTTTCTTCGTGTTCACGTCGAAAACGTGAGTCTGAGCCCCAGCGGTCAGGCTGGCGGCGAGCAGAAACATAGTTGATAATTTCTTCATATTCCGTTGTGTAATTAGTTGTTAGTGGGTACAAAAATACATAAAAATTCTGATAACGATGAGTTTTATACAAAAAATAACGTTTTTAGTGCATAAAAAGTTTGGCGCTTTGAAAGAAAAACGTTAATTTTGCCGAAGATTTTTATATTTGACCAACAAGAATGATGACCAACCATTGGATGAAATATATGTTAGGTTTGGCTGCACTGCTGATAGCGCCCCAAATAGAGGCGCAAACAGAGCATTGCAGAGATACCCTTGAGCATCGCAGACTGCGTTCGGCTATGTGGGGAACCTGTCAGCAGGATAACCCCAACGTGGTGTATGCTGCGTGCTGGGCGTATCAGGCTCATGCCATAGAGGATAAGGATAACGAGGCATACTATGATGCGTGGACATGTGGAATTATGTTCAATCTTGACCGCATGAATATTCACGATGCTTATCATATCGTTAATACAATGAAGGACGACTTGGTGAGACGTAAGTATGAGGCCAAGGATGAGCAGTTCCTGGCACCAAAGATGCTGGGCCATGTTTACAATGCCTGTGGAAATATTCCTGGAGCCGTGGCTGAACTGAAAAAAGCTATCGAACTGATTAAAGGTACCAAATACGAACGTGACGGACTGAGTTTCCTGTATCTGACAATGGCCCATATACAGTTGAACAACGATACTAAGGAAACGCTGAAGTGGCTTGATAAGGACCTGAAGGAGCTGGAGTTCCACAACGACCAGAAGGAATACTGGCGTGGAAAGGCCGACGCTTTGGCGATGAAGGCTATCGTCATGTTCAAGGAAAAGAAATACGATGCCTTCTATGAGTACTTCAGTAAATCGGAAGAGGCCGACAAGAGTAATCAAAACCAGATAGGCGACCTATTCCTTCCGTACGCGCGCATATATAAAACGGTATTGGACGGCAACCCTGAAAAAGCTCTGAAAGATGTGGAGAAACTTGCTAACATGAAGGAGCGATATCTGCTGCGCTGTGATATCTATCGCTATATAGGCGACAACGAGAAGGCATTTATGACCCAGCGAGAGTTGATGCACAAGCGCGACTCGATTACTGGTGTGATGATAGCTGAGAACATACAGAAGCAGGAAGACGAGATGGTGTTGCTGCGCCAGGGGCAGAAGGCATCGCACGTGATGAACATTGTGCTGGTGATAGCTATGGTGCTGGCTCTGATGCTGATTATCGGACTGGCCATGACTATCTATGGAAAGCGTCGCTATCAGGACATCCTGGTGAAGAAGAACCGTGAGTTGAAAGCAGCCTATAAACAGGTGGCAGCTGCTGACGAGATGAAGACAGAATTTATACGTAGCGTGAGTCATGAGATAAGAACGCCGCTTAACATCATCAACGGATTTACGCAGGTGCTGACTGAGGAGGGTTCGGAGTTTGAACCTTCAGAACGTAAAGGCATTGCTGATACGATTAGCAAGAATACCCGCCATATAACATCGTTGGTAAACAAAATGCTGGCGTTGGCCAATGAGCATACCAAGGATCTGCTGAAAGACGTCGACTTGTGTGATGCTTTGGAGATATGCCATCGCGCTATTGCTGCCATGCCTGATGTTGACCCAACAAAGATTAATGTTGAACTGAATGACCTTACTGACGGAGAAGACAAAAAACTGGTGACCAACAGCGACAGCCTGTTGCAGATGCTTGGTAACATATTAGAGAACGCCTGCAAGTTTACTGAGCAGGGATACATACGTCTGACACTGAAAAAGGATAGCGACTTCTTCCACTTTACAATAGAGGATACAGGTTGCGGAATTCCTGAAAATAAGATAAGCACCATCTTCGACAGATTCGTGAAGGTTGACGAATTCAAAGAAGGACTGGGACTTGGACTCGCCTACTGCCATGAGACGGCAGAGAAGCTGGGAGGTACACTGACGCTCGACAAAACGTCGGAAATGGGTACCACATTTGTACTTAGTTTGCCAATTAAACTTAAAACAACAGAATAATTATGACGAATCAAACAGAACAGGGTAGCAAGGCCTACCTGATTTCAATCGTGATGGTCGCAGTACTTGGCGGCCTGCTGTTCGGATATGACACAGCTGTTATATCTGGAGCAGAAAAGGGACTACAAGCATTCTTTATGGAGTCGAAGGATTTTGCCTATACCGACGCATGGCACGGCTTTACATCTGCCAGCGCGCTGATAGGATGTATCATCGGATCGGCAATCTCTGGATTCCTGGCTACTAATCTTGGTCGTAAAAAGTCGCTGATTATTGCGGGTCTGCTGTTCTTTATCTCAGCTCTGGGATCTATGGACCCTGAGTTCTTGTTCTTTGAGTATGGAACACCTACCTATTCGCTGCTCATCATGTTCAACTTCTATCGCGTGATAGGTGGTATTGGTGTAGGTCTGGCTTCTGCTATCTGCCCCATGTATATTGGCGAGGTGGCACCATCTAACATTCGTGGTATGCTGGTATCGTGGAACCAGTTTGCCATTATCTTTGGTCAGTTGGTGGTTTACTTCGTTAACTTCTTCATCCTTGGCGACCATATCCAGCCATTGGTTGAGGAGATGGGTAAGGGACTTGCTGCCATTAACCCAGCAGCACAGTGGACCGTTACAACAGGTTGGCGCTATATGTTTGGAAGCGAGGCTGTGCCAGCAGGACTCTTTGCTCTGCTGATTTGCTTTGTGCCTGAGACCCCACGTTACCTTGTTTCTGTAGGACAAGACCAGAAGGCAGAGAGTATTCTGGCTAAGATTAACGGAACACTGAAAGCCCAGCAGATTCTGCAGGACATTAAGGATACCATGGTTGTGAAGACTGAGAAACTGATGACTTACGGTGCTCTCTGTATTTTCGTAGGTATCATGCTGAGTGTGTTCCAGCAGGCTGTAGGTATCAACGCTGTGCTCTATTATGCACCACGTATCTTTGGCGATATGGGCATGAACGACCCCATGATGCTGACCGTATTCATGGGTATTATCAATATCTCGTTCACACTTGTGGCTGTGTTTACTGTTGAGAAATGGGGACGCAAGCCTCTGCTTGTCAGCGGTTCGTTGGGCATGGCTCTGGGAGCATTCGGCGTGGCAGTTACATTCGGACATGCAGGCTTGGAACTGGTTACTGCAGCCTCGCTCTTGGTTTACTCTGCATCGTTCATGTTCTCATGGGGCCCAATCACATGGGTGCTCATCGCTGAGATATTCCCTAACACTATCCGTGGTGGCGCTGTGGCTATCGCTGTAGCATTCCAGTGGATTTCTAACTTCATCGTTTCAAGCTCGTTTGTACCAATGTTCAACATGCATCTGAGCGAGGGCGACGATTTTGGTCACTGGTTCACCTATGGTCTCTATGGCATCATCTGTCTGATTGCTGCTGTATTCGTTTGGCGCCTTGTGCCTGAGACAAAGGGCAAGACACTTGAGGATATGAGCAAGATGTGGAAAGACAGACTCGAGAAGTAATGTATTAATATAATAAAAAGGTGGAACTATTATGAAAAAGATTCTAGTAGCTGAAGACAATGACAGCAACTACGTATTGATGACGTACCTGCTGAAGAAAGACTTTGAGTACGAACGTGCCACAAATGGTAAGGTGGCAGTAGAAATGGTACAGGCCAATGACTATGACCTGGTGCTGATGGATATCAAAATGCCAATTATGGACGGACTCGAAGCAACCAAGAAGATTAAGGAACTGAAACCTGGTCTTCCTATTGTGGCACTTACGGCTAATGCTTTCGATAGTGATCGCGTTGCTGCTGAAGAGGCTGGCTGCTGCGGATTCTTGTCGAAACCTGTTAACCGCGATGAGTGCATAACTCTGCTCAAGAAGGTGCTTGGGGAGTAAACTTGAAAAAGAAATTGGCTTGGGTCGTTGAGACTCAAGCCAATTCCAAATCGAATACCTGCTGTAATTTCTTTACGGCAGGATTTTTTTCTGCCATCTGGTCGTATTGCTCTTTGCGACTTAATATCTTTACTTTCTCTTTCTGTTCAGCTACACGAACGGTTAGCTTCAGACTGTTGTTGTGAAGATATATCTGCAGTGTTTTTGATATGCTGCCTTGAATTTCCTCAATTTCCTGCTTTATCAGTTCGTTGTCTACTACCACTTCAACTTGTGGGAATTCTGTGATAGTGGGGTTCATATTCTTCATACGTGTGGCAATGCCGCTATGCTTCTGTGGCATGCGGTTGCACATCGACATCCATTGGAACTCCAAATCAGTTTGTGAGAACTGGGCATCAGTTTCCTTATCCTGTCCTGTTGGCAGGTTTATAGAACCAGGAATAACCTGCATGCCACCTTTAGTGGGCTTGTCGCCCTTGTTGCGCAGGTTGTTCCAAGAGAATCCGATGCCATCAAGAGAGAGGGCGGGCTTGTTGGGTTTAGCCGGTTCGGCTTGCTTGTGGGTTGGTACGGCAGGTTTAGCCGCGGCTACCTGTGGGGCCGTGGTCTTGGGCTTCTGCTGCTGTATCAGGGTTTTAAACAGGGATTTCAGTCTTCTGGGCTTACGCCCCGCACTGGCACCATCTTCTGCAGGCTGGGTGATCTGTGCTATCTCTATAAGAGTTAGCTCTACCAGCAGGCGCTTGTTGCTTGACTGGCGATAGTTGATGTCGCATTGGTTCATCAGCTTCAGCGCGTCGTAGAGGAATGGAATCTGGCATCGTTTGGCCTGCTCCTGATATCGTTCGCGCATCTGATCGCTAACCTCCAGCAAAGGTAGTGTCTGTGGGTCGCGCGCCATCAGCACGTTGCGCACATGTTTGGCGAGACCTTGAATCAGAAGTCCGCCGTCAAAGCCCTTATTGATAACCGAGTTGAGCAGTACCATGATATCGCTTACCTTATTATCTATAGAGAGGTCGATGATCTTGAAGTAGTTCTCACTGTCGAGCACGTTCAAATCCTCGATAACCTTTTCGTAAGTGATGTTGCCTTGGCAGAACGATGCTGCCTGGTCGAATATCGAGAGTGCATCGCGCATACCACCATCTGCCTTTTCAGCTATCACTGCCAGCGCCTGCTCTTCGTAGGTGATGCCTTCCTGTTGGGCCACATGCTTCAGGTGGTCGATGGTGTTGCGGATGGTCATACGCTCAAAGTCGTATATCTGGCAACGGCTCAGGATGGTGGGCAGGATTTTATGTTTCTCGGTAGTGGCCAGAATGAAAATGACATGTGCGGGTGGTTCCTCAAGCGTTTTAAGAAACGCATTGAACGCAGCTGTAGACAGCATGTGAACCTCGTCGATGATAAATACCTTGTACTTACCAAGCTGAGGTGGGATGCGGGTTTGCTCCATCAGCGTCTTGATGTGCTCTACAGAGTTGTTGGATGCAGCATCGAGCTCGAAGATGTTTAATGAGCGCTGCTCGTTGAACGACTGGCACGACTCACACTCATTACATGCCTCACCCTCGGCAGTGGGATGCTGGCAGTTAATGGCCTTGGCAAATATGCGGGCGCAGGTGGTTTTACCCACACCTCGCGGACCGCAAAACAGGTAGGCATGAGCCAGCTTGCCGCTCTTTACTGCGTTCTTCAGTGTAGTGGTAAGTGCAGCTTGCCCCACCACCGTGTCGAAACTTAACGGACGGTATTTTCTGGCCGAAACGATATATTCCATATTGCTAATTATTGATTTTGTGGTGCAAAGATACAAAATAATTAATAATTAAGAATGAATAATAAAGAGATTTTTGTATCTTTGCAGCCAAATTAATTATTTTATGAAAGTTTTGACGAGTATAAAGGCTTACGTTCTTCGCATGTGGCGTTCGGTATATTTTAAGTATGCCGTTGTCTGCATCGTTGGCATATTGCTGGTGGGGTTTCTGGACGATAATAGTCTGTGGAATCATTTCAAGAATCTCCAGCATATTGAAGAGCTTTCGCGCGAGAAGGAGAAGTATAATGCTGATTTCCAGCGCGATCAGGCTCAGATAAAGGAGCTGAACAAGAATCCTAAAGCGATGGAGAAAATTGCCCGTGAGCGTTATTATATGAAGGCCGACGATGAGGATATCTTTATTCTTAGCGACGACGAACGTGATGCAAAACCACTTGAAACAAATGAGAAAGTTGAATAAAATTCAAACCGCCATCTTCCTGCTTGGTGGTATTCTGATGGCAGTTGGTGCTGGTACCACACTGCTGGGATGGGGTAGTGCCCCATATATCTATGCCTTAGGCGCTATAGGTTTTGCCTCGATGCAGATGTATCAGCGCTATGAGGGTAATAATTTCACTATCCGCCGATTGCGCCGCATGATGCTGCTAAGCGATGTGCTTTTTCTGGTTGCTGCCCTGCTCATGTTTGCCAATATGAACAATATTCTTGGACTTAGTTACATTACTTATATAGAATATGTATATAACAAGTGGGTTGTTGTGCTGCTGATTGCTGCCTTGCTTCAACTCTATTCTATACACAGAATTGGCAGTGAACTCGAAAAAGAGGCAAAAAAATAATTAAAAGATTGCGCATTTGTTTTAAAATGCGCAAAATTATTTTCATACCTCAATATATAGTTGTAATTTCGCGGCCGAAAACAATATGTTATGAAGAAGATATTCTACGCATTACTAACAGCAATTACGTTCGTTTCGTGTGCTGAATCGTATACCATCCAGGGCTCTACCTCAGTGTCGGCTCTTGATGGAAGCAAACTCTACCTGAAAACAATGGTCAATGATGAACTTAAGAATCTTGATTCTTGTGACGTTGTTCATGGAAAATTCAAATTTACAGGTCTGCTTGATACTATCAAGCTGGCTAATCTTTATATGGACGATGAACCTCTGATGATGCCTGTGGTGATTGAGGCAGGTGATATAGAGATTCATATCGACAATACCAGTCGTACTGTTACTGGTTCGCCACTCAATGAGAAACTCTATGAGTTTATGAAGCGTCATGACCAGCTGGGTAACGAGCTCAACGAGCTGTCGCACAAGCAGAGCCAGATGCTGCTTGAGGGAGAAGACGAGGAGGTTATCAACCGCAAGCTTTCTGTAGAGGCTAATCGTATTGCTATGCAGGAAGACTCGCTGGTTACAAACTTTATCGTTGAGAACTTCGATAACGTGCTGGGTCCTGGCGTGTTCATGATGGTTACTGGTAACTATCAGTATCCTATCCTGACACCTCAGATTGAGGATATCATGAGTAAGGCAACCAAGAAATTCAAGGCCGATCCATACGTTAAGCAGTACTATCAGATTGCTAACGAGATTCAGGCACGCCAGAATGGACTTGTAGAAGACGTAACTCCCGCTCCAGCCAATGAAACTCCTGATTCAACACGGAACGATCGTTAATGAGAACAATATATTCGACGGTTCTATTATCGTCGAAGATTCTAAGATAACTAAGATTGTAGAAGGAAACACCATCCCGAACGCATCATTCGATGAAGTAATCGATGCTTCGGGATGTTTTGTGCTTCCAGGTTTGATTGATGATCATGTGCATTTTCGTGAGCCCGGACTCACAGAGAAGGCCGACATCGACAGTGAGAGTAGGGCAGCGGCTGCTGGTGGCATAACCACCTATTTTGATATGCCAAACACTAATCCGCAAACTACTACAATTGAGGCTCTTGAAGAGAAATTCAAGTTGGCTGCGCAGAAGAGTCATGTGAACTATAGCTTCTTCTTTGGTGCCACAAATAATAATGCAGACCTTTTTTCTCAACTTGATTCCCATCGTATTCCTGGCATAAAGCTCTTTATGGGCAGTTCAACAGGTAATATGCTGGTTGATCGTCGTGAGGCTCTGGATAAGATATTCTCTACAGCCACTATGCCCATCATGGTGCATTGTGAGGATACTGAGATTATCAATCGCAATATGGCTGAGGCCAAACTTAAGTATGGTGATGACCCCAAAGTGACACATCACCCAGAGATTCGCAGTACAGAGGCTTGCTATCAGAGTACAAAGCTTGCAGTAGAGCTGGCCACTAAGCATCATGCCCGCTTGCACATCGCTCACCTAACCACCGCTAGGGAGTTAGAATTAGTCGCCAACACCCAACACCCATCATCCATCACCTGTGAGGTGACGCCTAGTCACCTCTATTTCTGCGATCGCGATTATAACTCACTTGGCACTCGCATCAAATGCAACCCTGCTATAAAGACTCAGGCAGATCGTGATGCCTTGCGCCAAGCTGTAGCCGACGGACGCATATCTGTAATTGGTACTGACCACGCACCACATCTTCTCAGTCAGAAAGAGGGAGGATGTAGTAAGGCAGCAAGTGGTATGCCTATGATTCAGTTCTCGCTAGTAACAATGTTGGAACTCGTAGACCAAGGTGTCCTTTCTCTTGAGCGCTTGGTTGAGGTGATGTGCCATAACCCAGCCGATTTGTTCGAGGTTCGCAATCGCGGCTATCTGCGCGAGGGTTATCAGGCCGATATGGTTCTGGTTCGTCCTAACACAGGTTGGACGGTTACCAAGGATGTCATTCAGAGCAAATGCGGATGGAGCCCGATGGAGAACCACATGTATCTGTGGCGCGTAGAGCGCACCATTTGTAATGGTCACACAGTATATCAGAACGGCACAGTAGATACCAATTATATCGGACAGCCCGTAGAGTTTAGATGACGCTCACCTATCAGATATCCCAAGTAGCCCCTTACATTAACTGGGTATATTTCTATCATGCCTGGGGGATTAGTGGTCTACCTGATGTGGAAAAAGAAAAACTGCGTCAGGAAGCTGAGGATTTTTTGCGGCAGATAGAAGGCAAGTTTCAGGCGTTTGCTCTCTTCGAGCTGTTCGATGCTCGTAGCGAAGACGATAATATAGTATTATACCGCAGCGCATACTGTGAGGAGTGTGGTGTGCCGCATCCTGTGCGTGTGGCTAGTATTCCTTGCCTGCGCCAGCAACAGGGACGTCCACCTTACCTATGTCTGGCTGACTTTATCTCGCCAGTGTCATCTAAGATAGGACTCTTCTCAACATCTGTTTCGCATGGTTTCGAGACTGATTTCGATGCCGATCCTTATCAGAAGATGATGATGCAGTTGCTGGCCGACCGACTGGCTGAGGCTGCTGCCGAGCGGATGCACGAGCAGGTGCGTAAGCAATATTGGGGATATGCCAAGGATGAGAATCTTAGCATCGATGATATGCTGATAGAGAAGTTCCAGGGCATTCGTCCTGCAGTGGGCTATCCCTCGTTGCCCGATACCAGT
>ONAK01000028.1 GCA_900315765.1 uncultured Prevotella sp. | reverse complement strand
AGGTGGACTTAAATTCTAAACGATTATGGCAATGAACAAAGTTAAAGTAAATAGTGACGTAGAGTTGAAAGACAGACTGGTTGCCATCAACCGTGTTACAAAGGTAACAAAGGGAGGTCGCACCTTTACATTCGCAGCTATTGTTGTTGTCGGCGACGGCAACGGTATCATTGGCTGGGGTCTTGGTAAGGCTGGTGAAGTAACAGCAGCTATTGCCAAGGGTGTTGAGGCAGCTAAGAAGAATCTTGTTAAAGTTCCCGTACTCAAGGGCACCATCCCTCATGAGATGGAAGCTCGTTTCGGCGGTGCTCAGGTATTCCTGAAGCCAGCAGCTGCTGGTACCGGTCTTGTTGCCGGTGGTGCTATGCGTGCCGTTCTGGAGAGTGTTGGCATTAAGGATGTGCTCGCTAAGTCTAAGGGTTCATCTAACCCTCACAACTTGGTAAAGGCAACTATCGCTGCTCTGAGTCAGATGCGCGATGCTTACACTGTAGCAGGTACTCGTGGAATCAGTATGGATAAAGTATTTAGAGGTTAAGGAGAATAAACTATGGCAACAATTAAGGTAAAGCAGATTAAGAGTAAGATCGGTTATCCTGTAGATCAGAAGCGCACTCTCCAGGCTCTGGGCCTGCGTAAGATCTCTCAGGTTGTTGAGGTAGAGGACACTCCTTCAATCCGTGGTATGATCCGTAAGGTACACCACCTGGTGACCGTCGTTGAGTAATTAACATTTTAAAAGTAGATTAGATTATGAAACTGAATAATTTAAAGCCGGCTGAGGGTTCTACCCACTCAAGTCGTCGTATCGGTCGCGGACCTGGTTCAGGTCTGGGTGGTACTTCTACTCGTGGTCACAAGGGAGCCAAGGCTCGTTCTGGTTATAAGAGAAAGATTGGTTTCGAAGGTGGTCAGATGCCTCTCCAGCGCCGTGTTCCAAAGGCTGGTTTCAAGAACATCAACCACAAGGAGTACTTTGCAGTAAACCTCTCTACACTTCAGAAGCTTGCTGAGGAGAAGAACCTCACCAAGATCGGAATTGCAGAGCTGATAGCTGCTGGTCTTACTAATGGCAAGGAGCTCGTTAAGGTTCTTGGCAACGGTGAGCTGAAGGCTAAGGTAGATGTAGAGGCTAACGCTTTCTCAAAGACTGCTGAAGAGGCAATCAAGGCAGTAGGTGGTAACGCAACAAAAATCTAACATTAAAAATGAAGAAGTTAATAGAGACACTGAAGAACATCTGGAAGATTGAGGACCTGCGCCAGCGCATCCTTATCACTCTCCTGTTCGTAGCGATTTATCGTTTTGGTTCGTTTGTGGTACTTCCAGGTATCAATCCAGCCATGTTAAGCCAGTTGCAGTCACAGACTGCGGGCGGTCTTATGTCATTGCTCGATATGTTCTCCGGTGGTGCATTCTCCAATGCGTCAATCTTCGCGCTTGGAATCATGCCTTACATCTCTGCTTCTATCGTAATGCAGCTTCTTGCTGTCGCTGTTCCTTACGTTCAGAAAATGCAGCGTGAGGGTGAGAGCGGCCGCAAGAAGATCAGCATGTATACCCGTTGGCTCACTGTAGCTATCCTGATGTTCCAGGCACCGGGTTACTTGATGAACCTGAAGATGACTTCTGGAGCTGCTCTGGCAACAGGCATCTCTTGGTCATACTTCATGGTTCCTGCTGTAATCATTCTTGCTGCAGGTAGTATGTTTATCCTGTGGCTCGGTGAGCGCATTACGGATAAGGGTATAGGTAATGGTATCTCACTGATTATTATGATCGGTATCATCGCACGCCTGCCTCAGGCATTCATTCAGGAGGTAAGCTCGCGTTTTACAGCTATCACTGGTGGTGGACTGGTTATGTTCTTGGTCGAGATCATCATTCTCTATGCAGTTGTTTGCGCATCTATTGTTCTGGTTCAGGGCGTTCGTAAAGTGCCCGTTCAGTATGCAAAGCGCCTTGTAGGTAATAAGCAAGTAGGTGGTGCACGTCAGTATATTCCACTGAAGCTGTTCGCTGCCAACGTTATGCCAATCATCTTTGCTCAGGCTCTGATGTTCATTCCGTTGACTATCGTTCAGTATTCAGCTCCTGAGAATGCAAGTTGGTTTGTTCGTACGATGCTCGATCATCATAGCTGGACATACAATATTATTTTCGCAGTACTGATTATCGCCTTTACTTATTTCTATACAGCTATTACACTGAATCCTACTCAGATGGCAGAAGATATGAAGCGTAACAATGGTTTCATTCCAGGTGTTAAGCCTGGTAAGGAAACTGCCGAGTATATCGATACAGTCATGTCTCGAATCACTCTCCCAGGTTCATTGTTTATTGCTTTCATAGCTATTATGCCAGCTTTGGCAGGTTTGCTGAATGTTCAGGATGCGTTCTCTCAGTTCTTCGGTGGAACATCTCTGCTGATTCTTGTCGGTGTTGTACTTGATACACTTGCACAGATTGAGAGTCACCTGCTGATGCGTCATTATGATGGCCTGCTCAGCTCTGGTCGTATTCATGGACGTGGAATGGCTGCTTATTAATCTTCTATGAAGATATTCCTGAAAACTGAAGATGAAATAGAGCTGATGCGCCAAGCTAACCAACTAGTTGGTAGAACGCTTGGTGAATTAGCAAAACATATTAAGCCTGGTATAACGACCCTCCAGTTGGATAAGATAGCGGATGAGTTCATTAGAGATAATGGCGCTATTCCAACATTTAAAGGTTTTCCTAATCCATTTGGAGGGCCGTTTCCTGCCAGTATCTGCACATCAGTGAATGATGTAGTTGTACACGGAGTCCCCAATGCAGAGACAGTCCTGAAAGAGGGTGATATTATTTCTGTAGACTGCGGAACACTGTTGAATGGCTTTAATGGAGATTCTTGCTATACATTCTGTGTAGGCGAAGTTTCAGATGAAGTCAAGCAATTGCTGAAAACAACCAAAGAGTCGCTTTACCTTGGCATCAAGAATGCCGTTGCAGGTAATCATCTTGGTGATATCAGCAGTGCGGTGCAAGAACATTGTGAGGCACATAAGTACGGAATTGTCCGCGAACTCACTGGCCATGGTATTGGTCGAGAGATGCACGAAGATCCGCATGTGCCAAACTATGGTAGAAGAGGTAATGGTATTATGCTAAAAGCCGGTATGTGTATAGCTATAGAGCCTATGGTAACTATGGGTAATCGCGCAATCTGGATGGATGCTGACCGCTGGACAATCCGCACTCGTGACGGTAAGCCTGCTGCTCATTTTGAGCATACCATTGCTGTAAGAAAAGGTCAGGCCGAAATCCTGTCTTCTTTCAAGGAAGTTGAAAAATTAGAAGGTAATATTTATTAAAAATACTGTATGGCAAAGCAATCCGCTATTGAGCAGGACGGAACAATTGTTGAATCGCTGTCGAATGCGATGTTCCGAGTAGAACTTGAAAATGGAGTCCAGATAATTGCGCATATCTCTGGTAAGATGAGAATGCACTATATCAAGATCCTCCCTGGAGATAAGGTTAAGGTGGAGATGAGTCCATATGACCTGACAAAGGGACGAATTGTATTCAGATACAAATAAATAATTTGAATTAATATGAAGACAAGAGCATCATTGAAGAAGCGTACCCCAGACTGCAAAATCGTTCGTCGTAAGGGCCGCCTGTTCGTTATCAACAAGAAGAACCCTAAGTACAAAATGCGTCAGGGTTAATGTTAAATAAGCATAAAATGGCGGAGAATTGAAAAATTCTTCGTACCTTTGCATGCTTTTTAGCGAGAAATGTAATTTTTAAAGTAATTTATTTTTATCTTTTTAATTAACAATGGCAATAAGAATTGTTGGAGTAGATTTGCCCCAGAATAAGCGTGGCGAAATCGCATTGACCTATATTTATGGTATAGGTCGAAGTAGTTCAGCAAAGATATTGGACAAGGCAGGTGTCAGCCGTGACCTGAAGGTTAGCGAGTGGACTGACGACCAGGCAGCCAAAATCCGTGAAATTATCGG
This sequence comes from uncultured Prevotella sp., assembly GCA_900315765.1. Taxonomy (GTDB): domain Bacteria; phylum Bacteroidota; class Bacteroidia; order Bacteroidales; family Bacteroidaceae; genus Prevotella. The sequence goes on along the minus strand of ONAK01000028.1, from coordinate 28,563 downwards.
CGCTGAATTCAAAGTAGAAGGTGATCTCCGTTCTGAGATCCAGTTGAATATCAAGCGACTGATGGATATTGGTTGCTATCGTGGCGTACGTCATCGTAACGGTCTTCCCGTTCGCGGTCAGAGCACCAAGAATAATGCTCGTACTCGTAAGGGTAAGAAGAAGACTGTTGCAAATAAGAAGAAGGCTACGAAGTAATTCTAAGTTGAACATTTAAGAAATTAAGAATTATGGCAAAGAAAACAGTCACTTCAAAGAAGAGAAACGTGAGAGTAAATGCTATCGGCCAGCTCCACGTTCACAGTTCTTTTAATAATATTATTGTGTCACTGGCTAACGATGAGGGTCAGATTATCTCATGGTCATCAGCTGGTAAGATGGGCTTCCGTGGCTCTAAGAAGAATACTCCTTATGCTGCTCAGATGGCTGCAGAGGATTGTGCAAAGGTTGCTTACGATCTTGGTCTTCGCAAGGTTAAGGCTTATGTTAAGGGTCCAGGTAATGGTCGTGAGTCTGCTATCCGTGCTATCCATGGCGCAGGTATCGAGGTAATGGAGATTATCGATGTAACTCCACTGCCACACAACGGATGTCGTCCTCCAAAGCGTCGTCGCGTATAATTTATTAAGAGATATTTAAGTAGAAACATATTTTATTATTATGGCAAGATATTTAGGACCGAAATCAAAAATTGCGCGTCGTTTTGGAGAGCCCATTTTCGGCGCAGACAAAGTTTTGTCTAGGAGAAACTTCCCTCCTGGACAGCATGGCAACAACCGTCGTCGTAAGATGTCTGAGTATGCCGTCATGCTGGCAGAGAAGCAGAAGGCCAAGTATACCTATGGAGTACTTGAGCGTCAGTTCCGTAATATGTTTGAAAAGGCAGCAAAGGCTGAGGGTATCACCGGTGAGGTTCTTCTTCAGAACCTTGAGAGTCGTCTCGACAACGTAGTGTTCCGTCTTGGTATTGCTCCAACACGTGCAGCTGCTCGTCAGCTTGTAGGTCACAAGCACATTACTGTTGATGGACAGGTTGTTAACATCCCTTCTTATGCTGTTAAGCCTGGTCAGGTAGTTGCTGTTCGTGAAAAGTCTAAGTCTCTTGAGGTGATCGAAGCAGCTCTTGCTGGTTTCAATCATAGCAAGTATCCTTGGATCGAGTGGGATGAGAATGTTAAGGGCGGTAAGTTCCAGAACTAAAATCATTTAAATTAATGGCGATATTAGCATTTCAAAAACCCGATAAAGTCGTAATGTTGGAGGCCAACGACAAGTTCGGCAAGTTCGAATTCCGTCCTTTGGAGCCTGGCTTTGGTGTAACCATCGGTAACGCCTTGCGCCGCATTCTGCTTTCATCACTCGAGGGTTATGCCATCAACACCATCCGTATTGCTGGTGTTGAGCATGAATTCTCATCAGTTCCCGGTGTAAAGGAAGATGTGACCAACATTATATTGAATCTGAAGCAAGTTAGATTCAAGCAAATAGTAGAAGAATTCGAGAACGAGAAAGTAAGTATCACGGTCGAGAATTCTACCGAATTCAAGGCTGGTGATATTAGCAAGTATCTTTCTGGATTTGAAGTGTTAAATCCCGATTTGGTGATTTGTCATTTAGATTCCAAAGCATCGATGCAGATTGATATTACAATTAATAAAGGTCGTGGATATGTACCCGCTGATGAGAATCGCGAGTTCTGCACCGACGTTAATGTAATTGCAATCGATTCTATTTACACTCCGATTCGTAATGTAAAGTACGCTGTTGAGCCATATCGTGTTGAGCAGAAGACCGACTATGACAAACTTGTACTCGAGGTTACTACGGACGGTTCCATCCACCCAAAGGATGCACTGAAAGAGGCTGCTAAGATTCTCATCTATCACTTTATGTTGTTCTCTGATGAGAAGATCTCTCTTGAGACTTCTGAGGCTGAGAGCAATCAGGAATTCGATGAGGAGATTCTGCACATGCGCCAGCTGCTTAAGACTCGTCTCGTTGACATGAACCTTTCTGTTCGTGCCCTCAACTGCCTCAAGGCTGCTGATGTTGAGACACTTGGTGATCTGGTACAGTACAATAAGACAGACCTCCTTAAGTTCCGTAACTTTGGTAAGAAATCGCTCACTGAGCTTGATGATTTGCTCGAGAGTCTGAATCTGTCGTTTGGAACTGATATTTCAAAATACAAACTGGACAGGGAGTAAATCTTCTGCCCAATAAAAGAAACAAAGAAAAATGAGACATAATAAGAAATTCAATCATCTCGGTCGTACTGCATCTCACCGCAGTGCCATGCTCGCTAACATGGCTATCTCGCTGATTATGCACAAAAGAATCACTACGACCGTTGCAAAGGCTAAGGCCCTGAAGAAGTATGTAGAGCCCCTTATCACTAAGGCTAAGGAGGATTCTACTAACTCTCGTCGTGTAGTATTCAGCTACCTTCAGAATAAGGACGCTATCAAGGAACTCTTCTCTACCGTAAGTGAGAAGGTTGGCGATCGTCCCGGTGGATACACTCGTATCATTAAGCTTGGTACTCGTCAGGGTGACGCTGCACAGGTTTGCTTTATCGAGCTTGTAGACTTTGATCCAGAGATGGCAAAGGATACTAAGAAGAAGTCAACCCGTCGCTCACGCAAGTCTGCTCCTAAGGCTGAGGCTGCTGCTGAGGCTCCTGTAGCTGAGGAGGCAAAGACTGCTGAGGCACCTGCTGCTGAAGAGGCTAAGGCTGAGTAATTGTTCGAGTAAAACGAATTCTTATATAAGAATAGGGATTCCCCTACCATAATTTGGGGGAATTCCTTTTCTTTTTTGTTTGGGAAATGCTTATCTTTGCAGCGTGATTAATAATTTAATTGTTGTTGGGTATGAAGAAGTTGGTTGTTTTGTCGCTTGGTGCAGCGCTGCTGTTTAGCAGCTGTGGCACATATGTCGAGACAGGTGCCACAACTGGTGGCTGGTTTGGATCTATCATTGGTTCGGCTATCGGTGGTATTGCAGGAGGCCCTCGTGGCAGCGATGTTGGCACGCTTATCGGTATGGCAGGAGGTGCAGTTGTTGGTGCTGCTATTGGTCAGGCCGCCGAAGAGGCTCAACAGAAGAAGATGGAGGAGTATCAGCAGCGTCGTATTGAGCGCGGTCATGGTAGTTATCAGCCCAGATACGAATATCCTGAGAATAGAGGCTACGACACAAGGGATTATGAGGTGCTTGAGATTCGCCGTCCGATGCTGATGGATACCAATCGCGACCAGATACTGAGCCGTGGTGAAGAGGGTAGGGTTGTGTTCGAGATATTCAATACTTCCACCAAGCCTGTTTATCGCATCACTCCTTCAGTTACTGAGGTTACAGGAAATAAGCATATCGAGATTTCTGATAATGTGATGATAGAGAGTATTGAGCCTGGTAAGGGCATACGATATACAGCGCTTATTAGGGCCGACAACCGATTAAAAGATGGAGAAGCGGTATTCCGCATAGGAGTTTTCCAAGGTAATAGAGAACAAGTATCCCAAACAAGGGAATTCAGGATTCAAACAAGTAAGCGATAGGCCAAAACCTATCGCTTAAATAGTTTTTGAAAAGTACTTAGATTTCAAATGAAAAGTACTTAGCGTGCAATTGTTTTCTAAGTACTTTTCAAAACAATTACTTTTTAGCTCTTTTTGCTCTCTGCTCTTTTAATTCTACCCAGATGGGTTTGGCTGGTGAGCCATCGTTGGTACTCATGTCGAGCTCTGGTTGGCTAAAGAATTCTTCTGGTTTATATGGAATAACTGATTCCTGGTATTTTTCCACAATCACAGGCGCTATGCCTTGGGCAATGATGCCCAGTTCCTGTGCAGCCTTTACTGAGAGGTCTATAACGCGGCCTCTAACGTATGGCCCGCGGTCTGTAACCTTTACTATGACCTGCTTTCCGTTGGCAGGATTTGTTACTTGCAACAATGTACCAAAAGGGTAGGTGCGATGGGCGCATGTAAGACTGTCATGATGCAGTCGTTCGCCACTTGCCGTTTTGCGTCCGCTGAGGCTTTTGGAATAAAATGAAGCCTTACCGCTCTCAGGTTGACCTAGAGCGGTAAAGCTTATCAGTAGTGTAAGAATTGTTATATAAAGTCTTCTAATCATCAATTGGACACCCTTAGCCCCTCCTTGAAAGGTGGGGAATATAGGGAGTTATACAATGCCCTGCGCGAGCATGGCCTTTGCGACCTTCATGAAGCCGGCTACGTTGGCACCTTTCACATAGTTAATGTAGTTGCCTTCCTTACCATACTTCACGCACTGCTCGTGGATGCCATGCATAATCTGATGCAGGCGCTGATCTACCTCTTCGGCAGTCCAAGCCATACGCATCGAATTCTGAGTCATCTCCAGACCAGATGTTGCTACGCCTCCTGCGTTAACAGCCTTGCCAGGAGCAAACAGCTGACCTGCAGCGATGAACTTGTTCACAGCCTCGGCTGTGCAGCCCATATTCGATACCTCAGCTACGCAGAGTGGCTTGTTTGCCAGAATCATGTCGGCATCAGCACCGTTCAATTCGTTCTGGGTAGCACATGGCAAATAGATATCGGCCTTCTGCTCCCAAGGCTTTTTGCCTGCAAAGAACTTAGAGCCTTCGAACTCCTCCTCGTATGGCTGACATACGTCGTTACCACTGGCGCGGAGCTCAAGCATGTACTCAATCTTCTCTGCATCAAGACCGGCAGGGTCGTAGATATAACCGTCAGGACCTGAGATGGTGATTACCTTTGCTCCCATCTCGGTAGCCTTCTTGGCTGCACCCCATGCTACGTTACCAAAGCCTGACAGAGCAACGGTCTTGCCCTTAATGTCAAGTCCGTGGGTCTCCAGCATGTGGTGTACAAAGTAGAGTGCACCATAACCTGTTGCCTCTGGGCGCAGAATGCTGCCGCCCCATTCCATACCTTTACCGGTAAGTGTAGCACCATGGAACTGGCTTGTCAGTTTCTTGTAATATCCGAACAGATAACCAATCTCACGACCGCCCACACCGATATCGCCGGCAGGAACGTCCATATCAGGACCGATTACCTTGTAAAGCTCACACATAAATGCCTGGCAGAATCGCATGATTTCAGCGTCGCTCTTGCCGCGTGGAGCAAAGTCGGAACCTCCCTTACCACCACCCATAGGCAGTGTGGTAAGTGCATTCTTAAATGTCTGCTCGAAACCGAGGAACTTCAGAATGCTCAGGTTTACTGATGGGTGGAAACGCAGTCCGCCTTTGTATGGGCCGATAGCACTGTTAAACTGCACACGATAACCGATGTTCACCTGTACCTCGCCCTTGTCGTCGACCCAGGGCACACGGAATGTGATGATACGCTCAGGTTCCACAATGCGCTCTATAATCTTGGCTTTCTCAAACTCGGGGTGCTGGTTGTATACATCCTTGATGCTGTCCAACACCTCTCTTACTGCCTGTAAGTACTCCATTTCGCCTGGATGCTTCTGCTCCAAGGCTTGCATAATTTTCTCAACTTCCATTTTCGTAAAATTGTTCTAAGTGTCAATTTGTTATTAATTATACTGCAAAAGTAGGAAAATTATCGATAGCTTCCAAGGAAAATCCGGAAAATTTTTGCTCCAAAGTTACATTTTGTTAATTGTGCGCGTTCCCAGAAAATTATGGAAGGATTCTTGATAGCCATCTGGCACGTGAATAATCTCGTTGCCGATGTATATACAATCGTTGCGGTCAACCTTCCTGATTTTGTCGACAGCAATAATATATGATCTATGCACGCGCAGAAATTTATCTGGCGGCAGCATTTCTTCTACGGCTTTCATTGTGAGGTGTGTAATCAGCGGTTTGGTTTCACCATCCATATAGAACATCACATAGTCCTTCATTCCGTTCACGTAGACAATATTCTCTATGGTGATGTTACGTAGTTCGCCATCCACACGAACAAAGAGGGCAGATGGGATTTGGGTGTTGGATGTTAGGTGTTGGGCGATGGGGGATGGTTTGGGACATTCACTTTTTGCAAACCATTCCTTTGCCTTCTCCACAGCCACCATAAACTTGTTATATCTTATTGGCTTCAGCAGAAAGTCGAGTGCGCTCACTTCGTAACTCTCAAAGGCGTATTCCTTGAAAGCCGTTGTAAAGATCACTCGTGTTTCTGTTGGAATCATGTGTGCCAGCTCCATGCCGTTCAGGTCGGGCATCTGTATGTCGAGAAACAGAAGGTTAGGCTTCTGTTCCTTTACGGCATTAATGGCCTCTACCGAGTCGGTGAAACTGCCAAGCAGTTCCAGCTCGGGCGTCTTTGCCACAAACGATTCCATCAGCTTTACGGCCAGTGGCTCATCGTCTACTATGATACAGGTTAATGGCATATCTAATGTTTAATGTTTAATCTTTAATCTTTAATTTAATGCGAACGTGATAGATGTCGTCCTCAAGCGACTGTTCCCAGGTATAGCGACCTGCATACATCAAGTCGAGGCGGCGACGGGTATTCTCCAATCCGATGCCTGATCCACTGCGGTCGGCATCGTCTTTGGGGAAGTTAGTGTTGTCGCAGTTAAATATCAGCTCGTTCTCGTTTTGTAGCAGTCTGATGTCTATCGTCGATGGACGGCTGCTGCTCACGCCGTGTTTAAACGCATTCTCTACCAGCGAGATAAACAGTAATGGCGCTATCTCCATATTCTGCTTAATGTCGAACGACGTTGTCACCTCAGTCTTTTCGTTGCAGCGCAGTTTCATCAGTGATATGTAGTTGCGCATAAACTCTACCTCGCCCTCAATGGGCACCATTTTTTTGTTAGTCTCGTACATGGCGTAGCGCAGCAGGTCGCTCAGCTGGGCTATTGCGTCTTGAGCTGAATCAGCATCAATCTGACAGAGACTGGATATATTGTTCAGCGTGTTGAACAGGAAGTGCGGGTTTATCTGGTTCTTCAGCCATGCCAACTCTGCCTCTGTGTTCTTTGCTTTCTCATCCTTCAGCTGTTGTTTTATCTCTCTGGTGCGTATAAAGTGGCGAATGCCGATAGCGATGGAAGCCACCATACAGTTCAGGACTAAGAACATCAGGAATCCCGAGAAGAAACCTATCCACATGTTGGGGCCCATCTCAGGCATGTTGGGGATTTTGTCGCGATTAAAGAAGACGTAGAAGAACTGCGAGTTCAGACCTATAATCAGTACCAGATTCACCAACGTGAACCACCAGTAGCGATGCTTGAAAAAGAGACAAGGGCCAAGCAGGTAGAAATTCAGAAAATAAATTACCAATGGCGACTGGAACAGGCCCCATACCACTAATATTGAAGTGCGAGTGGCATGAGTATCCTGAGTACTTAGATATGTAGCCAGAGGCATGGCGAATATGATTACCACCCATGCTGCCACCTGTGCTATCAGTAACCAGATGTCTTTTTTCTCTATCTTCTTCATAACGCCTGCAAATATACAATAAAAATCAACACAGAGATACAAAGATACAGAGTTTTTTTACTTTTTTCTGTAAATACTCTGTATCTCTGTGCCTTTGTGTTATTTATTTTGTTTCAGTTCCGATGCTGTTCAACATTTCACCCTGCGACTGCTGCTCAATGAAGTCGTTCTGTACGCGGCTCTTGTGCTGCTTTGCTGCCATCTTGGTATTGCCGAAACTGTAGCTTACTGTGAATGTCACACCGTAGATGGGCACCTTTATATTATTATAAGAGGTGAAGTCCTTGCCGCGGCTGCATGTCTCGATGTTCAGATTTCCGCCCTTGTTCAGTCCCAGTTGACCAGAAACGCTCAGGTTCAGCTTATCGTTAAGCAGACTCTTTGAAAGGCTTGCCGTTACCAGATTGAATCCGCCACTCCATCCCTGCAGCGTGTAGCTCTTGGTGGCTGTGATGGCAAATGCACTCAGTTTCAAGTTCCAAGGCAGTGTTTGCTGTATGCCGGCCATGATGTTTGCACTCCATCCATTGTTGCTCTCGTCGAGTGCATCGCTACACAGGTCGATGTAATTCAGACTTCCGTTGAAGAAGATTCTGGTATCCTTGGTCAGCAGGTAGTTTACGTATCCGTTTACGCCTGTCTGATGACTCTTTACTACATTGCCATAAGTGGTGTTAAGCAGATTGTTGTTGTCGTAGAAACTATACTGTGATATAGCGTTGTCTACAAAGTTGTGATGTACGTTCAGGTTTACCATCAGCTTCGATGTGAATGCGTTGTACACCAGTGAGATGTTGTGAGCCTTCTCTACATCCAGGTCAGGATTACCATAAGACAATGCTATAGGGTTCGACTTGTCAACGTATGGGTTCAGGTAGGAGATTCCAGGACGGCTTATGCGCATGTTGTAAGTAAGTCCAATATTACTGCCCATGCCGAGGTTGTACTGCATGCTGGCTGTTGGAACCAGACTTCCGTAGCTTGTGGTGAAGTTTTCGCCGTTACCAAGATGGTATTCTACATCCTGCCATGTGTACTCGTAGCGCAGACCTGCTTTCAGTCCGAACTTGTTCCAGTTGCCCACGTATTCACCGTAACCGGCCAGAATAGAGTTCTTGTACTCGTATTCAGAGCTTGTACTTGGATCATAAACGCCCTTCAGATAGTACTTTGAATCTGATGTTGCATCGTGCAACTGCAGCTTGCTACCCAAGTTCAATGTCTGTCCCAGTGCCAGAGGCATGGTGTAGTCTAACTGGAAGATGTGGTTGGTGGTCTTATCCTCGTTGTCAGAGAATCTGTCTGTCAAATCGATGATGTTAGAGTTCGTGCCGAAGTTGTTTGTCATCTCTGTTGTGGCAGGGCTGTAGTTGAGCTGGTATGTAAGAGCCAGCGACTTGGTGCGCTCTTTATTGAAGAAACGCTGATAGTCTAAGCTTCCGCTGAATGATGTTCGCGACATCTTCATATCAGTTGTGCTTGTGTAATCGAAACCTGTACCGTAGGCACCTCCGCCAATTGTTGTATGGGTTGTGCCATTACTCTTCATGTTCATAGTGTTGATAGAAGCCGTAAGGTTCAGACTGCTCATGGGATCCAGCTGATAGCCCAGTGTCAGACTTCCCATGGTGAACGGTGTCTTCACGTCGTTATCCGAAGTCAGTATCTGCGAGTTGCCGTTGTTCTGCAGCTGTTCCATCTCAGTGGTGGTGTTACCAGGTTTATTGTAACTGGTCATCACATTTGCGCTGAATGACAGTTTGCCTTGCTGTCCGCTTACAAATGCGCTTCCGCCCAGTTGCTTGTTTCCTGCCGATGCACGTATGGTTCCGTTAATGCCGTTCATGCTCTGTGTGGCAGCCTGTCCGTTCATGTCAACCTTGTTCATCACAATGTTCAGTACACCTGCCGATCCCTCAGCATCGTACTTTGCACCTGGGTTTGTCATTACCTCGATGCTCTTAACGGCTGAGGCTGGCATGCTCTTGAATACCATCGATGGATTACTTGAGAACATCACGTTTGGCATACCGTCTACATAAACCTTGAACGAAGAGCTACCGTTCACGGTTATGTTGTCTTGCCCGTCAACAGTTACCATTGGCACTTTGCGAAGCATATCCAGAACAGTGTTCAACTTCGAGTCCTCATCTTCGGCAACGTTGTAGCTCATCTTGTCTACATCCATCTTTACCAGGGGTTTCTGAGCTACTACTTCAACGCCTTTCAGCATGGTCTCGCTCTCCTTCATGTAGATGGTGCCAAGGTCGAGTGTGCCTGCCTTGCCAAGTTCTATCTCTTGGGTCAGGTCTTCCTTACCTACACTGCTGAATACGATGTTGTATTTGCCATTTCCCTTAACCTCTTTCTGGAACTGTCCGTTCTCGTTGGTCAGGAACATGGCTACTGGCTTATCTTTTTTCTTAGCCGAGAAGATGCGTACTGTGGCGTAAGGCTCGCTCTCGCCAAGTGTCTTGTCCATCAACACGCCCTTAACGGTGGTTTGGGCCATTGACTCTACTGCTATCAGGCAGATTGCTACAAATGCGAAGAAAAACTTTTTCATACCTTTTTATATTTTAATTATTACTTTCTCGTCCTTTTGACGATGCAAAGGTATGAAAAATGAGGGCAAACGTGAAATAACTTTCGACGTTTACCCCCATGTGTTTCGACGTTTACCCTCGACTTAGATCTTTTCGAGTGCCTGCTTGATGTCGTCGAGTATATCTTCTACATCCTCGATACCAACGCTCAGACGAATCAAATCGGGTGCAACACCAGCCTCGCGCAACTGCTCGTCGCTCAACTGGCGGTGGGTATGACTTGCTGGATGCAGCACACATGTGCGGGCATCGGCCACGTGCGTCACGATGTTTATCATCTCCAGCGAGTCCATCCATTTGATGGCTGTCTCGCGTGTTCCTTTCAGTCCGAAGGCGATGACGCCACAGCTTCCGTTAGGCAGATATTTCTGTCCTAAAGCATAGTATTTGTCTGTGGGCAGTCCACAGTAGTGAACCCAAGCCACCTTGTCGTTGGCGTTCAGGAATTCTGCCACCTTCTGTGCATTCTTGCAGTGCTGTGCCATACGCAGATGCAGAGTCTGCAGTCCCAAATTCAGCAGGAATGAGTTCTGTGGAGCAGGTATGCTTCCAAGGTCGCGCATTAGCTGAGCCACCAGCTTAGTAGTGTAGCCCATCTTGCCGAATGCCTTCACGTAAGTCAGTCCATGGTACGATTCGTCGGGTGTGCACAGTCCTGGGAACTTTTCGGCATTACTTAGCCAGTCGAAGTTGCCGCTATCCACTACGCAACCTCCCACCTGTGTGGCCATGCCATCCATATATTTTGTGGTAGAATGAGTAACTATGTCTGCACCATATTCAAATGGACGGCAGTTTACTGGGGTAGCAAAGGTGTTGTCTACAATCAGGGGTACGCCGTTCTTGTGAGCTATCTTGGCAAACTTTTCAATATCGAGCACAGCGCATCCTGGGTTCGAGATGGTCTCGCCAAACAGAGCTTTAGTGTTAGGACGGAATGCAGCCTGAATCTCCTCTTCGCTTGCTTCGGGTGAAATGAAAGTGCACTCAATGCCCAGTTTCTTCAGTGTTACGCCAAACAGATTATATGTACCACCATAAATCTCGTTTGATGTGACGATGTGGTCGCCAGCCTCGCAAATGTTGAAGATGGCATAGAAATTTGCTGCCTGGCCAGACGATGTGAGCACAGCGCCAACACCACCTTCGAGTGCAGCTATCTTAGCAGCCACAGCATCGTTGGTAGGGTTCTGAAGACGGGTGTAGAAATAGCCCTCTTTCTCCAGATCAAACAACTTTGCCATCTCTTCAGAGTCATCGTACTTAAATGTAGTACTCTGAATGATGGGTAACTCAATTGGTTCTCCGTTCTTGGCCTTATAGCCAGCCTGTACGCACAGTGTACCTTGTCTTAATTTCTTAGCCATTTTAATGTTTTGTTTTACAATTTGCCGGCAAAAGTACAAAAAAGATGTCAATATGCCAAATTTTGTGCGCTTTTCTTTAATAATTTGAAAGATTTGTTGTGTTTACCACGGGTAATCTTCAACCAATAAAACATATAGTATAGTGGTCAACTTTATCTTTCATGTGGCAAATATACAAAATATTGGCGATAATAAGCGAGATTATGTTTTTTTTATTATCTATCACTTTTCTTTGTATCTTATTGTAAGACAGGTTGTTAGGTAAGGTGATAGATATTGCACATCTATCACTACTATCACTCATAGTAAAACAACTTGTTTTACTTTGTAAAGTCATACTTCTACGACATGTTTTACATATCTCCGACAAAGTAAAACAATTTGTTTTACTATTAAAGATGATAGCGGGTGGCTGCAAAAGTCTTATTTTCAGATAGTTAGATAGAGTGTAGCTAGTAGTGTATGTAAGTGATAGATATTGATTATCTATCACCATAGATAATTGCCTGAATAACAGCTTGTTACATAAAAAAGTGATATTTTTATGTTTTTTGAGTAACACAGAGGAGTACTGATGATTGCTTAGTGCGATTGTTTAGTATATTCGGATGGTGCTACGCCAACTACTTTCTTGAATACCTTCGAGAAGTAATTCGGGTCGGCAAAGCCGCAGCTGTAGGCTGTCTCTGATACGTTATGCCCGTCGGCTATCATCTGGCAGGCTTTCTGGATGCGTTTGTGTCGGATATAGTCGCCAGCCGAGGTGTTCATCAGATTCTTCATTTTGGTGTGCAGCAGACTGCGACTCATGCCCAGTTCTGTTGTGATATCTGTAACCGAGAAGTTGGCGTTGCCGATGTTGCTATCCACAAGTGTTATCAGGCGTTGGATGAAGTCGCGGTCAAGCTGGGTCAGACTATCGTTCTGCTCCACCTCTGTCTCGCCGTCATTGAAGATCGACTTTTGGCGGGATTGTATCAGTTTGAGCAGATTGCTGATTTGTAATGAAAGTGCTTCGGGGTCGAATGGCTTCAGCACATAAGCATCGGCACCATTGCGATAACCATCCTTCACATCCTCAGGGTCGCCCTTGGCTGTGAGCAGAATCACGGGTATATGACTGGTGCTCATGTTACCCTTTATCATGTTACATAGTTCGGCACCAGTCATCACAGGCATCATCACATCCGATACCACCAGGTTGATATCCGTCCTACTGATGGCGATGTCCCACGCCTGCTGACCGTCTGGTGCAGTAATAACGTTGTAATCGGCAGCAAATAGCTGCTCCAGGAACTTCAGCATATCCTCATTATCCTCAACCACCAGCAGGGTTTGTTTATGTGCTGCTGGGGCCGATGGGTTAGTGTTGGCCGAAATGGCACTGCCCGCAATGGTCACAGGTGTGGCATCGAGCTTACTGAGATAGCTGCTTACCGTGGCTTGTTCGCTATCGCCTGCAATCTTGTTCTTATCCGAGAATGCGTTGCCCGAAATGTTCAGCAGTACCGTAAACGTGCTGCCCTTGCCCAACTCGCTCTCTACCGATACCGAGCCTTTGTGTATCTCCACCAGTCGGCGGATGAGTGCCAGACCGATGCCCCAGCCGCTGCTGTTGGTGCTGTAGCCGCGCTTGGTCTGGTAGAAACGTTCAAATATATTCTTCTGTTCATCTTTGATAATGCCGATACCAGTATCGGTTACCTGCATCTTCAGGAATAAGTCGGGCGAATCCGCTGTCTGTGTAATCTCGGCATGGATGGTGATGGCGCCACCGTTACCTGTGAACTTGATGGCGTTCGACATCAGGTTGTTCAGAATATGCTCAATATATGATGGTGAGAACCATCCATCTTCACCGTTATCAATGCAATCAACCTTGAGATTTAACCCCTTGGTTTGAATGGCTTCGTAAAAATTACTTGCCACCACACCCACAAACTCCACAGGGTTACCCTGCTGTACGTAGAACGGGAAATTATCTGATTCAATCTTGTTGAAAGTTACCAGTTCGTTTATCAGATGCTCCATCTTTGAGCAGTTGCGTATGGCCATATTCAGCGATTCGCCCACCTCTTTGTCTACCTTGCTGGCTCCGATGCTTTTGAGAGGGGCCATGATGAGCGACAAAGGCGTTTTTAGCTCGTGGGATACCATTGTGAAGAAGTTCGACTTCATGCGGTCAATCTCTTCAATCTTTTCTTTCTCCATATTGGCATAGCGTATCTTTTCCTGTTCCTTGATACGCATGTTGTATAGAGACAGTCCGCCTACGACCAGACCGATAAAGCACAGCAGATAAATAATGTATGCTATAGTAGAGAGGTAGAAAGGAGCCTTGATAACCATCTTCATGGTGCGCTCTGGGCATTGATCCCAATCACCGTCGCTGGTGTTTGCTCTTACATGTAAGGTATAGGTGCCTGGACTGAGCAGATAGCCGTAGAATCTACGTTCAGTGCCAACATCGCGCCAATCGTTATCAATGCCGTCTACTTTTATCTGGTATTGTATGCCTTGCACATTCTCGGGCATCACTACACTGTATTCTATGTGGAACGAGTGCGATTCCTCATAACTCAGTGTGATGCGGTCTGTGTAATCAATATGCGAAACTATCTGGTCGTTAACAAACAGTTTCTTGAAATGTACTAGCATATTTCTGGTCTCAGCGTGCATCTTTTGTGGCTGAAACGATATCAACCCGTCGAATGTACCCATGAGCACACGTCCATCTGAAGCCAAATAGGTAGATGTGAAGTTGAACTGGTTTACTGGCAGTTCTGCACCAGCAGAGTAGCGGCGTGTGTGACCATCGCTAAGTCGGTGGCTGTACAAACCTTGGTCGGTACCTATCCATAGGCTCCCAGCTTTATCTTCAACAATACTGCACACCGTACATTGGCGCGGTATCCATGTCTCGGCCTGATGAACCTTGCCACTCTTACTGTCGAGCCAGAAGAGCCCGTTGTTATTGGTGCCTATCCATAGTCGACCTTTAGAGTCTTCGAACGACGAGATGATATAATTGTCGGTAAGTCCACAACCGTTTTGCTTGGTGTAATTGGTAATATTGTTGTTACTGATGCAGAACAAACCATCTGCCACAGTACTTGCCCACAACTGGTTGTGGCTGTCAACAAACAGCGAGTAAACGAATGTTCTATCAAGTCTGTCGTGCCCCAAAGAGCAGAATGTGTCAGTCTTGTCGTCATAATAGCGCAGTCCCTCCATTGTGGCCACCCATAGTCGTCCGTTTTTATCGCGGGTAAGATAGAAAATTCCTTCAGATGTCACCCCCTTGGTTTGATAGTATTGAGCACTCTTATGTGTCTGCAAATTGTAACGGAACAATCCCTTGAATCTTGTTCCTATCCAGATATCTGATGTCTTGTGGTCGTAATAAATACTGTGAGTGTTCGAGTCTAAACCAGGAATACCAGTGAATGGTATGAATTGACCAGTAATCGAATTGAAGATATTTACTCCTTGGTCCTCAGTTGCTATCCAGAATATTCCCGGCGAAACCTCAGTCATCATTCGAGGAATGCGTGCTTTCAGTTCGCCACTGGCGGGACTTGGATTAAAATGGCGGAACTGAGGCTTTTGACTTGACATGTAATCAATGCCACCAAAGTATGAGCCTATCCAGATGTTGTTCTGACGATCGGATATGATGCTATACACAGCATTGTCCGATAAACCGTCGCTGTTATAACCTTTCTGGGTGAGGACTCTACTGCCATCAGGATTCAGGGTGAGAATGCCATTCTCGGTACCAAACCAGATGCGTTGCTGCTTATCCTCGATAATAACTCGTACTATTCCGCCTGTAAGCATGTTGGCAGTATATAGCTGCTGAGCTTTTGTCTTAAGGTCGTAGCAAGTAACGCTGCCATCATTACAGCCCACCCAAAGGCGCTGTTTGGAATCAACAAGCAAAGGTAGGATAGCGTTATGGCTTACTGGCTGGCCGCCATTGATAGTTATATCGAGTGGTAAGATTCTGGTTAAACTGGCATCCATCGAAAAGATCATCTCACTGGCAGATACATATACATTGCCTGCTTTATCTTTGGCAAGCGATGCTATCGTGCCAGCATTGAGCGATGGGATAACAACGAACGAGTCGAGTTTCGCATCGTAGGCAAACAACTGTCCGTATCCAGTCATCACTCGTCCATCGTTGGTCTCAACAAAACTGGTGCAATAGCCTCTGACGTTATAGTAGTTCCGGAAGTCATCGGTTTTGGGGCGATACAGACTTACGCCATTTTCAGTACTAATCCACAAACGATGCTTGGAATCTACAAACAGTCCGTGCACAAAGTTATGTACCAGCGAGTTTGATTTGCCTTCGATGTGGTAATAAGTCTCGATATTATAACCATCGTATCTGGCCAATCCGTTACGCGTACCTATCCATATATAGCCTTCTTCATCCTGAACCAGACTCTCTACCTGTTGGTTTGGTAGACCATATGATGTGTTAAGATGCTGGAACTTAAATTCTGCAGCATCTGCCAACAAACTCGTAAAGAGCCACACAAGGATAAAAGAAAAATGTTTCATCATGTCGTTATATCTGTGTGCAAATTTAGCGATTAATCCTGAATTAATCTATAATTATGTTCATTTTTTCTGTACTTTTGACAATGTTACCCGTTTCGTGGACAATTTTACCCGCCCATAAATTCTTATTTGTCTATTTTTGCAGCGAAATCTTTATCAACAACTCTTATTATAACTAAAATGTATAAAAAGCATAACTTACGATTGTCTTTGACTATTCTTGGAGTGCTGTCTGTTTTGCCATCGTGCAGTTCTAATGAAACTGGTAACGATGTCATTCAGGTTCCCGATGCTCCTGCAGCACCCAAAAAGGAGATTCTGACAGAAGCCGACCCAACGATATTCCTTGATGAGGATGGTACATATTATTTATATGGCACCGCTAGTAACTCTGGCTACGGATTCTATGTCTACCAGTCAAAGGACCTGAATACTTGGCAGGGACCTGTTGGAAATGCCAATGGCTTCTGCTTGTCGGGTGCTACGTCATTCGGTACTACAGGCTTTTGGGCACCACAAGTATTTAAGAAAGACAATACCTATTATATGTTCTATACAGCCAATGAGCAGATTGCTGTCGCAAAATCGAACTCGCCAAAGGGGCCTTTCACGCAGGATGTAAAAAAGGCTATTGCTACTCCTGGTAAGGCTATTGATCCTTTTGTGTTCTTTGATACCGATGGTAAGGCGTATCTCTATCATGTACGATTGCAGGATGGTAACCGTATTTTCGTGGCAGAGATGACAGATGATCTGATGGGTATTAAGGAAAAAACTGCTAAAGAGTGCGTGTATGCCACTGAACAATGGGAAAATACTGCCAATGCCAATTGGCCGGTAACCGAAGGACCAACAGTGCTGCACATAGGCGATACCTATTATATGTTCTATTCGGCCAATGACTTCCGTAATATCGACTATGCCGTAGGAGTAGCCACAGCATCATCGCCTTACGGACCGTGGGCCAAATCGAAGCAGTCTGTTATCAATCGTTCCAATATTGGCTATTATGGTACTGGTCATGGTGATATCTTTAAGGATGTCAATGGTGATTGGAATTATGTGTTCCATACCCATCAGAGTTTTACAGAGGTTAGTCCTCGTAAGACAGCTGTAGTGGGATTGAAGTACCTTGGAACCACTTTTTGCGTGAGTGATGATACATTCCATTATCTATCGAAATAGTAGAATATATAAAACCAACAAAACTTTAAAATATGAACAGAAAATTAATTTTAGTTTCGGCCTTAGCTGTTTTTTCGCTTACAGCGTCTGCCCTTGATATTCAAACGCAGATAAGCATCAAGCAGCCAGGTAATCCTGCAGAAGTTATCAGTCTGCATGCAGAAGGCAATGAACTGAAGGCTCCTCAGGGTAAGACATTGCCACTGAGTATTAGTCAACAACTGTCTGACGACGGCGATGGCAAAGTTCTTGCCCTCACCATCCGTGCCAATGCTACAACCTATTATAATATAGGTGCAGCAATTGCCACAGGTATCAAGTCGGCCGACAGTGAGTTCTATCTGCCTGGTTTCTGGTACCATCGTAACCTCCGTTCGCCAAAGGAAGCGCCTTCATTCCATACTTCGAAGAGTTGGAATTTTCGCGAGGATCGTCTGTCGTCGCCAATGACCAGCGTCTATGATAAGGCTAATGGTAAATCAATGGCCGTTATCCGTATTCTCGATAAACCGCAGGAGTGTATGACCACTCATCAGCAGGGTGAGATCATTCTGAGTGGCGAGACCTCTTTGGGTTATCTGGGTTTGGATTGTGAACAGGAAGAAGCCAGGCTAACCTTTGGCTATCCATATATTGAGACACCTAAACGCTACATCCGTAAACTCACCTTGGCAGCACCAGTATTTGCTTTCGCTAAGATTGAGAAGGGTGAGACCAAGACACTTAAGTGGCGCATCAGCAAGAGCGAGGCAAAAGATTTTGGTGAGCACGTTACCATGATGTGGCAGCGCTGCTTCGATAGCTTGAATCCGCAGCCCTTGAAGGCACGTTTCACTCCCGAGGAGATGAAGAAGGGACTTACTAACTATTTCCGCCAGTCGTATGTAAGTAATTTCCCTTTGAAGTATCATTCAGGTCACACCTTGCTCACCAGCGATTGCAAGCCTTTCCCCGAGGCACAGGTTGGTTTCGTTGGGCGCGTATTGCTCAATGCTTTCAACGCTATCGAGTATGGTGAGCAGCATGGCGAACAAGACCTCGTAACCACAGGTCAGGAAATCTTGGAGAGTTATCTGCAGCACGGACTCACCAGTGCAGGCTATTTCTATGATAATGTGAACTTTGAGCGCGGATTTCCTCTCGATGAAAAGGTCATTCACTCTATTCGTCAGCAGTCTGAGGGCGTTTATGCCATCCTGCTGTATCTTAAGTACGAGAAAGAACATGGTCGTAAACACCCAGCTTGGGAGTTAAAGATTAAGGGCATTCTTGACGCTTTCCTCAAACTACAGAAAGCAGATGGCAGTTTTGCACGCAAGTATAAAGATGATGGCAGCGATGTAGATGGTACAGGTGGCAGCACACCATCATCAACCTCAGCTCTTGTCATGGGCTATCGTTACTTTGGCAAGAAACAGTATCTTGAGGCTGCACGTAAAACTGTTGATTATCTTGAAAAGAACATCATATCAAAGAGCGATTACTTTTCGTCGACTCTCGATGCCAATTGCGAGGATAAGGAAGCAGCCATTGCAGCAGTAACTGCAACTTATTATCTGGCAGCTGTTACTAAAGGCAAAGAGCGTCAGCACTATATCGACCTCTGTGAGAAGGCTGCATATTTTGCACTTTCGTGGTACTATATGTGGGATGTTCCTTTTGCTCAGGGACAGATGCTTGGCGACTTAGGTCTTAAGACCAGAGGTTGGAGTAATGTTTCGGTAGAGAACAATCATATAGATGTATTTGTATTCGAGTTGCCGCATATTGTTAAGTGGTTGGGTGCTCAGAAAAGTAACACCCGTTTCCTGAAGATGCATGATGTGATATTCAACTCGCTCAGCCAGTTGATGCCAACAGCCGACCGTCTTTGCGGAATTGCTGTACCTGGTTTCTATCCTGAGGTAGTGCAGCATACTACATGGGATTACGGTATGAACGGAAAAGGATTTTATAACAATCTCTTTGCTCCAGGATGGACAATCGCTTCACTTTGGGAGATGTATTCACCTACACGAACAGATAACTTTCTTAAAAAATAATTTTAACATTAAACCTAAAATTCAAAAATGGAAAAAAGATTAATTGCTTCGTTGGCAAGCGCAGCTTTATTGATGACAGCTTCGCCAACATTAGCCGAAAGGAAACTGGCTATGTCAGTTCACCCCAACGCCGTTTCATCCATTCAGCAGCAACGCGCTGTCAGCGGAAAGGTTGTTGATGCACAGGGCGAGCCTCTGATTGGCGTAACCGTAAAGGAACAGGGTACTAAGAATGCTGCTGTTACTGATATGGATGGCCGTTTCACATTGTTGCTCAGCAAGCCTGATGCGCAAATTACATTTACCTATATTGGCTACACCGACGTTACCAGTCGCGCTACAGACAATATGGTAGTCACAATGAAGGAAGATAAGAATGAACTTAACGAGATAGTAGTTGTGGGTTATGGCACACAGAAGAAAGTGAACCTAACAGGTTCGGTTGTCTCTGTTGATATGGCTAAAGAAACCAGTTCTCGTCCTGTAACTACAGTAGCTCAGGCTCTTCAGGGTATGGCCGCTGGTCTTGATATTCTGCAGGGTTCTGGTAAACCGGGCGCTGAGAATTTCTCAGTAAATATCCGTGGTGTGGGAACCATGAACGATGCCAGCCCGCTGGTATTGGTCGACGGTATGGAGATGAGCCTGTCTGACGTTAATCCAATGGACATCGAGAGTATCTCTGTATTGAAGGATGCTGCATCGTGTGCCATCTATGGTAACCGTGGTGCTAACGGTGTAATCCTTGTTACCACCAAGAGCGGAACTGATGGTAAGGTAAGTGTTACCTACACTGGTCGTTTGTCAATTAACAAGCCTTCTAAGCTGGTTCGATTCATGTCGAACTATGCTGACTATATGGATATGGTTAATGAGGCCAGCGAGAACATCGGTACTGCAGGCAAGTATCCACAGTCTGTAATAGACCAGTGGCGTCAGGCTCAGGCAAATCCTAATGGCATTTCGGAGTCGGGCTATCCTAACTACGTAGCATATCCAAACACCGACTGGTATGATGAGATATACCAGACCAAGGTGATGCAGGAGCACGCTATCTCACTTTCTGGTAAGGATACACGTACACGTTATAACCTTGGCTTGACCTATCTCGATAATCCGGGTATGATTGTACGTTCTGGCGAGCAAAAGTACTCAATAAACTTGAAGTTGATTTCCGACATCACCAACTGGTTACAGATGGGTGCTCAGGTTTGGGGTACACATAGCGACCGCGATCGTAACAATGTTGATGCTCTGTCAAACTGGGAGTTCTTGAAAACCGTACCAGGCATATATCCTTATTACGACGGAAAGTTCGGTGGTATTGAGACTGCTGTTGAAGATGGTGCTGCACACAATCCTCTGTTGCTGCTTAATGGCGATGGCGACAGCTACTACAAGACCACCCACGCTTATGCCACAGCTTTTGCTCAGGTGAAGTTCCTGAAGGATTTTACTTTCAAGACTACATTTGGTTACGACTACTTCAATGCTCGTCATAAGTATACCGACGGACAGAATGAGAGCTATAGCTTCAGCCGTGGTGAGGTGGTAAGTGCGCCAGCTGCATTAGAGGCTCTTTCTGGCTATATGTACTATCACCATTATTATAACTGGAAGATTACCAATACTCTTAACTGGAATCACACCTTTGCCCAGAAGCACGATGTTGCTGCGCTGGTAGGTTTTGAGGAAGGAAAGAACAGCGATGGAAACACTGATGTAAAGAAAATGGGTATGATCGATGCTACAATCACCGACCTGAATACACTTACATCTGAGGAATATATCCGTGGTAACTTTACTGGTTATACTTATCGTTCTTGGTTCGGCCGTCTGAACTATGCATACGATTCAAAATATCTGGTTGAGGCTAACTTCCGTTACGATGGTTCTTCACGTTTCTCACCAGATAACCGTTGGGGCTTCTTCCCCTCTGCATCTGCAGGATGGCGTATCAGCGAGGAGAACTTTGCAAAGAACTCGTTCCTCAGCGTATTCGATAACCTGAAGTTGCGCGCTTCTTATGGTAAGCTTGGTAATTCAAGTGTTGATAACTATGCATACCAGTCATGGTACGAGACAGGCTATACCACAATGGCCGGCAAGAAGTCACCACGCTTCTATCTGAGAAACCTGCCAAATATGAATGTTACTTGGGAAACAACAAAGACATTCAATATCGGTCTTGACTTTACTACACTTAACGGTCGCTTGTCTGGAGTATTTGATTACTACGACAAACAAACCTCAGGCATCCTGTTCCGTCCTACCATCGGCCTTATCTTTGGCGACAAAGTAGCTCCTCTGCAGAACCTGGCAGGTGTAAGCAACCGCGGATTTGAGGCAACACTCCGTTGGGAAGACAAGATTGGCGATGTTACCTATGGCGTTGCTGTTAATGGTTCGTTCAACAAGAATCGTGTAACCGACTATAAAGGTGCCTTCATTTCTGGCTGGGGTGCTGATCCTAATAATCCTGATCCAAATGTTTACTACTCAAATCTTGGTGAGGTTTCTTCGGGAGGTACACAGCGTCTTGTTGAAGGTCACATGATGAACGAGTTCTATGTTTATCCAATATATAATGGTACAGGTTCATATTATGATGCCAATGGTTTGGTTGACCCCAATGGTGGTCCACGCGATGGTATGATTCGTACCCCAGAAGACTTGAAATGGGCTCAGGATATGGTTGCTGCAGGTTACTCATTCGAGCCACAGCATGCAGTTACTCCTAATGCCGTATGGTATGGTGAGTATATCTATGCCGACACCAATGGTGATAAGGTCTATGGTGGCAGCCACGACCAGAAGTTCATGGGTGAGTCAAATGTTCCAAAGTTCACCTTCGGATTCCAGGCTCACGCAGAGTGGAAGGGTTTTGACCTCTCAATGAACTGGGGTGGTGCAACTGGCTTCTCAACCTACTGGCGCGAGATTGGTCAGAACTCATCAAACGTAGTATTTGGATTGTCAATTCCACAGTGGATTGCTGATGACCACTACTTCTTTGATCCAAACAACCCCAACGACCCACGCACCAACATTACATCTAAAAACCCACGAATGTCGCTCGAGAATCCAAGTATGAGTGATGCTCTCGACAACACATTCCATCTTTACAGCTGTGATTATCTGAAACTGCGTAACCTCACCATCGGCTACACATTGCCAAAGCATATCTCACGTAAGTTCTATGCCGAGAACCTTCGTGTATATTTCTCAGGCGAGAACCTGCTTACTATCACCAGCTTCCCCGGACTTGATCCTGAGATGCGTTCTGGCGAGGGATATGCCACTATGCGCCAGCTGTCATTCGGACTGAATGTAACTTTTTAACCACCAATAATGAATAATCAAAAATGGAAAAGAAATTATTATATAAAACATGTCGCAGCTTAATGATTGCTGCAACGGGTGTCGCACTGACGGCTTGTAATGCCGACTTTCTTGATACTCAACCATCAGACCGTGTAGGTACTGACCTTGTTTGGACAACCTACAATATGGCCGATGCCGTAGTTAATGGAGCCTACGAACGTTTCTACTGGGAGCAGCAGGGTGAATGCCCCGATTGGCAGAACTTTGATGCTGCTACCGATGTTTGCGATCTGGATGCTAACTGGGGTGGTTACGATTGGGCACGTGGCCGTTGTAATGCTGGTTACTGGGGATTCAACGATTGGTGGAAACGTTTGTATGAGGAGATTTATCGTACCAGTAATGTTATCAACAATCTGGATAAGTGCGAGGCTATGTCGGCCAGTGAGCGTGCCCGTGATATTGCCGAGTGTAAGTTCCTGCGTGCTTGGGCTTACTATCGTGCTAATGTATTGTGGCGTGGCGTGCCCATCTACACCGAACCTGTAGAGTATGGCGAGGATACCAAGCCCCGTAACACAGCTGATGAGGTATGGCAGCAGATCCTTAAGGATTGTTCTGAGGCTATTGCCGAGCAGAATCTGCCAAACAAGTATGCCACTTCTGATAAGAACTATGGTCGTGTAACAAAGGCTTGTGCCTACTATCTGCGTGGTCAGGTTTACATGTGGCTCAAAGATTGGAGCAAGGCTGAGGCCGACTTCATGGCTATCACTACTATGGGCTTCGAACTGTTCCCTGATTATAAGAATATGTTCAAGGCTGCCAATGAGCGTAACGACGAGTACATCTTCCAGTATCAGTATACTGATGATGAGGGTATGGGTTCTCTGTTGGGTCGTACCCATGGTAATCGTAATACCTATACAGCCGATGGCTTCGGATGTTGGAATAACCTGATTCCAAACCCATACTTTGTAGATAGCTACGAGTATGCCGATGGTCGCTCATTTAATATAGACGAGGTGTTCCCGGGCTATTCTACGATGGATCCCAAGGCTCGCTCTGTTTACTTCCTGCGCGATGGCCTTGATCCTAATTCTCCAAGCGACAAGCTTAAGAACGGTTATCAGCAGATGGTCAATTATGGCTCAGATATGAGTAAGTATGACAAGGATGGCAACGAGGCACGCATTCTGCAGGTTTACCAGAACCGCGACCCACGTATGCTGATGAACTTCATCACTCCTTACTCTACTTATAAAGGTGGTTCAACAGCCGATTGTTGGGACTACACCCTGCGCTGGCCTTACATTGGATCAGACAATGCTGCACCTTACGACTTGCGTACAGACACAAACGACCGTTTCTACTATCTCTGGCGTAAGTTCGTTCCTGAGGGGCGTGAAACCAAGAATGGCCTGAATAGCGACATCGATACGCCAATCTTCCGTTATGCAGGTGCGCTCATCTCTCTGGCTGAGGCTCTGAATGAGCAAGGAAAAACAGATGAGGCTGTGAAGTATATCAATATTGTTCGTGCCCGTATCCCTGGTCTGGCTCTTCTTAATAGTAATGAGTATACAAAGGTAACAAGTCAGGAGAACATGCGTGAGCGTATCCGCAATGAGTATGGCTGGGAACTTTGTGGCGAAGGTCAGCTCTATTGGAAGCAGCTGCGTTGGGACACTTGGCTTGATCGCAAACTGGGCACCAACCGCGCTGTTGTCAGCGACCCCGCACAGCTGAATGGTGCAAATGGTATGACAGAGATCTGGGGTACCAAGCGCTACACCAACAACTACATTGGTGAGCACGTAAAACTGTTTGCAGTGCCTCAGGGGGAGTTGGAGCGTAATCCTAATCTTACACAAAATCCTGGTTGGTAATATGTTTGAAAATACAAATAAATACATGTTTTCTATAGTTAGTATAATTGTTGGCTTAATGCCTATCTTGGGTTGCTCATCGTCTTCTGACGGTGAGCACTCTCAGGATATTACACCTCAGCCTCCCGTAGTAGAGAAGTACCGCAATCCTATTATATCTACATCGCTGCCCGACCCGTCAATTGTCAGAACTGCCGATGGCGTGTTCTACTTGTTTGCTACTGAGGATATCCGTAATCTGCCCATCTATCGTTCTACCGATTTGATTAAGTGGCAGTATGTGGGTACTGCATTCAATGATGCAAGTCGCCCTCGTTGGAATCCGCAAGGAGGTATTTGGGCTCCAGATATAAACTATGTAGACGGTAAGTATCTTCTATATTATTCAAAGTCTACATGGGGTGGGGAATGGACATGTGGTCTTGGCGTTGCTTCGGCCGATAAACCTCAAGGTCCTTATACCGATCATGGCGCACTTTTCATCAGTGAGGATATTGGTGTGCAGAACAGTATCGATCCTTTCTACATCGAGGATGGTGGTAAGAAGTATATTTTCTGGGGGTCGTTCCATGGCATCTATGGTATTGAACTGAGTGCCGACGGACTGAGCATCAAACCTGGCTCAAAACCAGTACAGATTGCAGGCAACCAGATGGAGGCCACTTACATCCATCGTCGCGATGGCTATTATTATCTGTTTGGTTCTAACGGTTCTTGCTGTGAGGGTAACAATAGTACTTATCAGGTCATCTATGGGCGCTCTCAGAATCTTTTCGGCCCTTATGTAACCAAGGATGGTAAGCGTATGCTTGACGGTAACTACGATGTTCTTCTGCATGGTGGAAGCAATGTTGCCGGCCCTGGCCATAACGCCGAGTTTATAACAGATGATAAGGGTAATGACTGGATGATTTATCATGGCTATATGCGTAGTGATCCCGATGCAGGTCGCCAGGTCATGATGGACCGCGTAGAGTGGTACGACGGCTGGCCACTTGTTTCAGGTGCTCAGTCATCAATTGAAAGTAATCGTCCATATTTTAATAAGGAATAGTAATGAAATTATTTTTTAAATCAATTCTTTTTATCACTTTGCTGATGTGCAGTCTTGGCACATCGGCAAATGTGGTGTATCAGGATAACAACGTGCGTTTCACTCTTATTGATGAGGGAACGCTCAGACTGGAATATGCTCCTGATGGTAAGTTCGTTGATAACAAGAGTTTTATGGCGGTAATACGCAATTACCCTCAGGTGAAATATTCAATCAAGAACAATGCTAAACAAGTAGTCATCAGCACAGCTAAGCTAAGGCTTGTATACAAGAAGGGTAATGCTCCCCTGACAAAAGACAATCTAACCATAAGCAGTACAAAGGCTATCAAGACGCCTTTCGTGTGGAAACCAGGTATGCAGCAAAAGGGTAACCTTAAGGGAACATACCGAACGCTCGATGGCTATGATGGCTCAGAGTACCAGTACAGCAACCCAAAGCATGAGATGCCCATAGAAGACGGAATACTAGCTACTGATGGATGGACATTGATTGACGATAGTAAGAGCCTGCTCTTTGATGGAGCTGAAGACTGGGATTGGGTCACTGAGCGCCAGAGTGCTGAGGGCGCTCAGGACTGGTACTTTATGGCTTATGGTCATGATTACAAAGGTGCGCTTAATTCCTACACCAAGTTCGCAGGAAAGGTGCCCCTCCCACCACGCTACACATTTGGATACTGGTGGAGTCGTTATTGGAGTTATAGCGATCAGGATTTCCGCGATCTGATGAGCAATTTCCAGCGCTTTGATCTTCCGCTCGATGTGCTGGTTATCGATATGGACTGGCATCCTATCAGTGCTGAGGCCGGTGGCGGATGGACTGGATGGGATTGGAACGAACGTTTGTTCCCCGACTACAAGGCTTTCCTGAAATATCTCGATGCTCAGGGCGTAAAGGCTACTATGAATCTGCATCCTGCCGAGGGTGTACGCCCTTATGAAAAGAAATATGCTGAGTTTATGCAGCGCTTTGGCAAGAACGATGGTAAGACCCATGAGTGGATTGGCTCCGACAAACAGTATGTGAAGGCACTTTTCGATACCTATCTTCATGATTATATGGCCGATGGCGTAGACTTCTGGTGGCTTGACTGGCAGCAGTGGCCTAAGGATCGTGCTATAGCTGATCTCGACAATGTGTTCTGGTGCAACTACATCTGGTTCAGTGATATGGAGCGTAATGGCAACAAGCGCCCCATGCTGTATCATCGTTGGGGCGGACTGGGCAACCACCGTTATCAGGTGGGTTTCTCTGGCGATTCGTTCATCACCTGGGCCAGTTTGAAGTTCCTGCCTTATTTCAATTCTACCGCATCTAACGTGCTATATGGTTATTGGAGTCATGATATTGGTGGACATCAGAGTAAAAAATGGGGCTCACCTGTCGAACCGCAGCTTTATACGCGTGCCATGCAGATGGGACAGTACTTGCCCATCATCCGTTCGCACAGCACCAAAGACCCTAATTTGAATAAAGAGCCTTGGGCATTCAGCTCTGATACTCAGCAGCGCTTGGCTAATGTAATAAATGGCCGCTACGCACTTGTTCCTTATATCTATACAATGGCTCGCAAGACTTACGAGAGTGGTTTGGCACTTTGTCGCCCACTTTATTACGATAACCCTGAGGCAAAGGAGGCCTACGAGTTTAAAGAGGAGTACATGTTTGGCGATGACATGTTGATAGCGCCTGTTACCAGCGAGGTGGATTCTGTTGACGGCTATGCAAACGTAAAGGTTTGGCTGCCTGCTGGCGAGTGGCTGGAGTACGAAACAGGTCAGATGCTGACAGGTGGGAAAACCTATGAGCGTCGATTCACCCTCGATGAGTATCCTGTTTATGTCAAGGCTGGTAGCATCATTCCTTACTTTGGTAAGCTCAAGAATCTCTCAGGTACTAATCAGGCAGTCACTGTCCGTGTGTTCCCTGGTGCTGATAAAGGCGAGTTTATGCTCTATGAGGATAATGGTGAGGATAAGAACTACGTTACAGAATATGCTAACACCCACCTTTCATATATGCGTCAGGGCACTCAGCTTTACATAACTATTGGCGCTCGCCAGGGACAGTATAAGGATATGCCTGCCAAGCGTCATTTTTATGTGGCACTTCCTTGTCAGAAAGCTCCTGTAAGTATCAGTTGCGATGACAGAAAGTTGCCATTTACCTACGACGGACTGAACCTTGAGGCAACTATCGACCTTGGTATGGTAGATTGTAGCGCAGGTGCAAGCATAGAGATTGAAATGCCTGAGCAATATGACTTGATCGATGGTACAAAAGCCAACTTCCGCCATATACAGACTGTTGTGAAGGATTATAAACAGCACGAGGCTGGTATGGTTTATACAGAGAATTTCGGATATCTTGAGGCCACTCCGCTACGCCTGTCATATCATCCGGAGAAACAAGAAGAAACACTCAAGGCGTATTTCGAAAAGTTCAATCGTATTTCTCAGGTACTCATTGAGCAAATGGGCGATGGCGATAACTACAAACGTGCATTGAAATTGCTGAATAAGTAATATGTAGATTATTGGTTGATGACAATTGGCCTGTCGATTCTGAAATAGGAATTGACGGGCCTTTTGCTTATTTGTCGCTTTCTTTAGTCAAAAAGTCACAAAAAGTAGTCAGAAAGTTTGGTTTACATCGATAATTTGTTTATTTTTGCACAATCTAAAAAATAAATGTGTTTGCTACGTATGCTAAAGCTAACAGAGACGGTAAGAAGAAATCTGCCTTTGCGCATAAGTCTGATGATTGGATCGGCCCTGTCGCTCCTGCTGCTGGTGTCGCTGTTCATCATGCTCTATTTTAGTCGTAAGGCCATGAAGGAGGACGCACTTACCAAGGCGTCTTACTCCTTGGAGCAAGCTATGACAAATGTAGATAACATTCTGCTTAGTGTTGAGGTAGCTACAGGTAATACTTATTGGAATCTGCTTCTGAAAAAGAATAATGACATACAGCAGTATGGCAAGAAGATTGTTGAGTCGAGTCCTTACATTTCAAATTGTATTATTGCACTCGAGGATGGCAGTAACCCATATAAGAATGAGGCTTGGTATGT
>ONAK01000091.1 GCA_900315765.1 uncultured Prevotella sp. | reverse complement strand
GCTCAACGTTCATGCCAACTGGTATCCTGTTGATGGTAAGGTTAAGTTTGTAAAGCACTTTAACGGTAACTATCATAAGGCCTGGCTGCCTAAGGCCAGTGAGGAGAACGAGCATGCTGATATCATGATCACCACAGCCGATGGTCAGGACATCCTTGTGCGCCAGATAGCTGGAGCGTTGGCTCGCCGCATCGTTACCTATGCTAAGGACGGTGAGGAGTGCTACATCGACGAGCACCTTGGCTTTATTAAGTTAGGTTCGCGCGTAGATGTGTTCCTGCCCCTTACCGCTAAGGCATGTGTTACTATGAACCAGCCCACCACAGGCGATCAAACTGTTATAGCAAAGCTGGCATGAAGAAGCACATCCCTAACACGATAACATGCTGCAATCTTATTTCAGGTTGCGTAGCTACATACTTCGCTTTCTTGGGCGATTTCGAGATGGCGTTGCTTTTTATCATCATCGGAGCCGTATTCGATTTCTTCGATGGTATGAGTGCCCGTCTGCTTGGCGTATCATCACCAATAGGCAAGGAGCTCGATTCACTGGCCGATGATATCACCTTCGGTTTCGCACCATCGGCTATTGTATTCGAATATCTCAGACCAGAGACAGAACTGCTGCCTTTCCTTGTTTTTGTGATGGCGGCTTTTTCTGCTTTGCGCTTGGCAAAGTTTAACCTCGACGAGCGTCAGGCTTTGGGTTTCATTGGTCTCCCAACTCCTGCTAATGCGCTGTTCTGGGGGTCGTTGATTGCTGGTGCTGGCGATTGGATGAAGACGGCGCCATTCATCGGTTCTAACCTTTCGCTGGTTATTATTGCTGGCGTTTTCGTCAGCAGTTATCTGCTGATTGCCGAGATACCTATGTTTGCACTAAAATTCAAGCACTGGGGCTTCAAGGGCAACGAGGTTAAGTACATCTTCGTTTTGTCGTGCATCCCCCTGTTGCTGTTTCTTGGGGTCAGCGGTTTTGCGGCCATCATCGCATGGTACGTGCTGCTGTCTGTAATTACTAACAATTCTAATAATTAAAAATCTGTAGGTTATGCAGGTTATTTTGGGCATTATTGTCTTTGGGCTTATCGCCATTGCTGTTATTGTGATACTCGTGATTAATTTCATGTATCGCAATGTTAAGCGCTTACGCGAAGACGCCGAGGATTTCCTCTATCGCCGTGGAAAACGCAATGAGCAGAAAGAACGTAATCCTTTTGGTGAGGATTATTTCAAGAGTAGTCGTAAACCCGGTCAGCAGCAGGGTGGCCGCCGCACTGGTGGCTATTATAGCTCGGCAGATGGCTCTACTGAACAAAAAACCGCTCGTAGAACAACTACAAGCGGTGGTGTAACTATCATCGATGAGCGCCAGGAAGATAAGAAGATCTTCGACAAGGGCGACGATGAATACGTAGAGTTCGAAGAGGTAAACTCTTAATTATGCACGAGCGTTCCAATCTGCTCGCCGTCCATCACTTTCTTCAGATTTCCCACTACGTCCATATTGAATACGTAGATAGGCAGGTTGTTGTCCTGACACATGCAGATGGCAGTCAGGTCCATAACCTTTAACCCGCGCGCGAGTACCTCTTTATATGTAATAGCATCGAACTTGGTTGCTGTTGGGTCCTTCTCTGGGTCGGCAGTGTAGATACCATCTACGCGAGTGCCCTTAAGCATTACGTCGGCCTCAATCTCGATACCACGCAAGCTTGAACCTGTGTCGGTAGTGAAGTAAGGCGAACCAGTACCAGCCGAGAAGATGCACACATATCCAGCCTCCATAGCCTCTATGGCCTTCCATTTTGTGTAGAACTCGCCTATTGGCTCCATGCGGATTGCAGTAAGCACCTTGTTCTTAACGCCCACTGCGCCAAGAGCCGAGCTAAGTGCCAGCGAGTTGATAACTGTGGCGCACATACCCATCTGGTCGCCCTTCACACGGTCGAAGCCCTTCTGTGAGCCCGACAATCCGCGGAAGATGTTTCCGCCACCAATCACGATACCAATCTGAACGCCCATTCCTGCTATCTCCTTAATCTGGTTAGCATAGTCGCTCAATCTCTCAGGGTCGATGCCGTATCCCTGTTTTCCCATCAAACTCTCGCCCGAGAGCTTCAACAGAATTCTCTTAAATCTTGCCATATATTTAATGTTAAATGTTCAATATTCAATGTTCAATGTTCAATAACAAACGTCACTTCCTTAAATCTAAACAGATGCGCTACGCCCTTTTCGTCTTCCAGCATCAGTCGTCCGTCATCCTTAACGTCCACAATGCTTGCCTCAAAAACGGTGTTCTGCTTCATAAACTTGTGCTTTCCCTCACGCCTGTATAGCCTTGCCTTGTATTCGGCAATGCATTTTCTGGTTCTGCAGCACTCGTTCATCTCGTCGATAAAAGCCTTCAGCACCTCCTCGCGGTCAGTATCTTTTCCCGTCAGCTGCTTCATCGATACGGGGTTTGGCGCATCGCTCTTAAACTCCGTCTGGTTCACATTCAGGCCCACACCTATGATGGTGTCCTTTACCATGTGCCCCTGCAGACGGTTCTCTATCAGCACACCGCAGATCTTCTTGTCGCCCACGTAGATGTCGTTGGGCCATTTTATCTCTACGGGCCTGTTCACGAATCTCTCTATCGTTTTGCAAAGCGCCACCGATACCAGCTGAGTGATGATAAACTGACTCTTAGCCTGAAAGTCTTTGGGGTGAATAAAGGCCGAGAATAGCAGATTCTTTCCACGTTCCGACTCCCACGAGTTCGATCCGCAACCCTTGCCTGCAGTCTGGTATTCAGCTACAACCACCATGTCCTTCTGCGACCCGTTTTCCTTCATCCAACGGTTAGTAGAATCCGTTTCTTCTATATGTACAACCTCTAAATCTATCATTCTGAGTGCAAAGATATAAAAAATCCGTGAAATCCGTGTAATCCGTGCCAAAATTTAATTATCTTTGCAGCATGATAGACGAACAGCAACAAAAAAAAGACGAGCGCTATATGCAGATGGCACTCGACGAGGCCCATGAGGCCCTGAAAGCAGGCGAGATACCCATTGGTGCAGTTGTGGTTTGCAAAGACCGCGTGATATCCCGTGCCCACAATCTTACCGAGACACTCTGCGATGTCACCGCCCATGCCGAGATGCAGGCCATCACAGCAGCTGCCAACACCCTTGGCGGCAAGTACCTCACCGATTGCACCCTTTATGTCACCGTTGAGCCTTGCACCATGTGTGCAGGAGCCATAGGGTGGGCTCAGATTCCCCGCATTGTTTATGGCACGCCTGACGATAAACGCGGCTATCACCTCCTGGCCCCCAATGCCTTCCATCCCAAGGCCACAGTAACCACAGGCGTCCTGGAATCCGAGTGCCGCCAACTGATGCAAGATTTCTTCAAGTCAAAGCGATAGTCACTAAGAAGGAATCGTTTATTCTAATGTTGTGTCAAGAAACAAACGTGTCATCTGTACTTTTCTTCAAGGTGTTGATAATAAAACTCGCGTGCGTTCAAATCCTCGTTATCAATGTTCTCGGCAGCACCAAGTAAACTTTTTACAACGTCTGGTATGTCCTGCTCGTTAGCGGCCTTACTACGTACGATGAATCGTTTCAGGAAATCTTCAATCACGGATGATAGATTCAGCCCTTGCTCTTTGGCATAGTCTGAAGCTTGTTTGTAAATGTTCTTATTGATTGCTACTTCCATAATTCTAGCTTTTATTCGTGTGCAAAGATACGGCAAATTATTTATACTTCCAAATGATTTGGTATCTTTTTTATGTTTAACCGTAGTGCGGGCGGTTTTTGCCATTGTATATAAAGCAATCCCCCCGCAGCCCTGTCAATGGGCGGGCGAGGGGATCTCGGTTTATTTAAAGAGAGATTGATTAGAATCCTCCTTGAATAGTCGGGGGGTCACTCGGGAACAAACTCATCGTAACCATAGCCCAGGTTACCAGCTGATACGAAGTACTGTACCCAGAAGTGGCAGTAGCCGCTCTCGTACATCTGGTTGTCCAGATAGTCGTCTGAGTTCTGCCAGGTGGCCACGTCGCGGATGCTCACGTCGCCATACTTTCCATAAGTGTAACCTGTGGGCTGGGCTGCTACGCGAACCACCTCAAAGTTGCCAGTGGCGTCGGCGCCCTTCATGCCTGTACCAGTGAACTTCAGTGAGAAACCTGCGCTGAATGCATCTTTGATGCGATACAGGCCATCTACGTTTGCACAGTACTGCAGTGTGGCTGGCGATGACTCCTTGCCAGAAACGTTTGTCTTTGAATAGTAATAGGTGCCAGTGGCAATATCGCGCCAGTCAAGTCCCTTGAAAGCAGTCTCGGTAGAGTATTTAGTAGTGCCCTTGACGCCTACCACAGTGATGATGTAATCACCCATCATATCAGTAACAGTAAGATCAACAGGATTGCCAGCCGACAGATTATCGATCTTTTTACCATTGCTTACTACATAGTCGGCATAAGCCTCGGCCGACATGTTGCGACCGGTCTTTTCCTCTGCTTTCTCTGCCAGATAGTAGGCAGATTCAACAGAGCTGTTGGCGGCTACACGGATAATGACGTCGTTGTCGGCACTGAGAGGAAGCTGGGCTTCATACTGATATACTGTAACAACAGGCTTGCTGTCGGTTCCAGGTTCTGTTCCGCTCTCCTCAGAGCATGCTGTGAAAGCAAGTGCTCCGATGAAGGCGAACATGATGTTATAGAAATATTTTTTCATTATCTTTTTTATTTAAGTGATATAACATGATTTTACCAAGCAAATGGATCAGAGTCGCCTGACAGTGGCTTTGGTGTCTCGTTGTTTGTACAAGCCGAGTTGTTGTTGGTCTCGCTCTGAATGATACAGAGGTTCATCCAGTTTGGAGTGTTCTGTATGTTCCACTGATAACCGCTTACGTGGTTGGTACCTGCATAGCTGCGGATGATACCCTTCTGCAGACGCTTGATGTCGAAGGTTGCGAAGCCCTCACCCCAGAGCTCTACACGGCGCTGCCACCAGCACTCGTTCTGGAACTTAGAGGTAGCTGTGTTGTAGTAAGCCTCGTTGTGAGTGCCATACTCATAGTTGGCGTCACGGGTCTTAGCGAAAGCTGTGAGCAGCTCAATACCGCGTGCCTCGTTCTGCATACCGGCTGCCTCGGCCTCAATCAGCTTCATCTCCTCAACGCGCATCAGAGGTACTGCTACAGTGAAGGCGGTGTTCTGGTTTTCGTATTCGCCATCCTTAGGACGGAATTTGATTTCGATGCAACCAAGGGTTCCACGGCTTGATACCTTTGTACCTGTAGTGTAAACTCCTTCTGGGTCGCCTGTGTAGGCTTCCAATGCCTTAATAGCGTCAGCCTTGCTCATCTCGTCGAGTGCAGGGTCGAGGAAGCACATGCGGCGGAAGTCGGTAGCAGGGATAGTGCTGAACAGGTGAGAGTCAATACGCTTGGGGCCTACGTAGTTGGCTGAATAGCCGCAACCAGAACCGCTAACTTCGATAATCATCTGAGAGCCCCAGCTTGAGTCAGCGTCGTTCTCAGTAATGTTAGGATCGCTCGGGCGGAATGTCAAACCGAACATCCATGAAGCGTTTGGCTTGTTGAAACCGTCCGTCTTAGACAGATACTGGCTCTTGGTCATTACTTGATAGCCTGTCTGAGCCTGCTTAGCATACTTCTCGGCATTAGCCCAGTCTTCCATAGTCAGATAAGCGCGTGCTTTCAGACCATATACCACTGATACGTCGGGAGTATAAACGTCGGTGCGCTTGTAGTCGGCAAGTAGCGTCTCTGCCTTGTCAAGGTCTGACAGGATGAGGGCGAAAATCTCCTTGTTAGTTGCACGTGGGTTATTGGTAGCATCGGCAGCCGAAGTCTGCTCGGTGATGATGGGCACTGTAGCAGCCTCAGGATTCTTGGCGTATGTCTCAGGGGCATACATACGAGCCAAGTCCATGTAGAACATGGCGCGCATAGCATAAGCAATACCTGCTCCAGCCTTCTGGTCGTTTGCGGGATCCTCGCCTGCGAGGCTCAGTACGGTGTTGCAGTTCTTAATCCATCCGTAATAATAGGTCCAAGGCAGCTGACATACAGCATAAGTTGGGCCAAGGCCAGTACCGCAAGAGTACCAAGTGGTGTACCATTCAGAACCACTGGTCTCTACAGCGATATCCTGTCCCATTACGTCGCGCTGCAGAAAGAATGAAGGATAACCGAAGTCCCATGGATAATGGCTGCTTCCGCTATATGTAAACTCACCATTTAATGAGCTTGTCAGCGAAGAAACGAAATTGTTGAATGCACCTGGAGCGTTAGCCGCCTGATCCTTGGTGACAGTGCTCGACTGTGGATCAATTTCCTTGATGCAGCTGTTTAAGGTTGTTACCGTAGTAAGAGCCAGGGCTGCAATGTATAATATTGATTTTTTCATAAAATAGTCTCCTTATTGATTCATGTTTCATATTAGAAAGATACCTGGATACCACCCATGATAGTACGCATCAGAGAGTAAGCCGAAAGCGACTCGGTTGATCCGTAGTCATAACGTGGGTCAAGACCCTTACGTGCGCTCCAGAAGCAGAGGTTCTCACCGGTAGCGTAAACGCGTACTTTGTCGATGCCGAGCTTAGAGATAAGTTTCTTGGGGAGGGTGTAACCTACAGAGAACGACTGGAAGTTCAGATAAGCAGCGCTGGCCAAGAATCGGTCGCAAGTAGCTACAGTGTACTGGTCGCCGTACTGGAAGCGAGGAATATCTGAGTTGGTGTTGTTGGGAGTCCATGACTTCAGCAAGTCTACATGGAGTGCAGAGCCGGCATCACCATTGTTAACCCAGTTGCTCATGTAGCTGGCGTACTGACGGTCGTAGATCTTACCACCAATCTGGTAGTCGAAGTTTACGTTTACGTCAAAACCGTAAGCTGTCAGAGTTGTACCGAATCCACCATAAGCCTTAGGAAGCATTGACTTGCCTGCGTAGCGGGTGGCCTCACCAATCTGTGTGGTTGTGCCCGACTTATTCTGGCCAGCCTTACTTGTGTTGTTAGTGATGGGGTTGCCATCAGCATCTACCTTACCACCAGCAGGTGAGAGTTCTGCGTCGTACCAGTAGAGGGCCTCACCCTTCTCGTTTACACCAGCATAGCTGTACATGAATGGGCAGTAGAGTGAACCACCTTCCTCGTACCACATCTGGATAGAACCGTTTGAGGCACCACTGCTTACAGGAATCCATGTCTCGGCAAAACCACCGTTTACGGCAATCTTTGTCTCAGGGAGCTTCAGAATCTTCTCCTTGTTGTGAGCGATGTTGAAGTTGGCGCTCCAAGTCAGATTCTTTGTACGGATGATGTCGCCGCTCAGGGTCAGCTCGATACCGGTTGAACGCTTGTCACCGATGTTGCCATAGTAACCACGTGCGCCAAGGCTCTCAGGTACTGACAGCCAGAACAGCAGGTCGGTGGTCTTCTTGTTGTAAACCTCAAGGCTACCAATAATGCGGTTCTTGAAGAATGCGAAGTCAACACCAACATTCAGTGATGTAGTAGTCTCCCATGTGATATCGGGGTTACCGATACGGTAGAACGAAGGAGTCATCTGTGTGGTTGACGATGGAGAAAGGCTGTACAGATCGGTGTAAGCCCAGCTTCCGATACCATCGTTACCTGTCTGTCCCAATGAAACCTTAAGCTTCAACTGGTCAACCCAGTCGGCCTTAAAGAACTTCTCCTTGTTGATAAGCCAACCTGCACCAACGCTCCAGAACGAACCCCAGCGGCTGTCCTTTGCGAAACGTGAAGAAGCGTCACGGCGGAATGAAGCATCTGCGAAGTATTTCTCATCGTAGTTGTAGAGTACACGGCCGAACCATCCCTCTACATTATATTCAGTGGTATATGAACCAGATTTGTACTGCTGGTTGGCAGCTGCGTTAATCTCCTTGATATCTGGCGAGAAGAGTCCTTGAGCAGTGGCAGTGAGATAAGTGGTCTTGGTATCATAATACTCATGACCAATGGTAGCAGTTACAGTGTGAAGTCCGAATGACTGGTTGAAATTCAGAGTCTGAGTGTGGTTCTGGCGATATGTGTCAGTCTGGCTCTTGGCAATCTCGCCGTTTACACCTGCCTTAGGACCATAGAGCTGGCTCTCGTAGTCAGAGTAGTTTGAGTGTCCCCAGTTAATGTTGCTGGTAGCGTTGAAGCGCAGCCAGTCGGTAAACTTAATGTCAACAAGTCCAGTAGCGTTCAGCTGGTTACCCTGATTGTTAACGTCGTTGTAGAGGTTGCTGCCAAGAGGGTTACCAGTCTGCAGGAATGCACGTGGGTTAGGATAGTCCTGACCAGGACGACCATAGTCGTACTGGGGGTTTCCGTTAGCATCGGTACGGATAACTGGCTGACCTGTTGCTGGGTCAATCACACGTACGTAGATAGGATAAATAGGAGCAATACGGCTGGTGTAGTAGCTCAGGTTGGTAGAGCCCAGCTGATACTCGTCGTTATTAGGATTGCTGATAGTCTTGCTATGAACATAGCCTACGTTGGCACCTACGCGCAACCATTTGGTCAGGTCGTAGTTGGCCTTCAAACGAGCAGAGAAACGGTCGAAGCTTGAGTTGTCGATAATACCGTCCTCCTTCAGATAAGCTGTAGAGATGTAGTAGTCGCTCTTGTCGGTACCACCGCTCATGTTTACTTCGTATTCCTGACGCATACCAGTCTTGTAGGCCTGGTCGTTCCAATCGTCGGGCTGATACCAGTAAGTCTCGCCAGTATCGGTGTCAACCTGCTTATATCCTAATGTAGCTGCAGAATTGAGTTTACCATCCTGACCGATGAGCTGCTGACCGTCGGGCACAGTGTAAACCTGATAGCCCAGGGCTTCGATCAAGTGCTTGTTGGCATTTAGATTAGCTGTAGCTGCATTCTGTCCTTGCTGGTAGAAGTAGTAATTGTACAGTCCGGCATAAGCCATCTCGTAATACTTACCTGGGTCAGAAATCTTGTCGTACTCCTGTACGGCACGGGTGTTAGCTCCCCAACGCACGTTTACGTTAATCTTTGGAGCCTGCTTGTTACCCTTCTTTGTGGTAATCAGAATAACACCGGCAGCACCACGGGCACCGTAAAGAGCAGCCGAAGCAGCATCCTTCAGTACGCTTACCGACTCGATGTCCTCCTGCGAAATGTTGCTCAGAGAAGCGCTGTAAGGAGCACCGTCAACAATTACCAGAGGGTCGGTGTTGGCATACATAGATGCGATACCACGGATATTAATTTTTCCTTCCTTTGCACCAGGAGCACCTGATCCACCACGAATCTGCAGACCGGGAACCGATCCTGCAAGGGCGTTAGCAACGTTGGTTGTTACGTGCTGACCGAGGCTCTCTGCATCAACTGTGGCTGCAGAGCCTGTGAATGACGACTTCTTCTGTTGGCCGAAGGCTACTACAATAACCTCGTCCACCATCTGTGCGTCGGCCTTCAGGAACACGCGCATGCCGTTCTTGGCCTTAACCACCTTGCTCTCATAACCAAGATAGGTAATCTCCAGCTGATCCTTACCAGCGGGAAGAGCAAGTTCAAAACGACCGTTTACGTTAGTCAACATACCGGTA
>ONAK01000088.1 GCA_900315765.1 uncultured Prevotella sp. | reverse complement strand
ACCGCTTGTTTTATCAATTAGACTTGATAAGAAAACCTTATTAGTCTTATTGTCAGTTATGAAGTTTCTTACAGTTATTCTTTCCATAATAGACTCTATTTACAATTCCTTGAATGCCTCCAGAAGCATCTTCATGCCCTCTGTAGCTGTGGTTTTGAAGTGGGTGAAGCCCAAATGCGTGCATTGCTCCATCTCTCCTGGGTCAATTACGAACTTGGGCACTTCATGGTGGGCATAGTTGATGAACCCTGCTGCCGGATAGACTTTCAGCGAGGTGCCGATGACCACGAAGATGTCGGCCTTGCTCACGATGTCAACAGCTACATTCATGCTATCGATATACTCGCCAAACATCACGATATAGGGCCTCAGTTGTGAACCATCCTCTGCCTTGTCCCCCACCCTAATGGGCGTTCTCAGCGGATATTCCTTCACGCAAGTCGTGCGGTTATCCATCGAGCAGACCTTGCTCAGTTCCCCATGCAGATGTATGACCCGTGTCGAGCCAGCCCGTTCATGCAGGTTATCCACATTCTGCGTGATAACCGTCACCTCATGCTCTTTCTCCAGTTCTGCTATCATGCGGTGAGCATCGTTCGGCTCCACCTCGGCAAGCTGTTTGCGCCTCCAGTTATAGAAGTCCAGGCACCTCTGAGTGTCATTGTATAGCGCCTCCGTACTGGCCAGATAAGCCCAGTCCTCATTCGTCCACAATCCATCCTTGCCACGGAACGTGCTCAGTCCGCTATCCAAGCTTACACCAGCGCCAGTCAAAAATACTATATGTTGTCGAGTCATAATCAATTATTTCATTCTTACCTTATTTCTTCACAATAATGATTGCTTCGTCGAGATCTACCATGCAATTATAGTCTGAATCATACCTATAGCCATATCTCTTTCGAGGCTCTTTGTGTAGATTTAGTATTCCATTCCAGAGAGCGTATGTCGGTGAGTCACTTCCTGGGTCTAATGTGAGAAGATCTGATAATATGCCATATTCATCCTCTATATATCCTACAGCAACCACCCAA
The DNA here is from genome assembly GCA_900315765.1 of uncultured Prevotella sp. GTDB lineage: Bacteria > Bacteroidota > Bacteroidia > Bacteroidales > Bacteroidaceae > Prevotella. The sequence continues at coordinate 15,471 of ONAK01000088.1, read as the reverse complement.
TGGGCATAATTCTGACCGATAAGTCCCAAGATAACCGGTTTGTTGTCATCAATCCAGTTCTTCGCGATTTCTGCTATATCATGATTACTGGCTTTACTGGCACATTGGACAGTTACACGACTACCGTAATTGTCCATGAGTATTCTTTGAATCTTATCGGAAGTCAGCCCTTCGCGATATAGACCTTCCTCGTTTAAGGCCTTGATTAGTTTCCACTCAGATGTTCTTTTATCAATAGGATTATCAGAACAAATTTCTTCTGCTTCAAATACACCAAGGATGTTTAGTACCATTGCTACAGAATATGCGCCACAGGCACCATCAAGGTCTCCTTGCTTATAATGAGCTTTTTGCCATGAGCGACCGGATGGTTTCTTGCACATGAGGACACCATCTCTAAGCTGAAGCCGATTGATTACCTTAAACTGTACCATAATATGTGATTTTTTGTCATTTGATAGAAGATTTTACTTGCAATAATCTCTGCGAGTCATAGAGGAAAAGGAAGTCTGGGCAATACTCTCCTCTCGATTTGTTGTACCCGTAGGCCATAGTAAGAGGAACGGCCATGTTAGGCTTAATTCGTTTGAGCTGAACATACCCGAATTTGTCTGACCAGAGAATATCTCCATCAGGATATAATAGATTGGTATCAGCAAGCAGAGCCACATTGTCATGAATATACTGCTGCATACTTGCCTTATCGAATCCGTCTAATTCTTGAATAGCTCTGTCTAAACGTTTGAAGACAATGGTGGGGGTGTTTTCGTCCACCTTCACACCAAGAGCCTCTTGTATTGTCAATAAGGATGCCGCTTTATAATTAGATGCCCAATATCGGTAGTCTCGGTTACCCTCATTGATCCAGTCGCAAATAGAGAATACTGCAAGACATAGCTCAAAAGCATACTGTTTGTATGATTCATTCTTTTTCTTGATGACACTGTTCTCTTCTGCCAGCAGCGTGGATTTCATCAGATACAATGCAAACAGAGAAGTCAAGCGAAAAAAGTATTCTGTAGCAGTTTTGCGGTACAAAGCAGACCTCTTCAATTCAATCAGTGAGCGTTCTTCGCTTCCACCAATCTCAATAATATACCTGTAACTGAACGTTCTATAAAGGAAGAATACTGCAGTCATGTATTTCTTCAATGTTTCCATCAGAGGTATTTCATTTTTGACAACCTTGTCTGAAAGTGCAATGCCTTCAAGATGAGTGATGTATTTATCAAACATCTTGTTTATCCGTTGTTCAGTTTCCGAAGCGTTCTTTTGGGTTCTGACAGCAGTTTTCTGTGACTTGTTTTTCTCTCTACCCTCGGATTTCCGCACATCTTCTGTCTCTTCTTCGTCGATGTCCTCATCCTCCTTTTCCTTTGAGCTTCGAGAGATATATGAAATCATACTATCAAAGAGCATCGAGGATTGGGACGCTGTTTTTTCGCCCTTACGCATACCCCTGTCACCAGTTATGCCAGTACCGTCATCTTTCAAATAATCAGCAACAGAGCTAAAGGCATAACCATCTTTATCCTCTGTCTTTTTATCAACAACAGTCTCAGCACTGCTTTTTGCAGACAACTTAGTTTCTGCATCGTTCAGTATTTGCTCTATGAAACGTAGAACCTCGCCATTTATGAACTTTCCGGCTTCGATTTCTCTGTATCTTTTCCGCTTATATTCAGATTCTGGAGAAGGGTTGTTTATTTCCATAATCTCAGTGGGGATAACAAATTGACGGTTGGAGATTAGCTCTCCTTTACTATTTGTTATCTCTACGTATAGCGGATTAATTGCATCTTTGAAAATTCCGCTTATCTTATTGCTACCATGCTTCATCCTCTTGTGAACTGCTTGCAGTGCTTTGCGGTTCCCAGAATAAAATGTAATGGTGGCATCAACCTCGTCTGCGGAATTATCTACAGAGATGTCATAGTTGTTATACAAGTATGCAGCTTCCTTTACCCATAGGGTTATTGGCGCATGCCTACTTGTAGAATCTTGTGTTTCTGTCTGCTTAATGTCACTTGTACTGATTGGATCTGTCATAACAAAACCAGTCATCTTGAAATAGTCTGCCGTGGGAGACTTGAATCCTACACTGGCTTCATGATTTGTTGGCATAACCCCTGGCAAACCAAATGCAGCTACTGAAGCGTTGGCACTTCCGCATAGCATATAATGGTTGGCCTCTCCCTCAAAGAAAAAGCATTTGGAATGGAAATAGTCCTGGTATCTTCTCTCAGATGCTTTGGCAATCTTATCCCACTTGTATAGCTTGATATAATCAGGAATGTTCTCTGGCTTTGGCAAAGAACCAAATCCTTCTTCTATAATCAGCCGAATCTCTTGGGGGTTATATTGGTTGTACAAAGCTTTTATGAGTTCCGCTTTGCTATCATAGAATGGCGACATGATAGTTATTGTCTTAATCGTGTCATTACCTATCCATTCCCTGCATTGCTCATATAGAGAGACGGATTGGTTAGTGAAGAATCTAATGCTATCCTCCCCAATGAAATGCTCTGTAATAGGTTCGTCATAATCACTCCTGAGAAGGTCACAGTTCTCTTCAATCGAGTAGATAATATTCTCTGCCTCTTCCCCAAGGCCCTGATAAAGACTCTTAAGATAGCTCCATACATTACGAATGAATGGATAAGCAGGGTTTTCAGCACTTTCAACCATGACAGGTGACCAAACTTCAAGGTTCCTTCCATGTCCACGCTCTCTCTGCCTGCGTAGAACTGTATTTTAGGATGGAAAGCTCCCTTCATCTTATAGCCATGCAAACTGAAATCCAAAGGTCTTCTTCCGCTGAAAGCTTTGCTAAACTTCAGTAGTTGGTCTGAAAGGCAATCAGAATCAATCAAAGCAGATACGAAATTGATACCCTTTGCCGATAAAGACCGCAGCAGTTGTATTTCCCAATAATAGAGGTTTATTGAGAACGAAGTCATCAAGGCAGAATGAAACTTCCCAGATGGAATCTCTTTTATAAGCTGTCTCTGGTCAATCATTGCTGCATCAGTATTTGGGTTCCACGTTCAGTTATGGCATAGCATTCGCCGTTCCTCTCAATCCACTTGATATCTTCTATGTATTGCAGGATGTTCTGCAAACGGGGTGAAGTTCTTATAGGGTCTGGCCGCCTCAGTTGCCATATCAAACCATCGTCAACCATGTAATTATGCACAATACCCTGACCTATAGATGACTTGGAATACGAGCTCCGCAGATGTTCATTGATAGCTGAATATATGCAATCCTCGGCAAACGACCAGTCACATTTCTTGTTCTCATCGCCAACCAGTCTTATCAAAAGTGAAGGACCGAAACCAGGATGATGAACGTCATATATGTCATTCGCATATTCCAACAACTTGTTAAGATGCTTGTTGGTTGCTTTGTATAAGGCTACCAACAATCTTGAAGCCACATATACCACTGCTCCATAGGCTTTCTCCTTATAGCACGATTGCAATTCCTCGTAAAGCTCGTATATGCCGTAATTGTCAACTGCTGCGTTATTGTAATCGTTGTACCCCTTTTCCAACCTGTCAAGTACAGCATCCAATGGCTGCGGTTCTTCTGTAGTAGAATAAAGTAGGGCAAAGTGGTGTCCTTCGTATGCGGCATGAGATAGCTCGTTCAGCTCATACAAGAACCATGAAAGTTGCTCTTCGGTCACCTCCAGATTAGAATCCAATGCAGATTGGAAATTACTTTTTAGGAATGACAGAACGAATTGCCGTCTATCAACACTTGCACCTTCATTCTGAATGTATTTAAGCAGTAGCTTGATGGTCGATATTCTATGACTTATATCATGGCCTGTTATATCTTGCCGCTCTGGTTTGCTGAATATACTTTCGTATTCCTCCAATTCCTCCTTATTATCAATAAGATGAAGAGCCAGGCATTTAAATTCTGCAAGTTTATCTCTGTCAATTAGTCCGGAACTGATAGAGTCCCAGAACAAATCTTCTTGCTTCTTCGAGAGAGACTGACGGTATATTTTGCACAAGCGCAGTCCTTCAGACGTAACTCTATATGTGAGATGGTTGGCATCTGGCAGGAAAATCAGCTTTAGCTGGGTTAAAACTCCAATGAAATACTGACCGAATACTCCTAATCTGTTCTGCCAATACACTTTCGGTTTGTTTTCTATATCTGCTCCTTCTGCCAAGTTTAATACCTCCGCATTGACATTTCTTTGGGCAAATATACTTCCACTAACGCCATTGACCAGAGGAAAATTGTATTGCATCGCGTAAGCCAGCAACAGTTCGCCACGTCTAATAAATTTGATTTGTTCCTTGGGATTATCAATCTTTGACGGATTAGTTGCCTGAAGCCTTTCTGCAATAAACGTCATCAGCCAACAGAAGAAACCATTATACCGAATTCGAACGGTCATGTTTGTAACGCCTTTGACCATATTGTCATATATGACTACGCTACTATTCTGCACAGCTAAAGGGTCTCGACCAGTTTTGCTTGTCGTTTCAGCTCCCCAGAACGGGAATGGTTTATTGTTGGCTTCGTACATAAGCTTTTATTTTTCTATTCCAAAAAAGGTAATCATGTTGTCGCCCAAATCCGTGGTTCGCTTTGACAGGCAGCCATCTCGTGTCATCGTAGAATTTAAACTATCGGTATCGATTAGTCCATCTGCGTGTAGGTCTTTTATGACAATATTATCAAGCGACCTATCTCTGTTTGGATAGTAATCATTGAATATAGTCATTGGCGATCCCATTGACATACTTTCCTTCGGATTATATTCTTTTGGATTCTGGAGAAATCGGAGAAGCCTCAGGTGAGAAAGGGTATATCTTTCGATGCAGTTCAGTAGTATTACAATACGTTCTTCTGAAATATCCGTTGTCGCAGAGTTGGCTACTGCATTTGCTAACAATGTTGATTTAATCTTGTCTGTTTTAAGTGACAGCTGGGCAGATGTAAGCATGACGGTAGCAAAAGTTCCATTTTGTGGAAGGTTATTGACCACAGTGTTTTCGAGTTTACTAAGTCTTTCGTCTACTAAACGTTGCCAATCTTCCAGTCTTTGTTTAAAGATTCCTGTTCGCATTTCGCTAACAGCAGACATGATGATAGACACACCTGGTATGGTAGATGCAATTCCTTTTATGGAACCGACGAATCCATCCTCAATCTTATTGGCTATACCGTTGTTCATGCTTACTTATTGAATTATCAGAGTGTGCTCAATTATTTCATTGCGTCTGGACTGTCGTAAAAAACACCATCGCAGCTAGGAATTCGTCAGTTATTTGATTCATTCATAAAACCCTTCAGCATTAAATACCTTATCGAAGTCAGAATCCTCTACACACTTCATCACCTTCTCCTGAACGGACAGTCGGGTGAATTCCAGTCTCAGCATCTTCTCGCCCGATGATGTTTTCATCTTACGCAGCATCTGTACCCTATCTACATTGGGACACGCTTGTACATACTTTACCAGACCTTTAGCTTTGGCGAGATTGTCTTTCTTGTCATCGCGGTGGGGTTCCAGCAAGCCATATTCATAATTCCCATGGTCGTTCTTGCGGATAATCAGGAAATCAGGGAACATACGATGTGTCTCACCTCCAAAGTCATAAGGGATGCACAATGCCCAAGGCTTGCGATCCTGGTTGCGTAGCCAGCAAACGAAATGGGGATTCTTTCGCTCTTCTTCCAGAGTAATTGGTTCCCATCCTTTTAGATTGAATGTTGCTGTTCCATCAGCATTAACAAACAGGTGGTCTGTACAAGTTTCACCCTCATTGTCCAAATCCACATTGATAGTCTCTGGCAGGTGGAACAAGTGCTTGGAAATGGTACTTCCCATTGTTACCAGACTGTTGTATCGCTGACGATCTTTCTCAGGAATGTTCTTTGATTTTGGTCGATACAGGTCTGCCAGCCTGTTGAATTCTTCTTTGGCATAATCCATGCGGATGTCGGTTTGATGGCTATCTGCAACATACAGAATGACATCATACATGCTGGCGTAATCATCAGTTTCGTAATTGTCAGCATATCGTTGGCCTACACCTTCGCCACAGAGTAGAATCTCAGCATTAAAGTATTGACGCTGCAAACCTGCATCTGTTCTGGAGAAAAGATCAGGTCCTTGCTGCACGTCATAACTGCTGCCGCTCTTATATAGTTCTACACTAATGGTATTCAACTGAAATTCCAAAGCTTTGTCCACAAGAGCTTCGTATTCACCTTTCGCTTTCAGTTCTGAAATATAGTTGTGAATCAGCCTTGCAATATCATCTTTCACCTTATCAACTGCAGTAAAATATTCATCCATTCCGGTCATATCACCCAAACGTGCCATTTCAAAGAGTGAACGGACATAGTTCTTATTGACAGCAACCGTTTTTACCTCATAAGTCAATATCTCAGCATTATTGATAGCATCCTTTACAGCCTCGTATGGGTCTTGGCTCTCTTGTGTAGAAGTTCCTCCATTCTCCACAAACATTTCCATTTCAGGCTGCTTATCATTTGGCTCAGACGACTGGTTGCCTCCATCTGACGATTGGCTCTCACCATCTTCTTTTACTACATTAGTTGGCTGCTGTTTTATGGTCGTTTGAGGTGTATCCTGAACTTGATTCACCGATTGTTGAGTGGTTGTTCCAGAAGGAGTTGACTGTGTACTTCCTGACTGATTGCTTGATTGTACATGGGCAACAGGTCTTTTTGTTGTCATGACAACAGAGGTTTTATTTCCTCCCCTGATAGCTTCCACATCTGTAGGTAATGCTCCACCTTCCTCTTCTGTCAATTTTTTAACAACTTCCTCAACTGTTTTTTCATCAAAATGCGGTAGATACAAGTGTACATAATTCAAAGACTCATCCACTTCGATACGCATTCTTTGTGGTGTACGAATCATACGGCCCAGCAACTGTGCAATATAGGTAGCATCTCTGGCCACTCGATATGACATCATCGCTTCTGCACGAGGACAGTCCCAGCCTGTAGAAAGAGCTTCTTTGAAAAGAACCACCTTTATCTTTCGGTCGTCATTGATAGATGAGGGTGAACAATACGGCACGTCAATACCATTAATAGACAAAGTTCCAGCATCACCAAAGGCATGAACCACTTCACCTTCTACGAAATTTTCACCTGTACGCCTTTCTATTTCTCGAATACATTCATCCAAGTCAGTAGCAGAAATCTTGTTACCTACTGCTGGCTCTACCTGAACCACAAATATGGGACAAACATTCTGGTAGTGCTGTTTCTCTGTGTAGTTATACCAATGCAGACACTTGTCTTTCCACTCGTCAGCTGCAGCCTGAAGTACGGCGATGTTTTTATTGATAACGCTCTCCTCGGGGAAGTGGATTTCGATTTTGTCTTTCAGAAGTCCTGAATCACGCACTTCCTTGGGAGTCACCACCACTTTGCTCAGCGTTGAGAGACTGGCACCAGCAAGACTGTTGAAACGTTCAGGTGTTGCACTCATACCGATAATAAACGGCAGAGCTTGAAGTTTCTCATCTTTCGTTTCAAATCCTTTCACGAATTTCTGCATGATGGTTGTCTGGTTGGTCTTTGCTCCACGATGCGCTTCGTCAATGATAAGCACCAGATGCTTACCATACTCTTCGATAGTATTTTCTATGACTTCCCATATTGTCCAGTCTCTTCCATCACCAGTATTTGTCATCTTACTGGTTTTGTTGAGTTTCTGGGTGTTTAGGAAATATATCTTCCCCAGTTCAAGCTTTTCACCTCGGAAACTATCGTCAAGAGTAACCAATTGATTAAGAACTAATCTATCACAGTACTTAATCATTTTCTGCCTACTCTGTTCATTGAGTTCAGGAGCATCACTTAACCAGATAAAGATGGTTTCTGGCATTGGTGCCATCATGCCCTCCTCGTCACCACACATCATTGCCTCAATGAAACTGGCCATCATGATGGTTTTGCCAGCACCAGTTGGGGCTGTAAAAGAGATTATCTGCTTCTGCCCAAAGTGCTGCCAGTTCATCTGAGCCATAGCTGCCACTTTGCGCAGCTCTAACATCCTTTGTTTCTGAAATGGTTTTAATGCTATATTCATATTGCTCCGTTCTTCTTATTTTGCTGCGTAGTTAATTCTGAAATTCTCCAAATAGTCTCTATACAACTGATAAGTCTTAAACTCTCTCAACTCATCAATCATTGTGAGATAAGCGTTCTGGCTGTCTGTAATGATATAGACAACCTCTATTTCGGGATGTTTATCCAGTTCATTACGGAACTGACGGAAAAATGATTCTTTTTTCAAGATGGCTATGTGGTTTTGAGGCCAAATTACATAGTCACCCTCTACACTGGTAGGACATTCGCCTTTAGCGCCGGCTTTCATCCATAGGATAGGCAGAAGTTCCTGCAGCTGACGTCCGCGAGCCACAGACCTTTTATCCAAGAAGCCTAACTTGAAGAATATCGCGTTTGCTTTAAAGCCGTCTTTCATGGGCATTGATACAGGAACCGTTTCCTCTATCTTTCCCATCAGTTGACTTATTTCTTCTTTCACTAGGCGGTAGGTTGCATCCTTATCAGTCACGATGAAGAAGTTTGTGATATGGTCATTACTTTCCAATGCCTCCAGATATTCATCTATCTTGGTGACATCAAAGAGAATGGAAGCATTATAGCCATCATCTTCTGACACAAGGAATGGCACATCAGCAGTCATTGTAGGCAGTTTTACTTCTTTCTGCTTGTTGATAAGAGTTACCAAGGCCTTTTTGTGTTTCTGAGTGGCTCCTGTCGGGAAGAAGTTGATTTGTGTAAACTTTCGGTCTGACTCCTTGGTTTCTGTCAACGATGTGATATATTCTCCTTCAATAGGTTTGTCGTTTACATCAACACCTAAAATGCTGCATTTAGTACGAGGCCAGTTTACATATCTTGCAATACCCCACTTTTCCCATTCATCACTTCCTGGATATATGCCTTGAGGAAGAAGTTCTTTTTCCTTTGTTTCTCCTATCTCGTTGTTCGTCACCATAATACAACGACGATTACCACCATCTTCCTTATTTAAAAGATTAACAGCATGTAGCGTCGTTCCGCTCCCTGCAAAGAAATCCAGGATAATGGAATTAGGCTTATCTGCAACGACATACCGAATTGTATCATGAACTGCATACAACGATTTCGGGAAAGAAAAACGATTGGCACCAATAATGTTTTTTAACAATGTAGTTCCATGAGTTTTTGTTTCAAATCGTTTGTCTCTCCAAACAGAATTTGGTCTTGTAAGTTTTCCTCCAGTCTCAATGACAATTTTAGAGCCATCCTCACGTTCTCCTATAATTTCCCATCTACCACTTTCAATCTTTTCTTTGTAGTTTTCGCTTAAATACTTTATGGTAAATGGCATGTAGGGCGAAGTGTCATTCCTCAAAATCTGAACAACATGATCATCCAACAATCGTTTTAGCGTATCGCCCGTGACTCCCCATACCATTTCTAATCCATCATCGCGAACAGGAAAAACTGTGGTTGAGCCTTCTATTTCTGGAACATTAAATCTAGATGCATTAGGGTCAAGCGGTTCACCAATTTTAACTACCTTCAGAGTTTCGTTATTTATATAGATTGGATAAAACTGTAAAGGCCTTCCTGCCTCTCTTCTCGAGGTATATTCCAGTCTTCTTAAGTACCACCAGCGTGCTTCAACAGCCTCATTACGACCTTTGTCTTGACATATTCTACTCTCCCCAATAAAAACAAAATATGCGTATTCATCAGAACGTGCGAACATGTTTTTACGAACAGCTCCAGATGGGTTAATCGTAATACTAACCATCTGAATCCTTGCCTCTGGGAACATTTGCTCCAACAAACATCCAAGATGATGATACTCCAGTTCGTCAATTGTAACAATCAACACAGAATCATTGGGATTCAGGAGTTTTTTGGCAATCTTTAGTCTTGCCTCCATCATTGAGAGCCACTTACTGTGACGATAGGAGTCCGTACCATCCACATAGTCACAGTTGTACTTCCAATCGTGGGAGTCTGGCTTATTATAAGGAGGGTCAATATAAATACAATCCACTTGCCCTGCATATAGATATACCAGCAGCTGCAATGCATGATAGTTATCGGCTTCAATGAGCGTGTGCCAGAGTTCACTATCTGGCGCATTCTTCACACTATCCATTGGTTTCAGATAAGGATAGATGACATCACCACGCTGGGCTATAGCAACTAAATCTGCCAATGGAAGAACCACCTCATTCATGGTGGATAGCTGGACACAGGTGGCTTCTGTATCAGTAAGGCTTTGTACCTCATACACATCGCTTACCTTTCCGTTGCGTATCACCACATTAGTTCCCCTCCTTATTGGCACCTCTGGTGTCAACAGGTTATCAGGCATGTGGTGTTCAAACACCAGCCCAAAACTTTTCTTTTTCATCAGACGAGCCAACTCCATCTGAATCTCTCCTCTCAGATTCTCGTCAGCTATGCGTTCTATGTATTGATCTATTGCAGCCATATTTCTTTTTAGTTTATATTTCATGCACCATTCTTAGTGCCCTCATGTCCTCTTCCATCTCTCTTTCCGTCTTCGAACCATCTTAAAGGTATAAGCTTGGCTCTTGTTGTTTACACAATCTCCAGAACCGAATTGAGTGGAATATTAACTTCCCAGTGACCCGAACGAGGGGAGCCGGTTCGGGATATATAACCTTTTTGTTTCATGTCGGCAATTTCTCTTTCCAATGTGCGTTTCTTTACCGCCAATTTTGTCGCCAATTGATTGACAGAAATCGCACAATCCACCCGAATTGAATCTATTATATCTTTCTGAAACTCAGTTAATTCAATTATAGGAATATCACCGCCATTTTTACCGCCATTTTTACCGCCAATATCACCGCCATTCTCGGTAACATAGTTTTGGACGACTTTCACATCTACCTTGAATGCTGTGATTAGATGCACATCAAACTCAGCAGGGGGATTGCCATTCTCTTTCAAGTCCGCCTGGACTTGTCCTACACCGCGATTGAACATGTTGACATAGCCCATTGTCTTCATGGCACTGGCTATGAGAGGATTGCGATAGTCGTTCACGCTGGGAAAATTCTCGGGGCGTGCATTACCATACAGCCCTCCTGCATTCAAAATTTCTAAATGCCCTGCATACTCATAGAAACGCAGCGGTGTATTACTCTGCAGATCACGGTGCATGCAGGCATTGAGTAATAGCTCTCGAATGGCCGTGTAGGGGTAGTTGCTGACCATCTCCTCGCGTAGTATGGAAACGAATACGGGCTTCTTCTTAATGACTGACAATTCCAGCAGTGATTCCAGACGTGGTAGCAGTTCGCAATAATTGCCTTCCAACTGCATCTCATTCTCAACCTCACTTGTTACATCCTCTCCCTTGAAGCAAACATACTGCACGTACAGGCCAGGCATGAAACGTCGCGGCTTCATACCAAATAGTGCGATGGCGCCGTAGGTGGGGCATTGATGCTCTGTGTCATACATGCCAACGGCAGACATCTGTTCCTCAATCGGACGAGTGTCGGACTCAACTAATTCTTTACCTAATAGCGGTATCAGATATTTTGTTCGAAGCGAATCTGTGTTAATATCATTGAGTTTGGCTGCAAAACAGGGAGTGGCATCAAAGGAGGCCATAAATGACATCCTGCGTTCTGCCAAAATTCGTTCTTCAGCTTCTGTAGCTATATCACGCCTTGGGCCTATACGTATGAAGCAACGACCACGATAACGCACAGGAGGCAAATCGGACGGACTCACCTCGGCCACCAGAAGGTCACCTTCAGGAAATGTGAACCTATCGACGCTCATCACAGGAATGGGCAATATGTTGCCGTTGCTTCGGATGGCTGCTATCTTCTTCAGCAGATCATCCGTTACCTTAAGCCCCGACAGTTCCCCGTTGTCGTGGGCACCCAGTATCAAGTAACCTTTCTTGCGCGAGTTGGGTAGGTCGTTGGCAAACGCACAGATAGCCTCTTGGAACTTATCCATATCGCCAGTTGATATGGTGCGCTCTACACGATAGGTTTCCGTGCTATGCAGCAGTTCTTGTATTTCGTCTTTTGTTATCATTTGTTGTATTTCAATTCTTAAATTGCCATCCTTGCTTTAACTTATTTGTCTAGTTCTTCAAACCTGACGAGGTCTTTTAAATCCACATCAAGTAATCTTGTTATCTTCATTAGCATTTCTAATGGGGGCTGTGACGAGTTGGTACACCATTTGGACACGGTTGTTGGCGAACAGCCCAACTCTTTGGATAGCCAAAGATTGGACTTCTTCTTTTCCACCAATATCACTTTTAAGCGATTGAGATCTTTGTTAGCAGCCATATCTTCTATTATATAATCGCTACAAAGATACGAACTTTATTCTAAAAATACGACTTGAAGGCTAAATAATTTGCGAAATTTAATGAAATCTCAGACAACGAGGCTCATTTGAGGTTCCAAATAGTCGGCCAAAACTTAATGTTACCAACCTCGGCGGGATACGCCTACTTTTATAACGGTTGAGAGCTGTTTTTATTGCAAAAATGAGGGCTGGCAGCTCTCGTAGTCTGTCAGTCCTCGATAGAGAAGAATTGCTTACCACCAGATTAGTTGGCTTCCAGCCGACTGATGTCACTTGACCAAACAAGCAAGCTTGATGGTTCTCACTGCTTCATCAGTTTTGGTCGGCGTAGTCCCACTCGTCTGGCTCGGTAAGAATCTCCAGCACGGTGCCCTTGGTAGGCATCTGGAACGAACCTGTGTAGACTCCGTCGTTATCAGTCAGCGTGATGCGGTTGCCGTTGACCTTGGCAATAGGCTCCTTGCCCTCAACTGGCATGACGCTGATGTTCACGTTAGAGCCGGAGTGCACGTTGTCGTTGCTGTTGATTTCCTGCTCACTGTCATCGGTCACGGTCGAGGTACCGTTGCCGTACTTGTAGATGACCAGTCTGTAGTCACCCTCGGTGCCGCTTTCCGAACCGCTGTTGCCGCCGGTGTTGCCACCCGTCGAACCGCCAGTATTGGTGCCTGAACCGCTGTTGCTACCTGAGTTAGTAGAACCACCGTTGGCGCTACCACCATTCTGAGTGCCACTGCCGCTGTTCTGAGAACCACTTCCAGAGTTGGTGTTACCAGAGGTAGAACCTCCATTTGAGCCTCCGTTAGAAGAACCGTTGTCAACGCCGTTATCATCGCCGTTGTCCTCGTTGTTCTCGACTGTGCCGTCATCAGAACTGGTCACGCGCTTCACCTCATTACCATTACGGTCGTAGCAGGTGATGACGATAGCTGTGTTCTTCAGTTCGTCTTTCAGATCGATCGAAGGAGTGAAGATGATGCGACGGGTCTTGATAAGACCAGACTTGACATCGTTCACATTTTCAACTGCAGTGGCAGACAGACCGAAGCGCATAGTACCCAAACCGGGCAGTGCAACGGAGTGACCCTCAGTGGCCCATGCCTTGATGACCTGGCCAGCAGCATCCCAACAGGCCTGCATCACACCTTGGCTCACACCCGAGCGAAGCGCAGCTTCACGTATTACCTTGTCCTGAGCGAGTGAACTGTAGAGATCGGGAACCATGACGTAACGCCAAGTACCCTCGCTTTGCTTACTGAACTTCAGCAACTTCTCCTTTGCTTTTACTTTAAGTGCCATAAGAAAACAATCTTTTTACGTTAAAAACTATGTTACCTGATTTTCGTGTCGATTCAGTCCTTTTTGTCCTTTTCTGCAGGTCTCAACCATCGTTGCTCTGTACTCCGCTCCACAGGCCCCGAATTAGGCGCCTTTTCCTCCGTGGCTTCGTAGAACTTTTTCCGTCGCATCCAAAAAAGTTTTCCACCGCATCCCAGTAAAAATCAGACCTCTTTCAACATTGCAAAGGTACGAATTTAATTCCAAATAAGCGAATATCCTTTTGTTCTCAATCCCCTTATGCCCACTTACTGTAACTTATTGATACTTAATGCACTTTTCTCAACAAAATGTTTGGTAATTCCGAGGAATTTTAGTAATTTTGCACTATGAATAGAGAAGTAAAAACATACGGTAGAATGGAGCTGGCGCAGATGTATTTCCCAGCCATTGCTCCCCGCTCTGCCTGGAGGAGGATGAAGGATTTACTTCGTGAGAGTTCCACCACGGCAGAGCTTGCAGAACTTACCCGGCGCGTCTTCATGCCCGCCGAGGTCTCACTCATCTTTAATACATTTGGTATGCCATAAATCATTAACACTCCCTTTTGGCACAGGATTTGCAGGATAACGAATAAACAGACAAGACTATGTTTAAGAATAAGGATTTCATTGTTCAATGCAGTATTTCTTCTCAGGTAGGTGTTAGAAAAGCATCTGAGGAGCAGATAGCTGCTGCAGAATATATTCCAGCAGATAAGAAAGACTCATTATGGCTGACCATGGACGGATATCCCAACATGTCTCTGCCCGGACAACTTTCTTTTAGTCGAGAGGCAATGAGCATCAGTCAGTATAAGACGAATCTTTTATATGGACATTCCGTGACAGCCCTTCACGGAAGGCAAGACCCTTACAGATGGGTTGGTAGTTTCTCTGGACAGTGGGAGGGTGCGCAGACAATTCTGTTAGATGCTGACGAATGCCCCATTGACCTCCATGATCTATGGGATAGGCTACAGCGGAAACCGACATTCGCTTTCACTACGCAACACCATCAAGTGGCCGATTATGGTAACAGGTTCCGGCTTGTCTATGCTTTCGACCAAGTGATGCATAATAAGGATGGCTACAATAAGATTGCTCTCGCCCTCATGTATGAGGTGGAGGAAGCGATACGACAGGCCGGTTATGACGACTATAAACTTGATCCATGTACAACAGGTGAAGGAAGATTCTTTTTGGGGAATCCGAATGCAGGGGTAACCTCGTTTGATTCTTGGGCAGTCTACAGTCCACTTGATATCGTCAGTGTCTATGATGACACTCCACAACAACAGGTCACTACACTGGATTTTGACATGAGGAATACCATATATGGCAAGCAGACAAAACATTCACAATCGGAGATGGGTCGGGGAGTCTCTCCAACTCGTCCACATCCTTTTGTTTATCTCAAAAAGGACATTGCCCAAAACATGAAGAGAGATTGTGAAAAGCCGAATGCCGACATACAGGAAATCGTCAAGAAGTATTCTTCTGACTATATTACGAGATTCAAAACCTCTTTGGAAGAAACTCCGGCTGAGCAGTCTTATATTGAATGTCCCGATGATTATCTTGAAATATGGTTCAGATGGTTAACCACCCATCAACCTGGGCGAAAGCCAATCAAAGAAATCAAGCGTTTCCGAAATGGCGATGGTCGCCATCTGCTGCTTCGCATTCAGCTGCTTGTTGTGATGGCCATCCATCATGACAGACTCTGTTTCGACGAATT
>ONAK01000132.1 GCA_900315765.1 uncultured Prevotella sp. | reverse complement strand
GACTCGTTCCCAAAATAAACGCTCACAAATGGTATTGCTTCATGCGTGATGCTGTCTTTGACAGTTACTGCCTGCTGTGCCATCCCGAATGTTGCTGCCATCAGCATCGCCAGCAGGAGCAGAAATCGTCTGTAGTGTTTCATTTTGTTCATTGTTTATCAGTTTTATGGGCAAAGATACGGAAAACAGCACGAAATAGCCCCCGACAAAACCGAAAATCGGGTGCCGAGGGTGTGGGTCTTAACTCAGGTTAAGAGAAATCATTTATAATGGGGCAGCGCCGAATATAAACCGACTACCGCCACGATGAAACAGAATTGTAATTATAGTCTGTTCTTTTCTGCATTACCTGCGCCAGTACCCTTGTACTTGCTGCGTGTGGTATTGAAGTCATACGAGAGTGAGAGACCGATGCTCTGCGTATAGACATAAGCATCCTTGCCCATCGTGGTGACGGGATAGTAGCCCGTCCAGCGTTCACGGAGATTTCGGAAGATGTCGTTGGCAAAGAGGGATACTATTAGTGAGCCATCGAGAAATGACTTCTGCATACGGGCATTGACGTTCAACTCATGGGCATAGTGATTAAAGCCGTAGTCGTGGCTGGTGGAATAGTGCAGATAGAGCATGGCCTTCGCGGTCTTGCCGATGGTGAACCAGTTGCGGAAATTTACCTCGAACTGTGGCTTATCAAGCGACACGGCTGTACCATACGCCTGTGCATCGAACTGCTGCTGATAGTAACTGAGTGTCAGCGTGGGGCTGTAGAAGCCAAACTTGGGCGAAGCGGTGAGTGCTGCATTGTAACTCTCGAACTTATCGAAGTTGCGGTTGGTCCACATCGTTATCTCTGTCCCCTCTTGGAACAGGTCACCAAAGGATAGACGTATGTCCTTATTGTGGCTGTAACCTACCGTGAAGTTCAGCCATGAGTAGGTGACATTAAGGTCGAGGTTCTGCTTGATGGTAGGGCGCAACAGGGGATTTCCACCTTCATACTCGTAACGATTGTCGTACTGGATGTTGGAATTAAGTTGATAATAGCCCGGTCTGCTGATGCGTTTGTTATAACCCAGTTGGATGCCCCATTTGTTCTTTTGCCAGCCGACGGAGAGATTAGGAAACAGGTCGTGGTATTTGCGGCTCGGCTCTGTCTGGTACTGACCGAAGGAATAGTAGTCGGACGTGACGGCCTCATATCGTAATCCTGCACCGATGCTCCAGTTGTCAAGTCGTAAATGATACTCTGCAAACCCAGCCATATTACTTTCTTTGATTTCGTCATCGGATGACCTCACGATTTGCTCTATATTGTTGTATATGCCGTGGCTGTTGGAGTGAGTCATCTCCGTGCCCGCACTCAGTTCACCACGCCAGCAGGTCATCACTGCGCTCCTGTGACAGCATGTCGATAGAACTCTTGTTCCACAGGTACGAGCCGTTGAAGTCAATGCCGAGCCGTCCGAGTTTGCCAATGAAATAGACATTGGCTTCATGCGAAGGGCCGTCCTTGTCTTTCCTGCTCATATATTGACTGATGGTTCCTTCCTGCTTGCCGTTGCGCATAATAGTCTGTGTGGTATATGCGTCGCCACTTTCGTATGGCGATCCACTTAACTCATAAGTCATTCCCAGCGATGTGCTGTCGTTGAGGTCATAGTTACCACCGACTTTGCCAGAGAGATTGGTGTACCAAAAACTATTGGGCGCATATTGGGAAATGTGTATCAGATTGCCATTGGCACGAGTATCAGTAGTCAGCGTATTATCTTCTGAGTGATTGCCATTCTGGAAAACTCCGACACCGAAGATTTCCAATCCACCCGTGCGATATTTCACAGTAGCATCATCGTAAGTCGTCCACTTCTCGTTATACACCACCTGGCTATATGCCTCTACGCTGATGCCGTCGCCCTGATGCTTCTTAGTCTTGATGCGGATAACGGCTCCTACTTCCGCATTGTACTTGGCACCTGGTGACGTAATCACGTCCACACTCTTGATGTCGGTGGACTTCAACTGTTTTAGTTCGCGAGCGTTCTGCACCTTCTTGTTGTTGATGTAGATTTCAGGCGTACCCTTTGCAAAGACGGTGAAGTTACCGTCACTGCCTTGTACTTGTGGTAGCATCGACAGCACATCGTCAGCAGTGCCGACATCTTTCATCAGTGAGTTCTGAATATCGACGGTCATGCCTCCCGTGGTCATCTTATATTGCGGACGTTCGCCCTTCACTACGACCTCACCAAGTGTTTGCGTGTTTGGCAGCATCAGTATTGTTCCGAGTTCTGTATTGTTGCATTGCTTATAAATCGTCTTGTAACCAACATAGGAGATGCGGGCTAGGACTCTCTCTTGTTCTAAAGGAATGGCGAAGTATCCACTCTCATTGCTGACACCGCCGCAGAGTAAGGTTGAGTCTGAAGGGTTGAGGATTGCAATGTTAGCGTAAGCAACAGGCAGACCTTTCTCATCGATGATGGTGCCCGTCAGATGGAGGTCGGTTTTATGCGTACACTCCACAAAAATCTTTTTTCCGTCTTCGTCGGTGCTCGTAGTGACTCGGATGGGATAGAAACCAATCATCTGATGGATGGCTTCAGGCAGACGTTTGTTCTTGACAGTTGTAGTGATACGGAAGTCCTCTAATTCGTTGTAGAGGAAATATATGGAGTAGCCTGTCTGTTGCTCACTGAGTTGTCTCAGCGCATCAGAGAGGGATACGTTATTGTATTCACGCGATATTCGCGTCTGGGCTTGTGTACTGACAGTCAGTAGCAGGGCAAGAATGAGAGTAATATATCTTTTCATGGCGGCTGACTATTCTACAGTGATTTGGTTATCCTTCAGCGTAACGGTCAGACGCTCGAACTGGTTGAGGTCGCTAACCACTTGATCGATGCCCTTCTGTGGATTCCATACGAAACGGAAACGGAGTTGGCGGGTTTCGTCATTGACAAACGTGACCTTGGCATCGTAATGAGCGGCTATCTCTGGCAGCATCTTTTCCAGAGGGATGTTGTCGTAGATGATAGGCTGCGGTGCTGCGATTGTGTCAGTGGTCAGCGTATCAGTGGGAATAACGTTTGTGGGCTTTGGAGTATTGATGACCTCCTCAGTCTTTGGCGTATTCTGCTGAGCGTATCTTACAATCTGAATGGCAGCAAAGGCAATACCAGACACAAGCAATACTCCGATCAAAGAGGCTGCTATCTTCATCCAGATAAAACCATGCTGTTTGGGCTGATTAATTTGATTGAACTTTTGCCATGCAGCATCTATATCGACGGGCTTGTCTGCCTGACGCTGGCGACTGCTGCGTTTGGCTTCTACCATCATGCGGTAAGTCTCGCGTGTATCCCCATCACGATTGATGATGTCCAGGATTTCCTGCTCGGTGTATGCCTCGGGGTTATCGAGCATTTCCAGTAACTGACGGATGTTGTCGTTGTTCGTTTCCATTGCAATAATCTTTTAGTGATTAAAGTGACTTCTGATTTTCTGAATGCTTAGGGCGAGATACTTGTAAGCAGTATTCGGATTCAGACCAAGCCGACGGGCAATCTCTGCAATAGTCAGATCTTCGTCGAAACGGAGATGGAAGATGCTGCGATGCGGTTCTTCCAGTTGCTCGTCCACGAAAGCCGAAATATCTTCAAGTTGCTCAAATTGTCTATCAATGGGCTGTAGGTCTGTCTCATCTTCTATAGGCAATAGGTTCTTTACCTGTTCATGCAGTTGCATTTGCCGTATCTTATTCAGACAAGCATTGCGTACGGCAATAAGGAGATAGGAATCGTTCTTGGGCGGAATGTCGCTGTCGGCAATTCGTAGAAAGATGTCCTGTACTACGTCTTCAGCCTCACCATCATCACCCAACAAGACTCTGGCCAGATGAATCATCTCGCTGTAGTTCCGGCGGAAAAGCTGTTCAAGTATTCTCTTATCAAGCATA
>ONAK01000055.1 GCA_900315765.1 uncultured Prevotella sp. | reverse complement strand
AGAACATGGCCGACTACGGCGGCATGACGCTGGCCTACTCACTCTTCAAGCAGAAGAAAATAGATGAGGGGCTTCAGGGGGCTGCCCTCGACTATGCCTACCAGGAGTTCTTCCTGCACTATGCAAAACTGTGGCTGGATTATCCCACCCTTGACCAAAAGAAGGAGTTGTACCTTGACGTCCATTCAATCCCCCAAAACCGCGTCAATGTCATCGTGACACTCTTCGACGACTGGTACAGACTCTTCAACGTGACTGACGGGAAACTCTATCTCGCACCAGAGAAGCGCGTGCAGATCTGGTGATATACTAAAAAAGAGCCACCTTTCAAGTGGCTCTTTTTTTTTCTACATACCCATGCAGCTCGTAGCGCCGAGGGCTGTAACAATCGCGGTTGCGATACTTGCAATCATCTGTACGATGAATTTAATGGTTTCTTTCTTTGTCATAGTTGGTAATTTTTAGGTTGATACTAATTTTGTGGTTACCCTCCCATTGTCATTCTCGACCAAGCGAAGCGCGTGGAGACATCTCATAAATGCGCCCAAAGGCGCAAGCGGCTAAAGCCGCAAAGATTCCTCGACTACGCTCGGAATGACAAGGTGGGTAGAAGGAACGCTTGCTCGACATGACAGGGGGGGAGGAAGCGTTGGGGCTAATGCCCCAATCGCTTAATCTCCCTCGCCAGGGTTGCCATGGCCGCCGCCGTTGCCGCCGCCGTTGCCACTTGGGCTGTCTCCTGAGCCACTCTCTAGCAGCTGACCTGCCAATGCCTCTGCATTAACGAACTCGGCTTTCTTGATAAACTCTCGCGAGCTGATGTTTGTCTCAGCCTCCTGATCGGGCAAGAATCGGATGTGCAGAGCCTTCAGGTTCTTGGTTGGGCTGAAGTCGTCCTTCTTGTCTGCACCACCTTTCTCGTTCTCGAGAGTGGTGTAGAAGATTCCCAGACCGTCAATCTTCACACGCTTCGAATTCAGAAGCATCTCCAGCAGACAACTGCGGAACTTCTCCAGCACACCAAACACCACGTCAGGTGTGTAGATAGAGCCGTGCTCGCTGATGTGGTTAGCCATCTTTCGTGTGTTCAGAGTCTCGATGGTTTTGCCATGAGCAAACCACTTGCCGAAAATTTTAGAACCCTGTGCCTTGTTTTGTTTCAGTAAATAAAAAATCTTTGCCATAATGCGTTTTGTAATTTTTAATGGTTAATGTTTTAATGTTTATGTCTCTCATGATTGACGGTACAAAGGTACGAATATAAAGTCTAACTAAAAAATTATTTTCGAATTGTTTTTGTTAAATGTTGTTAATTAAAATGGTGTACCACTTCATGGCCTACGAACCGTAATTTCATGACCAGATAAACGTAATTTCATGGGCAAAGAAGTGCCGCCGCGTGGAGGGCATAACAGCATAACATGCATAACATGTCCGTACTCGGATGTGCATAATTTGAGCTATTAGGGTGTATTATGATATTATATATATTATAATATATATAATATTTAGTATATATTATATTAATATAATTCTCTACTCCGCCGCACTTGTTGCTCCAATTAGTTACTTCTCATTTTGCAGATGTTATGCATGTTATGCATGGTATGTGTTTTAGACTGCAAAGATAAAACGCTTTTTTGAGAATACCAAACCTTTTGGGATAAAAGTTTTAAGCTATTAAATTTTTGTGGAAAAGCCTTTGTAGTCTTGTGGAAAAGCACTATCTTTGCGCTCCGATTCAAAACAATAAACCTATAATATGAATAATAATAAAGACAATAAAGAATTTGTTATGCCTAACGGCTTCAAGATAACAGGAAATATCAACTATTACACCAAGAGAAAATTGGAAGGTATTGCTGCCGAACTTGAAGAAATACCTCATGAGAGACATTTAGTTGGGGGCAATATTTACTATGGTAGAGCAGAGAAGGTTCACACCCGCCAAAAATGGGAAGTGGGCAAAAATGCTGGCCCAAGAAGGTGCTAGCTATGGGATAGTCAACTTGTAGAACCACCTAAAAGAGAGGAGGTCTATATGTCTACATAGTGTTTTCGCTTAATTATTTGGGCGGAAAAGAAAACTGTTTTCTGCCATTTTGAAACCATAACAATAACTAATGGGTAATTTACCCTAAAACCTTTTTCTAACAATGAACAAGATAGTTTATAGATTGTTTAAAATCCGCCATACTAGTATGGTAGGAGATATTTTTGATGAGCATTGTTGTTTACTAGGTAAGGAAGTGCTTGACAACGTGTTTGCTAGGGACTTCCTGAAGATGAAAGAGATACCTTTTACTTATAAAGGTAAACGGTATAAAAGACAATACGAGTGGGTGTTCAGAGGCGACGTCGCAAAGATAATAATAGGAGTGAAAAGAGAGTATGGCATCGTAGGCGCAATGGTATATATCAACTACAGCAAACTGAGATATGAGCCCTACGTTGCGATAGTAGATTGCTCTGATGTATTTGAAAGTATAGACGTGGTGGCCAATATGGTGGAAGGTGCTCTTAACTGGGTGTATAAAGATAGCGGAATAACGCTGTGCCTTGAGCCATGGATACTTGCAGAAGGAGAGGTGATACAATGGGGCCGTGATTGTAATGAGGCTCACACCCTGGCTGCGATTAATGGTTCAGCCGAGTGAGGCTGCGCTCGGCCATTCGAACAAGCTCGATGGCTCTCACTTATCGCCTAACTTTACGCTCGGGGAGTTCACGAAGAGCGGGAGTCATCCTGAAATATATAATATCCCAAGTCACGAGGCGATAGCAAACCTGAAGCGATTATGCACCTGGCTGGAGGAATTGAGGAAGCGGTACAACGACAAGTATGTCGTTGTGAAAGGAGATGTCTCGACTTCGCTCGGAATGACAGGTGGGGGGAGGCACGACATGACAGGGAGGGAAGGGGGGATTGTTAAATAATGTTGTTAAAATCTATTAAAACCCGCAAAATGTGCGGATTTTTAGATGAATTTATGTACTTTTGCCCTTGGAATTTTAGGAGTATATTATAATTGAAAAGAAGATGAATAATCATTCAGTAGTAGGTGCCAAAATTAAAGGCATCAGAGAGACTAAAAATCTCAGCATCGAAGAGATTGCTGAGCGCAGCGGACTGACCGTAGACCAGATTAACAGTATCGAAAACGATGTAAACCTGCCATCGCTGGGTCCGCTGATTAAAATAGCCCGTGCACTGGGCGTGAGATTGGGTACATTCATGGATGACAACGACGATCTGGGGCCTATTGTAACCCGTGCTAAGGATCGTGAGGCCGACAGCAGTATCAGCTTCAGCAATGGTGCCACCGATGCTCGCAAACACATGGAGTATCATCCGCTGGCTCAGCAGAAGGCTGGACGCCACATGGAGCCATTCGTGATTGACATAAACCCTGAGGAGACTCCCGAATTCCAACTGAGTGCCCACGAGGGTGAGGAGTTTATCTACGTGATGCAGGGCGAGGTAGAGATAGTGTATGGTAAGGAGACTTACCACCTGAACGAGGGTGACTCGATTTTCTACGACAGCATTGTGAAGCACCACGTGCACGGAGCACCAGGCAAGAGCGCAAAGATTCTCGCAGTAGTTTACATTCCATTCTAAAATTTAAAAATTAAAAAATTGAAGATGAGTGATGTAAAATACGATATGGCGGGACGTCCGCTGCCTGATAGGACTTATCCTGCTGAGACTGGAAGCGAAGGCTACCAGCTGTACGAGCGCACGCTTGGACAGTGGCTGGAATACTGGGCTGAAAAAACTCCTGATAAGGAATATATTGTATATAGTGACCGCGACCTGAGATTTACCTGGAGTAAATTCAATGAGCGCGTCGACAATCTGGCAAAAGGTCTTATTGCCATCGGCGTGGAGAAGGGTTCGAACGTGGGTATCTGGGCTACAAACGTGCCCGACTGGCACTAACTACAAACAGAACGAGTTGGAGTATCTGTGTAAGGACTCGGATATGCACACGCTGTGTATCACCGACGGTACATGGGACTGTAACTACGTGGATATGACCTATACGATGCTGCCCGAGCTGAAGACTTGCGAGCGCGGACACCTGAACTCAGAGCGATTCCCATATCTGAAGAACGTGGTTTATATAGGTATGGAGAAGTATCGCGGCATGTTCAACACCGCCGAGTTGCTGCTGCTGGGACAGAACGTGGAGGACGAGAAACTGACAGAGATGAAATCGAAGGTGAACTGCTACGATGTGTGCAACATGCAGTACACCAGTGGAACAACCGGTTTCCCCAAGGGTGTGATGCTGACTCACTACGGCATTGCCAACGATGGATACTTTACGGGTGAGAACATGGGATTTACCCAGGACGACAAGCTCTGTGTGTGCGTGCCGCTGTTCCACTGCTTCGGTGTGGTGCTGGCTACCATGAACTGCCTGACGCACGGATGTACCGAGGTGATGGTTGAGAAATTCGACCCGCTGGTGGTGCTGGCATCGATTCACAAAGAGCGATGCACAGCCGTGTACGGTGTGCCAACGATGTTCATAGCCGAGCTGAATCACCCGATGTTCGATATGTTCGACCTGAGTTGTCTGCGTACGGGTATCATGGCAGGAAGTCTGTGCCCGATAGAGCTGATGAAGCAGGTAAGCGAAAAGATGTTTATGACCATCACCAGCGTTTACGGACTTACAGAGTCGTCGCCCGGTATGACGCAGACCTGCCTGAACGATACCTTCGAGCAGCGTTGCACCACCGTAGGTCGCGACTTCCCATTCGTCGACGTGAAGGTGCTCGACCCAGAAACAGGCGAGGAGTGCCCCGTAGGCGTGCAGGGAGAGATGTGCTGTAAGGGATTCAATGTGATGAAGGGTTACTACAAGAACCCCACCGCAACGGCTGAGGTGATAGACAAGAACGGATATCTGCACTCTGGCGACCTCGCGACGTGCAGGTGGCTGCTGTGCCTTCGAAGAAGTATGGTGAGGCCGTGGGTGCCTTCATCATTCTGGAAGAGGGGGCAAAGATGACTGCTGAGGATGTGCAGCTGTTCTGCCGAGGCAAGATAGCTCGCTACAAGATTCCTAAGTACGTATTCTTTATCGACCAGTTCCCGCTGACTGGCTCGGGCAAGATCCAGAAGTTCAAACTGAAGGAGATGAGCCTGAAACTCTGCGAGGAGCAGGGTATTGAAGTTGTATAATATTTGAGCCTAAGGATCATACGGATTTTACGGATTATTAATTAATCCAATCCGTATGGTCCGATAAAGGGCTGACGAAAAAATTTAAAACTATAAGTTATGAGAAGAAGACTATTAACGTTGTTGACTATGATGTGGCTACTGTCGGTATTGACGGCGGGAGCCGAAGTGTCGTCACGTCTCTTCCATAACTATACGGCTGCCGATGGACTGGCCGACAACAGTGCACAGACCATCAAATGTACAAAGACTGGCCGACTGGTGATTACTACAGCCGGACAGATCAACTTCTTCGATGGTGCGAAATTCTCGTATATCGACCCCATTGAGGAGAACCAATATCCGCTGTCGGAATATAGTGGTAACTACCACCTGTACTTTGACCGTTTCCACCACATGTGGCTGAAGAACACGCACACCGTATCGTGTGTTGACCTTACGGTTGAGCGCTTTGCTATATCGATAGAAGACGAGTTCAGCAAGTTTGGGGTTACTGAAAAAGTGAACGACCTGTTTGTAGACAGTACCGGTGTGGTATGGTTGCTGATGCGCGAGGGGCTGTACAATGTAAAAAGTAAAGTTAACATCAGAACGCGTGCTAAGCTGAATCTGCAGGATGTGGAGGTGTGCCAGAACAAGTACGTGATGCTGTTCTACAACAACGGACTGATGGAGATGTACGACCAGACCACAGGTAAGAAGGCGCGTGAAACAAGAGCATATACCGATGTTGACGGACAGAGATACGACCAGTCGAGCCTGGTGACGATGGGCAAGGACGTGGTGTATCAGCTGCGAAACGGAAAGAAAGAGGCCATACTGATGAAGTACGACCTGAAAACGAACGATTGGGCAGAACTGCTGCGCACGCCTTACCATCTGAACAATATGGAGCTGAAGGACTCGATGCTCTATGTGCCTTGCGAGTACGGATACTGGGTGGTTAACACGCATACGGGCGATAGCAAGCACTTTGAGGCCATGATGCTGGAATCGGGGCGGACGATGGCTACCGATGTGAACGTGATGGTGTTCGACCGTCAGGGTGGCTTGTGGCTTGGTACCGAGAATAGAGGTATTCTTTACTCGCGCCCATTCAAACCGCCATTCAGAGTGTATCCGTGGGGCAACCCGATAGCCGATCACTACGGCGCATTGATGAACGACGTTGACGAGCACCCCACATTCCGTGAGCGCCCTGTGAACTGTGTGTATAAGGATTCGCGCGGATGGACTTGGGTAGGAACATCGCAGGGACTGCAGGTGTACCGCAAAGAGAGCGACATGCTGCCACAGGTGTATACCACCAAGGACGGACTGTTTAACAACATCGTACACTCGATAGTGGAAGACCAGAGGCACAACATCTGGGTGGGCACAAGCTACGGCATATCGGCGGTGCTGTTTAATGCCGACGGGCGCGTGTACCGTATTAACAGCTACAACGAGTACGACCATGTGCCTAACGAGGTGTTTGTAAACGGAAAAGCGATACGAATGCCCGACGGAACGATAGCGATGCAGGCGCTTGAACACGTGGTTGAGTTTACCCCTACCGACTTCACAACGCTCTACAACAAATATACGTTCGAGATTTACCCCAAGCTGATACAGCTGTTTGTGAACGGTATCGAGGTGAACACCAACACCGTGCTTGGTGGCAGAAAGGTGCTCGACAGAGCGTTGAGCCGCTTGTGGGGAGTAGATCTGGACTACAGCGAGAACTCGATCACAATGGTGTTCTCGGCCTTGAACTATTTCCGTCCGCAGCAGACTTTCTATCGCGTGAGAGTGGTAGGTCTGGACGATGAGTGGCGCATACTGACTCCATACGACAGCAACGGCATGATTGACGGGCACGGACTGCTGCATCTGCCGCTGATATCGCTGCGACCAGGCCACTATGAGGTGGAGATTCAGGCTTCGATGATGCCCGACGACTGGGACACAAGACCTTATGTGTGGACGATTGACATTAACGAACCCTGGTGGCGAACAACGGGTATCTTTGCACTCTTCGGACTGCTGATTACAGCTCTGATTCTGGCTAACGTGTTCTACTATATGAAGAACGCCAACCTGAGAGCCCAGCGCAACAGCGAGGAGGTGATGCTGGTGAACCGTATCTACGCCTTTGTAGACCGTATTGAAGGCCAGTCGGAGATTATTGAGCCTGCTGCCGATGAATACAGCTCGGCAGAAACTTCGGCGATGAACGACCTCGACCCCAAGTTTGTGAAGGCTATCGGTAAGGTGACGATGCTGGTGATGACCGAAAGGAAGAAGAAAAAGATGACGATGCGCCGACTGAGCAATGCTGCAGGTATTGGCGGTAAGGAGTTCTACCAGCTGATTATGGACAACATCTTCAAGAGTCCGCGCACACTGATCAAGCAGGCCAGAGTGGATAAGGCCGAGAAGATGCTGCGCAATACAAAGGCAACGATAGAGGAGATAAGCAAAGAATGCGGCTTTGTATCGACCAACTACTTCATAGCCTCATTCTACCAGAAATACAAGGTTACTCCACAGGCGTATCGCAAAAAGCGGTAAGTCGCCAGGTGCGGTCGCTGGTGCCCTTGTAGTAGATTAAGCACTGATAACGATTCTCTGTCTGATAGAAGCTGCCCTCGCTGGGTAGCAACTGATTGTCGTCGCAGAGATACTGATAGGAGTAGTAGCCCTGCTTCTGCAGTATGCTGGCGGTGTAAAGGTGGTTGGCGGGGTCGTAAAGCATGCGATAGGTGTCGGCATCCTCTACGGTCCAGCGCCCGCTGATGTAAATCTGTTGCCCGATATCGGAATGCAGGCGGTAGTTAACCCACACATACTCGCTGTGGGTGTCGTTCTGGTAGTTGTCGCTATTGCGGATGCAGAACGAGCCATTGGCATCCTCGTCGTAGAGGTAGTTGGGGCGGGGCTCATCGACAAAGGGGTAGGCCTGATAGTTCTCGCCGTCCCACATGATGTAGTCGATGCCCATCGTGGGGTGCGACACATCGAGTACCTCGAACTTGCGATACTCGTTGCCGGCATCGAACACCAGCTGGAGATTGTGGCGCCATTCCAAGCCTTTGAAGGTGGTGATGTTGGGCTTGACGCCACGACGTATGGAGCGCTCCTGATTGTTCTGCATCACCACCGCATAAATCTGTTCATCGGGATTGGTGACGGGCAGTGAGCCGTAGTCGAGCTGCATAGACACCTGCTGGTGACTCTGGTGGGTATCGATATCAGTATTGCCTGAGGCTGTCATGTTCAGCTTCATGCTCTGCTCGGTGACCATAAACTCGGCCACCAGCACCTCGCGGTTGTCATCGTCCTCGTCGAGCACATGCAGGCGGTAGTTGCCGCTAAGCTTCAGACGGCAGCGCGGGTTTGGCAGTTGCAGCTGATAGTGGGTGTAGGGGATGATGGTGTTGCTGGAGTGCTCGTAGTCGTCGATGGTGTTGCCGTTGAATCCCGAGAGCCAGTCGCTCTCAAAGATACCCTCAGAGGGCGTCCAGTCGGCCTCACAATGCTCAAGCCTATAAATGTATCGGTGGTAATCGTGCGAGAGCTCGTCGAACGACACGTGAAGCACATCGTTCGAGTTGAGGCGCATGATGGCCGGAGCCAGCCAGTTGCCGTTAACCACCACCTGCAGCGACTTTACATCGGGGTGGTTGATACGGCTTTCGGCAAAGGCCGCTATGGCCGCAAGCCCCCAAAGGAAACTTAGAATAACCCTTTTCACCTTTTTACCTTCTACGTTCGGTGATGATTCCATGACGATAGGCATAGAGCAGCTCTTTGAGGTCGGCAATCTGCGAGCGCAGCTCTTCGCCCTTATCAGTATCGGCCACCAGCATGCGATGGGCCGACATCTCGATGATCTGGGTGGTTGACTTAATGTCGATCTCGCGCATAATGGCATCGCGGGCAGAGGTGAACGGTTCGTGCTGAACCAGTTGGAAGCCGCGTGAGTGATATACCAGCGTGTAGCCGGCAATACCCGTCTCCTTGTGATAGGCCTCGCTGAATCCACCATCGATCACCATCAGCTTGCCGCCTGCCTTGATGGGGTTCTCGCCGCTACCGGCATGTACGGGCACGTGACCGTTGATAATATGGCGGTTGGTGCCCTTTACGCCGAAGGCATCAAGTATGCGGTCGCAAACCTCCTCGCTGTCGCGCAGCTTGAAGTAGTTGCCTTTCTCCTCCTTATAGGTATCCTTATCAACCAGAAAATAACGCTCGAAAGTGGCCATCTTCGACTTGCAGAACAGGGGCGAATCCTTACCGCACCACAGATACAGGAAATAGTCGCGGGCGTAATCCTTATCATCCGAATCGTTCTGGAAGGCCTCGCGGATCATCATGCCGATATTGTGCATCAGGTCCTTACCGGCAAAGCGCTTGCCAGGATAAATCTCAACCTCCTTGAGCGAGCCGTCGTCGTTCAGCGGGATGGCGGCGTGGAACAGCAGGTTGCTGTTGCTGATGGTGTACATGCAGCCGTGAGAGAGCAGCGTGTTGATATGCTTGTGCAGCTTTTCGCTGATGCGGAACGAGTGGTGCAGCTTGTGCATCAGGTCGGCCTCCTCGGCGGTAAGCTTGAAGGGATGCGCGGGATCAACGGTGGGGAAGTTGCAACTCTTCATCTCGTACTCCTTGCCATCAATGGTGCAGTTGCCCCTCTCGTAATCAACCCTACTGAGCATGCAGCGATCCTGCATCTGCCACTCGGGGCGACGGCCGAATATCTCGGCCTCGGTCTTGAACTGCAGTATGGCGATGGCTTTGTGCATCTTGGCCGTGAGCTGTTGGGTCTTCTCGTCCATCGTGTTGCCTGGCAGCAGCTTGGGCTGGAACTCCAGGCAGGGGTCGTTGCCATACACATCGAGTGCAAAGGTGGCCAGCGGAACAAGGTTGATGCCGTACTCCTCGATGGTGCTGAGGTTGGCATAGCGCAAACAAAGGCGCAGCACGTTGCAGATACAGGCATCGTTGCCGGCAGCAGCACCCATCCACAGCACATCGTGATTGCCCCACTGTATGTCCCACGAGTGGTATTGGCGCAGGGTGTCCATGATTTTATGGGCACCAGGACCACGATCGTAGATGTCGCCAAGAATATGCAGCTGGTCGATGGCCAGGCGCTGGATGACGTTACAGATGGCGCAGATGAAATCATCGGCACGCCCTGTAGATATGATGGTGTTGACGATGACGCTGACATAGGCTGCCTTATCGTTATCGCTGAGACTCTCGTGCAGCAGTTCCTCGATGATATAGGCAAAGTCCTGAGGCAGCGACTTGCGCACCTTTGAGCGGGTGTACTTGCTGCTGACATCGCGGCACACCTTTACCAGCTGGTGGATGGTGATGCGGTACCAGTCTTCTAAATCTTTCTCCTGAGCTTTTATCAGCTCGAGTTTCTCCTCGGGATAGTAGATGAGGGTGCACAGCTCCTTCTTCTCGCTCTCGCGGATATCGTTGCCAAAGAGTTCGTTTACTTTTCGCTTGATGTTACCTGAGGCGTTTTTGAGTATGTGGCGGAAGGCCTCGCTCTCGCCGTGGATATCGGCCAGAAAGTGCTCGGTGCCCTTAGGCAGAGCCATGATGGCCTCGAGGTTTATAATCTCGGTAGAGGCATCGGCAACCGTTGGGAACGATTGCGACAGCAACTGCAGGTAATGCAAATCGGTATCATTACTGGAAAGGTGTTTCATATCTTAAGATGGTTTTTAAGATGATTGCGAAGTTTATCGGTAAGCTTGTCGTCGATAGGATCAATGGGCATATAGCCCTCGTCGAGCATCACAAACTCACTGAGCACCTGAATCAGTCGGGCGGCACTCTTGGTGAGGCCTGCATCTTCGAGTTTCTCGGCAAGCTGGTCGTCGTCAACATTGTCGCGATACAATTCTCGCGTTAGCTCCATAGCACCCAGCAGAGTAGGGGCCTTGATTACCTGGCGGATGATGCGCAGGAGATAGTCGGTCTGGTCGCCTTGATAATCGCCCACAATCTCCTTTATGGGCTTGGGGCGCGTGTAGCTCTTGGGGAAGAAAGCGGCTATCTTCTGTGTGTCGATGAGTGGCGCTGAGAGGTTGAGCAGACGTATGCCGTAGTCGGTGTAGTTTACGATGTTCTCGTGCTCGGCGTAGACCATCAGGTGTCGCCAGTTGATAAGACGAGGGTCGATGGTGCTGGTGTCAACCCATCGCTTGTCGCCCATAATGCCCACCTTGATAATAGCCTTGAGGGCCGCCAGGGTGTTGGCATCCATTTTTTCCAGAGTGTTAGAATCCTGCACCTTCTGATAAACGGCAAACGTTTGTGCTGCCATCTCTGCCTGGGTGAGGGTGTTGGTGATGACGGCATTGCGTATTTCCTCGATACGCGGATTCCAGCCGAGCGTTTTGAATGCCGAAGTCTCGACCTTGCCAAACGAGATGACGGCATAGGCTTTGGCCACATAGTCTTTCTGGGCGATAAGAAGTCCCAGCCGCTGATTAGCCCTCTGAAAGCTGATGGCCCAGGGTTCTAACTGTCCGTGCAGGGTTGCCACATAGCGTATGCCCAACTTTTGTGCGCACCGCATCGCTTTGGTTTGCAGCATCGAGTTCACACCATGAATGTGTATGATGTCGGCCTGCATGTCGCGTGCTTGCGTGTAGAAGGATTTGTTGTTGTCGGCCACCTGTACGTAGGCGCTCTGCCTTAATCCCTCTACCAGCAGCGATACATGTTGGTGTATCAGCTCGCTATTCTTGGGGTAGATATGTAATACGTTCATAGCTACTCATCAGGTTCTTCCAGAATATGCGCCAACGCAGGCACTGGCGCTCGATGAACGATGGATTAAGCTCGAAGAACTTAATGACATCGAAAGCCACATCCTTGCGCACGATGATGAAATCGTAGCGCCCCATGCTGAACTTCTTGTATTTGCGGTTTCTCACCTTGTGCAGCTGGCGCTCTATGCGGGTAATGTGGTCCTGAGCTTCGAGATAGGAGTCGAAAGTCTGCAGTTTGATACCCTTTTTGTAGAGGTAGCCCAGCGTAAGGTCGGAAGTGGTATTCATGGTGTCGCTGATGGCCTGAAGGATGTCGCTGCTAACGGGTTTGTTACTGATATTAGAAAAGATGAGCCAATCGTTCTTAGCCGCCTTGATGCCCAGATTGTAGGCCTGCATCTTGCGTTTCTTGTTGCAGTCGGGCTTAGGCAGGAAGGTGGTATAGAGGTTGGGGTATTCGTTTTTGAGAAGCTTCAGTACGTCTGAAGTCTCATCGGATGAAGACTCGTCAACCACAATGACCTCGTAGCCAGGCTCGTATTGCTGAGTGAGGTAAACGGGAAGGTTTTCCTCAAGCTCGTGAGCCTGATCGTACGCGGTCATAATGATTGAGAATCCTCGAGAGTCTTTACTCATTTTATAATTATTACATTTTACATTTTGCCTTACAGCTCATCGCTCATATACCCCTTGGGCAGACGGCGACAATTATACTGCGACGCCATAATCTCGCCGTAGGCGCCAGCAGATCGGATGGCCAGCAAATCGCCACGCTTTGACTTGTTGAGGTCAATCTGCTTGGCAAACACATCGGTGCTCTCGCAGATAGGACCTACAACATCGTAGGTCTCGGGCTCAGCGTCGCTGGTGATATTCTCGATCTTGTGGTAGGCCTGATAGAGGGCGGGGCGAATCAGGTCGGTGAATCCGGCATCAACAATAGCGAACTTCTTAACAGCGCCCTCCTTTATATATAAGGTACGCGTGATAAGAGAGCCGCACTGAGCTACAACGGCGCGACCCAGCTCGAAGTGGAGCGTCTGTCCGGGTTGCAGCTTAAGTTTCTTGGCGTAAGTGTCGAAGTAGGCCTTGAAATCGGGAATGGGCACACGGTTGGGGTGCGAATAATCGATGCCAAGACCACCACCCACGTTGATGTGCTCAACACGAATGCGATGGCTGATAAGCTCCTGCTGCAGCTCGTTTACGCGATTGCAGAGTGCCTCGAAGTCGCCCATGTCGAGAATCTGTGAGCCAATGTGGAAGTGCAGACCTACAAACTTTACGTTCTGAAGTTCTTCGGCCTTGCGGATGACCGTAACCATATCGCGCATGGCGATACCAAATTTGTTCTCAGCCAAACCGGTGGTGATGTTGGCGTGAGTGTGAGCACCCACGTTGGGGTTCAGGCGGAATGCTACGCGAGCCACCTTGCCCTTAGCTGCTGCCAGCTCGTTAATCACCTCGAGTTCGGGAATGCTTTCTACATTGAAGCAGAAAATGTCGTTATCGAGGCCAAGATTGATTTCCCAATCGCTCTTGCCTACACCTGCATAAACAATCTTGTTGTTTGGGAAGCCCGCTTTGAGCGATGCTTCTACCTCGCCGCCACTAACGCAATCGGCTCCAAGACCAGCCTCGCGGATAATGCGGAGCACACGAGGATTAGCGTTGGCCTTAATGGCGTAGTGAACCACAAAGCCCTCGTGCTTGCTTGCCTCCTCGTTGATAGTCTTCAGAGTCTGGCGCAATAGTTCGGCGTCATAGTAGTAGAAGGGAGTCTCAATCGACTCAAACTTCTCTACTGGGAAATTTCCTTTAGTCATTGTCTTGTTCGTCTTTTTCTTATTTTTTTATTTTTTTACTTTTTTATTTTTTTATTTTTTTTACCTTTTTACTTTTTAAAAATGGTGTCGCTCAGCTTCTGGAGAGCACGCTTCTTGTCTTCCTCGCGAATCAGGAATGAGATGTTGTAGTTTGAACCTCCGTAGCTAACCATACGTACGGGGATATCCTTCAGCGCATCGAGTGCGATAGTCTCGAAACCTACGTTGCTCCAGTCGAGGTCGCCCACTACGCAGATGATACACATGTTGGTATCAACGGTGACGGTGCCGTACTTCTTGAGCTCGTCAACAATCTCGCCCAGATGTGCTGAGTTGTCGATGCTCATTGATACGCCAACCTCTGAGGTGCAAACCATATCGATAGGAGTCTGGTAGCTCTCGAAAATCTCGAATACCTTGCGCAGGAATCCTGTAGCCAGCAGCATGCGGCTCGACTTGATCTTGATAGCTGTGATGTTGTCTTTGGCAGCGATGGCTTTAATCTTGCCGTACTCGGTCTTGTTGCTGATGGTGGTTCCCTCTGCATCAGGATCCATTGTGTTCAACAGGCGAACAGGGATACCTGCATACTTGGCTGGCTGAACGCATGTGGGGTGCAGAATCTTAGCACCGAAGTAAGCCAACTCGGCTGCCTCTTCGAAGTGCAGCTGGTGAACGGGCTCTGTGCCGTCAACCACGCGTGGGTCGTTGTTGTGCATACCATCGATGTCGGTCCAGATCTGGATCTCGTCGGCTGAGATAGCAGCACCAATCAGCGATGCAGTATAGTCGCTACCTCCACGCTGCAGATTGTCGATCTCGCCGTATGCATTGCGGCAGATGAAACCCTGAGTGAGGTAAACCTGTGCACCCTCGTTCTCCTTCATCAGCGCAGCCAGCTTCTCCTTGATGTAAACAGGATCGGGCTCAGCATTCTTATCGGTACGCATAAAGTCGAGTGCATTCAGCAGCACGGCCTTGATGCCAATCTCGTTCATGTAGTTAACCACCATGTTGGTTGAGATAATCTCGCCCTGAGCCACAATGCTCTTCTCCTCGAAAGAAGTAAAGAGCTCCTTGGTGAACGAACGCAGGTAGTCGAACTCGCTGCGCAGGAACTCGCGGGTAGCGGCCTTTGTCTCGTCCTTGGTATAGAGCTCATCAACGTGCTTGTCGTACTTCTGCTCCAAGCGGTTGATAACCTCGTTAGCGCCATCGGGGTTCTTCTTATAGAGGTAGTCTGATATCTCTACAAGACTGTTTGTGGTGCCCGACATAGCTGAGAGCACTACGAAAACGGGTTCGTTAAACTTGGTGACAAGTGCTGTCACCTCCTTCATTCTCTGTGGTGTGCCGACGGAAGTACCGCCGAATTTCATTACTTTCATATGCCTTGATTTAAATTTTTTACCTTTTTACTTTTTTACTCTTTTACCTCTTCGGCCTTTGGCTCCGCCTTGCGGATAATCACTTGCTCCATTTTGCCATCCTGGCACTGGAACGCTTTACCTGGATACTTGTTGACCAGCGCGATGTTGTGGGTCGACATGATGACTGCAGTGCCTTTGTCGGCAATGCTCTTCAGCAGTTGCATGATGTTGTCGGCTGTCTCCTTGTCGAGATTACCTGTTGGCTCGTCGGCAATGATGATCTCTGGGCGGTTGAGTATAGAACGGGCGATGGCCACACGCTGCTGCTCGCCACCCGAAAGCTCGTTAGGCATCTTGTCGGCTTTATCCTCAAGTCCAACCATCGTCAGAACTTCTATGATGCGGTCGTCGCGGCGCTCCTTGTCGCGCCAGCCTGTGGCCTTGAGCACAAAGTCGAGATTCTTGTAAACCGTGCGATCGCCAAGCAACTGGAAGTCCTGAAACACAACGCCCACCTCGCGACGCAAATCAGGAATCTGTTTGCGACGGATGGTCAGCAGGTCGTATTCAAGAACCTTAGCCTCGTCGGCCTCGTCGATATCGAGGTCGCAATAGATGGTTTTCAGAAGTGTGCTCTTTCCAGAACCTACACGGCCGATGATATACACCATCTCGCCTTCGTCAACCTCGAAGTTCACACCATGCAGCACCTCAATGCCGTGCCTCTGGTAGATATTCGCGTTCTTATAATTAATCAGCATTCTGTTTTTATTTTTTGTCCGTTGCTATATTAACTATTTCATCTTTCCGGCGGCTTTGGCTGCGCGGCGCTGCTTGTCCCAGTTGGGGTCGTGGCGCTTGTGGAGCTCATCGGCCACCTGCTCTATGCGCAAGCCCTTGCTGGCGAGCAGTACGATGAGGTGATACAGCAAATCGCTGGCCTCGTAAACCAGATGCTCGTTGGTGCCGTTGGTGGCCTCGATAACTGTTTCGAGGGCCTCTTCGCCAACCTTCTGGGCTATCTTGTTGATACCATCCTTAAAGAGTTTGGTGGTGTAGCTGCCCTCGGGCATCTGCTCGTGGCGCATATTGATAAAGTTCTGCAGCTCAGTAAGGAATGTCACTCCGCTATTGTTCTCCTCGCCCCAGCAGGTGTCGGTGCCTGTGTGGCATGTGGGACCATCGGGTGTGGCTTTTACCAGCAGTGTGTCGTTGTCGCAGTCAACGATGATGTCAACCAGATGCAGGAAGTTGCCGCTGGTTTCGCCTTTGGTCCAAAGGCAGTTACGACTGCGACTCCAGAAGGTTACTTTGCCTGTTTTGATGGTCTTATCGTAGGCCTCCTGATTCATGTAGCCAAGCATCAGTACGTTCTTGGTCTTGGCGTCCTGTATAATAGCGGGAACCAGCCCGCCACCTTTTTCAAAATCTATTTTCATGTTATTTGTATTTTCTTTATATATAACACAGAGGTACAGAGATACAGAGTTTTTTCTTTTTCTCTTTGTTTTTCCCTTATCCTCTGTGGTTCTTTGTGTCTTTGTTTTCTCTGTGTTTATATTCTAACGTTAATGCCCTCAGCCTTGAGGTACTGTTTCAGCTCGGGGATGGGAATCTCGCCAAAGTGGAACACACTCGCTGCGAGAGCTGCATCAGCGTGGCCCTCGATGAATGTGTCGCGGAAGTGCTCCTTCTTTCCTGCACCACCGCTGGCGATGATGGGGATTGAGAGGTTGTCGGCAAGTTCGCGAAGTGCCTCGTTGGCATAACCCTCTTTCACACCGTCGTGATCCATCGATGTGAAGAGAATCTCGCCAGCACCGCGCTCCTGCGCCTCGTGAGCCCACTCAAATAGTCCGCGCTCGGTACGCTCGCGCCCACCTTTCAGGTAGCAGTGCCAAAGGCCACGGGTAGGCGCGCCAGCGGGAATGCCGTCGGCATCAAATCGGGCATCGATGGCACACACGCATACCTGCGAGCCAAAGCGACTTGTTATCTCGTCGATAAGCTCAGGGCGGCGGATGGCTGCGCTGTTCACACTCACCTTGTCGGCTCCCGCAAACAGCAGGCGCTCTACATCGGCAAGCTCGTTTATTCCTCCGCCTACGGTGAAGGGGATGTTAATCTCCTGAGCCACGCGCGTCACCATATCGGTAAACGTTTTGCGACCTTCGAAGCTGGCAGTGATGTCGAGAAAGCACAACTCGTCGGCACCTTGCTCGCTGTAGGCTTTTCCCAGAGCTACCGGGTCGCCAGCAGAGCGCAGGTTAACGAAGTTGGTGCCCTTAACGGTCTCGCCATCCTTCACATCCAGACAGGGTATTATTCTTTTTGCTAAACTCATTTTCTTAGTTGTTCTTTTGTCCGGCTCTCCACAAGTCTTCAAGGTCTATTCTACCTTCGTAGATGGCCTTTCCGAAGACTACGGCAGGTATTCCTGCCTTGTCGAGGGCTCTGATGTCGTCAATCGATGATACACCTCCGCTAGCGATGAGATGCAGTCCGGGGTATGTATTCAGTACTTCGCGATAGAGGTCGATGGCGGGGCCACCCAGTGTTCCGTCTTTAGAAATCTCTGTGCACAGCACGCTCTTTACGCCTGCGTCTACATATTTCTTCAGGAATGGCAGCAGGTCTTCGGTAGAATCCTCTTTCCATCCGTTGATGCTGATTTTTCCGTTGCGCACGTCGGCACCCAGTATAATGCGATCGGGCCCGTATTTCTGCAACCACCAGGTGAACAGCTGTGGATGGGTAACGGCAACCGAGCCGATGGTAACCATCTGGGCGCCTGCGCTGAAGGCTGCATCTACATCCTCGTGACTCTTAATACCACCTCCAAAGTCTACTGTTAGTTTGGTGTTGCTGGTAATCTCGCGCAGTATGGCATCGTTCACAATGTGACGGTTTTTTGCGCCGTCGAGGTCGACCACATGCAGGCGATTGAACCCGATGCGTTCAAACTCCTTAGCCATATCAAGCGGCTTGCCATACACTGTCTTCTGATCATAATCTCCCTTGGTGAGTCGTACACACTGCCCACCAATAATGTCAATTGCTGGTATTAGTTCAATTTTCATAGGTCCAAAAAGTTCTTTAATATACGTTCGCCCACCTTACCACTCTTTTCTGGGTGGAACTGGCAGGTGTAAAAATTATCTTTATGCATCGAGGCCGAGTAGGGTAGTATGTAGTCTGCCGTTGCGATGGTCTCAGCGCAAACAGGTACATAATAAGAGTGCACGAAGTAGACGTAAGGGTTCTCGCCCAGTCCCTTCAAAATCGGATTAATCTGGTAATCTCTAACCTCTAGAAGATTCCACCCCATGCAGGGCACTTTCTCTTCGTGGCGCTGAGGCTGGAATCGCTTCACATCGGCATCGAATATTCCGATGCACTCGGTGTCGCCCTCTTCGGAGTGCTTGCACAGAAGCTGCTGCCCCACGCAGATACCGAAGACGGGTTGCTTGAGGTCGCGGATAACCTCGTCGAGCTTGTGGGCTCTCAGGTAGTCCATAGCCTCGCCAGCGTGCCCTTGTCCGGGAAACAGCACCTTGTCGGCCTTCTTCAGCAGCTCGGCATCATCGGTCAGCGTGGGCTCAATGCCCAATCGCCTCAGTGCATTCACCACTGAATAGATATTCCCTGCGTTATATTTTACTATTGCTACTTGCATTCTTTTCTTTTTATAACACAGAGGTACAGAGATACAGAGTTTTTATCCTTATTTCTTAGTGGTTCTCTGAGCCTTTGTTTCTCTGTGTTTGTTTTTAACTGAATATAATCGTCTTGTTCTTGTAGGTGAGAATCTTGCGCTGGATGTGCTTGCTCACAGCGTGCGAGAGCACAATCTTCTCAAGGTCTTTTCCCTTAAGCACAAGGCTCTCGGGGGTGTCCTTATGAGTGATGCGGGTAACATCCTGCTCGATGATTGGTCCTGCATCCAGCTCGGCAGTTACGTAGTGGCTGGTGGCACCTATAATCTTCACACCGCGCTCGTAAGCCTGATGATAAGGCTTGGCACCGATGAATGCTGGCAGGAACGAGTGGTGGATGTTGATGATGTGGTGAGGATACTCGGCTATCATCTCATCGCTGATAATCTGCATGTAGCGAGCCAGCACGATAAACGAGATGTCCTCCTTCTTCAGCAGTTCCATCTCTGCCTTCTCAACCTCCTCCTTATTAGAGTGGTCTTTCTTGATGCTCCAAACGTAGTAGGGTATTCCGAACTGATCGGCCACATAGCGAAGGTCTTCGTGGTTCGAGACGATGCAGGGAATATCGCAGTTAAACTCGCCCGCCTTCCAGCGTGCCAGCAAATCGTACAGACAGTGACTCATCTTCGATACGAAAATGGCCATACGTGGGCGCTTGTCGCTGTAGTACAGACTGAACTTCATCTGGTAGCGCTGGGCATAGAGGGTGGTGATGTAGTCGTAAATCTTGTCGCGTGGAATCAGAAATCCTTCCAGTTCCCACTCTATTCGCATAAAAAACATACCATCCACCTTGTCTACATACTGATCAAGGTACACGATATTACCCTTATTATCGGTGATAAACTTGGTTACTTCCGAAATAATTCCCTGCTGATCGGGGCAGTGCAATAGCAGAATTGCTGTTGTTTCCATCTCTACTTTATCTTATTTTACCTTAATTTCAAGGCGCAAAGATACAAAAAAAGAATGTAAAACTGCACATATTCGGAAAAAAGTGCTAATTTTGCAGCCGAATTAATAGAATTATTGCATATTTATGGAATATATGTCACAAGAGGGCTGGGATAAGCTCGTAAATGAACTCAAACATCTGGAGAGTGTTGAACTGCCCGCATGTAAGGATGCCATCGCTGAGGCGCGCGATAAAGGCGACCTCAGCGAGAACTTTGAGTATCATGCTGCCAAGCGCGAACAGGGCCGCTTGCTGGGCCGCATCAGTTTCCTCCAGAAGGTGCTCGAGAACGCTCGTGTGATTGATACCGGACTGCTGGGCAAAGACTGTGTGGGATTGCTGAGTAAGGTTGAGATGACCAATTTAAATAACAATGCCAAGATGACTTATACCATCGCCAGTCCTCACGAGGCTAACCTGCGCGAGGGTAAGATTTCTATTAAGTCGCCTATTGCTCAGGCCCTGCTTAATAAGAAGGTGGGCGATGTTGTTGAGGTGAGAGTACCCGCAGGTATGGTGAAACTACGTATTGACAGTATAACATTATAAACAAAATAGTTTTTAGCACAAAAATTATGAACAAGATTGTTTTGATTACAGGCGCTACCAGCGGTATCGGAATGGCGTGCGCCCGCAAGTTTGCCGCTAATGGCGACAAGTTGATTCTTACAGGACGTAATGCCACCCGTTTGAGCGAGATATCTGGTGAGCTCAAGGCTCAGGGAACCGACGTCTATACCCTGAAGTTCGATGTTCGCAACCGTGAGGCTGCCGTAGAGGCTATCGAGGGTTTGCCAGAGGCTTGGAAAAATATCGACGTGCTGGTTAACAATGCCGGTCTGGCATTAGGTCTTGAGCCCGAGTACGAGGGCAGTTTCGATGATTGGGATGGTATGATTGATACCAACATAAAGGGTTTGCTCACTATGACCCGACTGATTGTTCCAGGAATGGTGGCTCGCAACAGCGGACATATTATTAATGTAGGTTCGGTAGCAGGCGATGCAGCTTATGCTGGCGGAAATGTCTATTGCGCCACAAAGGCTGCCGTAAAGGCGCTGAGCGATGGTTTGCGTATCGATGTGGCTAATACAGCCATCCGCGTCACAAACCTCAAGCCAGGACTTGTTGAGACTAACTTCAGCAATGTTCGTTTCCACGGCGATAACGAGCGTGCTGCTAACGTATATAAAGGCATACAACCACTCACAGGCGATGATATTGCCGATGTAGCAGTGTATGCCTCAAATGCTCCCGCTCACGTCCAGATAGCCGAGGTGCTTATCCTCGCCACCCATCAGGCCAGCGGTAGCGTTATCGTTCGCAAGTAAAATTATTCTTTTTTCGCCTCGAAAGCAAAGGGGATGGCGTCGGTAAGGTAAGCCGTCTGCTTGCCGTCCATATAGATGGCCCCCTCTACTATCTGCATATACAGCACCTTCTTTGTTTGGTTGAAACTGCCAAACGAGTTGGTGCTGTTAGCGTAGAATGCCACCTGTATCTTGTGCTCTTTTCCATCGTGGTTGATGTTGTAGCTTGGCGCCTTGGGGTTGATAAGATACTGCACGGGCGATGCATTGATAAAGCCGATGCGGCATTCGATGTCCTGATTCGGAGCCTCTTCCAGTGCAGCTTTCAGCTTCGCGTCGGATATGTTTGCCGTCAGCAGTCGGGTAGGGAAGTCCTTGATGGTCATCGTGCTGTCGTTGGCAATGTTCCAGCTGATTTTCAGCGTGTCGGTCTTGTCGCTGATGTCCTTCACGTTCTTGGCTATATAAATCAGGTCGCCCTGATAGGTGCCCTTAACGGTGTTCAGACAGTAAGCCAGCTCCTCTTTGGTCAGCTCGCTGCCAGAACTGTCGCTATCGTTCATACATGATGTTAAACCCATTGCTGCCACGCAGCATGCCATTGTTACTAATTTCAGTTTCTTCATTGTTTTGTACTTTTTAAAATAATGATTATATAATTGAGTTTACTACCACTATAATGCGCTGCCTACCCATTTCTTGTATCGCTGATACCTAATTAATGTTAAAACCAATAATAGCCGTCGCTCATCAGGGCACCCAAGAGCGCAGCCTCCCCCTTTTTTTCGGAGCTGCGCTCTTTCCTTTTTCTGTACGTTCTGTGTATAGAACGTTTACATACCCATGCACGAGGTAGCCCCCAGTGCCGTCAGTATCGCCGATGCAATCGAAGCAATCAACTGAACAATAAACTTTGCTGTTTCTTTCTTTGTCATAGTTGGTTTTATTTTTAAGTGGTTAGTGGTAATTTTAGTGGTTAAAACTCTCATTGTCATTCCGAGCCTCCATCCTCCCTGTTGCCGCTTGGCTTGTCCAAGAAATCTCATTCTGAGATCGAAGATCTCTCCATGCGCTACGCTTAGTCGAGATGACATGAGGGGAGGTGTTTAATCTCCTTCACCTGGGTTGCCATGACCTGTACCGCCACCATTGCTTGGCTGGGTGTTCTCGTTGTCCTCGATGTCACCGCTGTCGGTGCTGGTAACGCGCTTCACCTCTTTGCCGGTGCGGTCGAAACAGGTAATCTGCACGGCAGTCTTCGAGAGCTCCTCCTTCAGGTCGCTGTCTGGCGTAAAGATGATGCGACGACTCGAAATCAGACCGGCCTTCACCTCGTCTACCTTCTCCACGCTCTTGGCGCGCAGTCCGAATCGCATGGTGCCCAATCCTGGCAGCGCTACCGAGTGACCCTCAGTGGCCCACGCCTTGATCACCTCGCCGGCTGCATCCCAGCATGCCTGCATGATTCCCTTACTCACTCCGCTGCGCAGAGCCGCCTCCTTAATCACCTTGTCCTGAGTCAGAGCCGTATAGAGCTCCGGCATCATCACGTAACGATACTTACCAGCATACTTGCCGATGTTCTGATACTGTTCCTTAGCTTTTACTTTTAATGCCATAATCTTAATTTTTTAATTTTTAAATTGTTACATTTTTAAATTTTCCTTGTCGCATTTCAATCAAAAATCCGCCTCCCCCGTGGGCCCGTAAAATTTTTCTCGTGGGCGAGCAAATTATCTCTCTCAATTTGACACTGCAAAAGTACAACATTGGCATTGCGGTTCACGAATGCTGGCGGAAGAAAATTATGCGTTTTCTGGGATTATTATTTTCGGAGGCGTGGTCATCTGGTCATTTGTCATTTGTCAAAATCGAAAACACACTGTCAAAATCCGCCACTATAATATAAATATTTATATTTATATTATAGTGAGTAAATAACCGCGTTCCCGATTCGAAAATGACCAAATGACCTTGACCAAATGACCACTTGGTAAAGAATAAGATACTACACCTGCATAAATAGCCTGCTGTTATTTAATTATAATGCAAAAAAATGCTCAATTTGAATTATTATCTATTTTATTTTGTATCTTTGTGGCAAGATAATGAATATTTAAAACCTATTACAATGAACAACTTAAAACAATTTATCGGCATATATCCTGTTTCAAAGACCTTGCGCTTTGAGTTGAGACCTATTGGTAAGACACAAGAATGGATAGAAATTAATAAGGTTTTAGAAGGTGATGTACAGAAAGCCGCAGATTATCCTACGGTCAAGAAGCTTATTGATGAGTACCATAAAATTTGTATTCATGACTCTTTAAAAAACGTTCACTTTGATTGGGCTCCTTTGAAAGAAGCTATTGTCATTTTTCAAAAGACCAAGAGTGACGAGTCCAAGAAACGACTTGAGGCAGAGCAGACCATCATGCGTAAACAGATTGCTGCTGCAATCAAGGATTTCAAGCATTTCAAGGAGTTAACAGCTGCAACCCCCAGCGATTTGATTACCTCAGTCCTTCCTGAATTCAGCGATGATGACTCATTGATGTCTTTCCGTGGCTTTGCTACCTATTTCAGCGGGTTTCAAGAGAACAGAATTAATATCTATAGTCAGGAATCCATCAGTACGGGAGTTCCTTATAGAATAGTACATGATAACTTTCCTAAGTTCCTTTCTAACCAGGAGGTCTATGACAGAATCAGGTCTGTATGCCCAGAAGTTATCAAGCAGGCATCAGAAGAGTTACAGCCTTTTTTAGAAGGGGTAATGATCGACGATATATTTTCACTTGATTTCTATAATTCTCTATTGACTCAGGACGGAATAGATTTCTATAACCGTGTAATTGGTGGTGTGAGCGAAGAAGGTAAACAGAAATATCGTGGAATCAACGAGTTCTCAAATCTCTATCGTCAACAGCACAAAGATCTTGCAGCCTCCAAGAAGGCTATGACGATGATACCTCTTTTCAAACAGATTTTGTCTGATCGTGAAACTTTGTCATACATTCCTGTACAGATAGAATCAGAAGATGAGCTAGTATCTTCTATCAAACAATTCTATGAGCATATTACCCACTTCGAGCGGGATGGAAAAACGGTCAATGTGCTATCAGAATTGGTGGCTGTGCTGGGGAATATAGACTCATATAATCCTGATGGTATATGTATATCAGCCAGCAAACTGACAGACATATCTCAGAAGGTATATGGCAAGTGGAGCATTATCGAAGAGAAACTGAAAGAAAAGGCTATCATGCAGTATGGTGACATCTCTGTAGCCAAGAATAAGAAGAAAGTAGATGCATATCTTTCACGTAAAGCCTATTGCTTGTCTGATTTGTGTTTTGACGAGGTTGTCAGTTTCTCACGCTATTACTCTGAATTACCACAAATGCTC
Organism: uncultured Prevotella sp.; assembly: GCA_900315765.1. Taxonomy (GTDB): domain Bacteria; phylum Bacteroidota; class Bacteroidia; order Bacteroidales; family Bacteroidaceae; genus Prevotella. The sequence continues at coordinate 12,172 of ONAK01000055.1, read as the reverse complement.
AATGCTATTAATGGCTATTGGATGCAGTTTAACGAATGGTGTAGGAGTGATGAAAAACAGAAGTTCCTTAATAACCCAATGGGTACTGAAGTGGTGAAGTGTCTGTTAGATGCAATGATGGAGCTATACCATAAGAGCGCAGTCTTGGTAATGCCAGAAGAGTACGAGGTTGACAAGAGTTTCTATAACGAATTCATACCCCTCTATGAGGAACTTGATACACTCTTCCTGTTATATAATAAGGTAAGGAATTACCTCACTCGAAAACCATCTGACGTTAAGAAGTTTAAACTAAATTTTGAGTCGCCTTCATTGGCAAGTGGATGGGACCAGAATAAGGAAATGAAGAATAACGCGATTCTTCTTTTCAAGGATGGTAAATCGTATTTAGGTGTTTTAAATGCCAAGAACAAAGCAAAGATAAAAGATGCCAAGGGCGATGCGTCATCTTCTTCATATAAAAAAATGATTTACAAACTTCTGTCTGATCCGTCAAAGGATCTGCCCCATAAGTTATTCGCTAAGGGTAATCTTGATTTCTACAAGCCATCAGAGTATATCTTAGAAGGAAGGGAATTGGGTAAATACAAGAAAGGACCAAATTTTGACAAGAAGTTCCTTCATGACTTTATAGATTTCTACAAGGCGGCAATTGCTATTGATCCTGATTGGAGCAAGTTCAACTTCCAGTATTCTCCAACGGAGTCGTATGAGGATATTGGTGCCTTCTTTAGTGAAATCAAGAAGCAGGCTTACAAGATTCGTTTTACTGATATAACAGAGTCTCAGGTGAACGAGTGGGTTGATAATGGTCAGTTGTATCTGTTCCAGCTGTATAATAAGGATTATGCAGAAGGGGCTCATGGACGAAAGAATCTGCATACACTCTATTGGGAGAATCTTTTTACTGATGAGAATTTGAGTAATCTGGTTCTGAAACTAAATGGTCAGGCAGAATTGTTCTGCCGTCCTCAGAGTATCAAGAAGCCTGTGTCGCATAAGATTGGTTCGAAGATGCTGAATCGTAGGGATAAGAGCGGTATGCCCATACCAGAAAATATCTATCGCAGTTTGTATCAGTTCTATAATGGTAAGAAGAAAGAGAGTGAGCTAACAACTGCAGAAAAGCAGTATATGGATCAGGTGATAGTGAAGGATGTTACCCACGAAATCATTAAAGACCGCAGATACACCAGGCAAGAATACTTCTTCCATGTACCTCTGACGTTAAATGCCAATGCTGATGGTAATGAGTATATTAATGAGCAAGTGCTGAACTATCTGAAGTATAATCCTGACGTGAATATCATAGGTATTGACCGTGGTGAACGTCATCTGATTTACCTCACATTGATTAATCAGCGTGGAGAAATCATAAAGCAGAAGACTTTTAACATTGTGAATAATTACAACTATCAGGTCAAGTTGGAACAGCGAGAAAAAGAACGCGACGAGGCTCGTAAAAGTTGGGATAGTGTTGGTAAAATAAAGGATTTGAAAGAAGGCTTTCTTTCTGCCGTTATCCATGAGATAACTAAGATGATGATTGAAAACAATGCCATCGTGGTTCTTGAGGATTTGAACTTTGGTTTCAAACGTGGTCGTTTTAAAGTGGAGCGTCAGGTATATCAGAAGTTCGAGAAAATGCTGATAGATAAGCTGAATTATCTGTCATTTAAGGATCGTGAGGTAGGCGAAGAAGGAGGTATACTTAGAGGTTACCAGATGGCACAGAAGTTTGTTAGTTTCCAGAGATTAGGTAAACAGAGTGGTTTCTTGTTCTATATTCCTGCAGCTTATACCTCCAAGATAGACCCTGTGACAGGCTTTGTAAATCATTTCAACTTCAACGATATCACCAATGCAGAAAAGCGAAAAGACTTCTTGATGAAGATGGAGCGCATTGAGATGAAGAATGGATATATAGAATTTACATTCGACTATCGTAAGTTTAAGACTTACCAGACAGACTATCAAAACGTTTGGACCGTAAGTACTTTCGGAAAACGAATTGTGATGCGAATAGACGAAAAAGGATATAAAAAGATGGTGGATTACGAACCAACAAACGATATTATTTATGCCTTTAAGAACAAAGGCATCCTGTTGTCTGAGGGTTCTGATTTAAAGGCGCTCATTGCAGATGTTGAGGCCAATGCTACTAATGCAGGCTTCTTTGGCACGCTGCTCTATGCATTCCAAAAGACTCTACAGATGCGTAACAGCAATGCTTTAACGGAAGAAGATTTCATCCTTTCACCTGTAGCAAAAGATGGGCATCACTTCTGCAGCACTGATGAGGCAAACAAAGGCAGAGATGCGCAGGGCAACTGGGTATCAAGGCTACCTGTAGATGCAGATGCAAATGGCGCATATCACATCGCTTTGAAGGGACTTTATCTGCTCCGAAACCCTGAAACGAAGAAAATAGAAAACGAAAAATGGTTCCAGTTTATGGTTGAGAAACCATATTTGGAGTAATTTGTCACCTAAAAACTTGCATAAATGATTGAGAATCATTACTTTTGCAAACAAATGGTGTAAACCATAGTAAAATTTCTGCTATTGCAGATGTATCGCTTACCGCTATCGGTGCGGGCTGCGGTGTAAACCATAGTAAAATTTCTGCTATTGCAGATGACTACCTCGACATGGTGCAGATAGAGCGAGGTGTAAACCATAGTAAAATTTCTGCTATTGCAGATCTAAGACGTGCATATATCGTATATGGCACCGGTGTAAACCATAGTAAAATTTCTGCTATTGCAGATAAAAGCAAGGTGAGCAGAAGCCTGCTGAAGGTGTAAACCCTAGTTAAATTTCTGCTATTGCAGATCGTTGGGTCAGCGGGGGTAGCCATCACAGAGGTGTAAACCATAGTGTAATTTCTGCTGTTGCAGATTTTGGATTTGTAAGACTCATAATATTTCAGGTGAAAACCGAGTTGAAATTTCTGCTATTGCAGATCAGTCGTCCATGTCCTTGTCGCGGCGTCGGTGTAACCATAGTAAAATTTCTGCTATCGCAGATTCCTGGAAGTCGTCCTCGTTTTTGGAAATCATGTAGGTCGGTTCCATTGATAAATGATCGTTATCACCGATACTTTTTCGTTATCGGCAAAGTAGAATCAATGTATAAAGTAATATGGAAACAAAAATACCTAAAACAAAGCAAGAAGCCTTTGCTCAGTTGGACGAGATACTGAGTGAGAAGGAGAAGAATGAGTTAGTAAAAGGTGATGCCGTAGAGTTTTCACTTCTCATTAGGTATGTGGATTCGAAACAATTGGATCTATGAGCAGAAAGAGGAGGATGTCACTCGTTTGGCAAAAGCGTTTAGGATGGATTATATAGTCTTTGATCCGGATGGCTTGTCTGGAAAGATTATCGAGTATTATCAGAGATATTTAAAGCGGAAAGGGTTATAGATTATGGGAACATTAAAAGAGTATAAATGCGGCGGTTGTGGTTATACCGTAACTGGCACAAGGAAAGGTCGTACCGTAGTGATGTCAGGAGAAATAGAAACGACTAAAGTTCCAAAGAAATGTCCTAAATGCGGTGGCGAAATGAAAGAAACTGGTGCTGTCATTATGATAGACTAGTGTTAATCATATATATTTTTGTTCACATCCCCCATATTTCATGCATAAATGTGCTGGAGTGTGGGGGATTTTTAGTATCTTTGCAACCGTTTTCAAAATAGGATTATCAATAATGGAAAAAGAAGAATTACTTAGAAAATTAAGCCGGCTAAATGAGATTGTTTCCGAAGCCAAAGAGATTATCAGCGAGATTGAAACATTCAGTAGAGATGCATATTATAGTCAATATGACGACATCTCAATTTCTGAAATACAGTTAGGAACTAAAGCCCTAACAACAAGATTCCATACTGTTTGCAGAAATAATGGGTACGGTGAAATTGAAACACTTGGTGATCTTCTTAAAAGAAGACCAAGCGAAGTGGCAAGATACAGAGATCTGGGCAAAAAATGTATTGAACAAGTTCAGCAATTTATATTTAGGGAGTATGATGTAGAATGGAAATAACCAGAAATGGAATCCAAGAAGATTGTTTCAGAGAAATAAACCGATAACAAAAGGTAAAAAGATAATGTACAATATAGACAAAACTAAAGAATACATCCGAGACGCCGTGACCAATCCATTGGAGCGACTAATGAAGGGGGAGAGTGGAGAACCAACAGTAAACTTGTATGAAAAGTATTACTGGCAAGGTTACAGTCCCAAGTATGATCCAAATTATAAGAGTATGCTGCATGATGTGATGGTGCCTTACTATGAATTGTATCTTAACGGCGATACAAAGCTCTGTTGCGCTGGTGACCGGCTAGAGTTTATAAGGCGCAAAATGGAATACATCATTAAGTATGATGATCAGTTTGGCAAATGGGCATCAGAAAAGAACTTGATTTATGCGGCAGAATGTTGGGGCGATAACTTGAAACGCTATGAGAAAGAGGCTAAGCGTATCTATCGATTCTTTCATGTGCTGGAGTTGCTTTTGGAGTATGATTGCCAACAAGAATGGAGTAAATTGTCTGATGAACTTCAGAAGATGCTCTTTACTCATGAGGCGTGTTACGATTATAAGACCGACGAGGTGCTGTGTGTACTGCATGCTTTCACAATGATAATGCAATAAGACTGGACTAAGGAGAGGAAGAAGGAAATGCTGGATCTGCTTTACCAACATTGGCTTTTCTTAAAGCATTACTATTCTGTCATGATTAGGCACATTATAGGCGTGAAGTGGACGAATTTTTATAAAGTAGCAGAGACTGTTATGCACTCAAGTCAGTCGTTCAAACCGCATATGCACATTTTCTATTGTGGACTATTGGATTGTGTTGACGAGTTGAAAATGACTAAGAAAGAAAAGATTGCGACGGATAGAACCATATCTCTTATGTGCGAGGAGATGCAAAGATGTGAACCATCCGAGCTGCTTTATCCTTTGTGCGACACCATATTCCCCGAGGATTTTCAGCGTTTACTTCGCGAGCATCGCCCACCTAGCTATAATGAGATTTTGGACGATAACCATAAGAAAGAAGAACTTATCCAGCAGCTGAAAGACCAAACAAGTCGGACTCGTAAGGAGTTGGATAAGACTAAAGAAAAACTCGAAGAGATGGTGCTTGCGTCTATCCCAATTGAAGATGTTGATGCTGAGTTAGAGCTATATCCTGCTGGTACGGCTTGGGATATGTTGAGAGACCTCAATGCAAATCCTATTATCTGTGTGCAGAAAGCGTGGCGTGACCACTTTCCGGATTTATTAAAGAAATATCGCGAGCGCCTGTTTGGACCTATAGAGCAGCGTAAGGAATTGACAGAGGCGATGATGAAGATAGCGGAGACTCCAAAGGTTAATTGTCATCTTGAAATTGTTCAGAATAAAGAAACAAACATAGACCAAAACTATGGACCCAATATCGATCTAACTGATGGAGGTTTGCTGAGACTGAATAATAAAGAGTAAATTTAAGCGAAATGGGATTCAATATTAAGAATAATTACGGACCAAACGTCGAGGTTAACGCTGGTGGAAAGTTGACGTTGGTGCAAGATAAGAATGGGTTCTGGCATACTGCTGATGCTGAGGAGGCAGATTATGAAGAAATAAAAGAAGAAACTCTGCAGCCAGCCCCTGTAAACACTGATGAGCAGCCCACCTGCAAGCCTCATGAGCGAAACGAAGAGAGGTTTCACTTTGTTCATCCAGAGATTGATGATGATGAGGCTTGGCGTATTCACGATGCCGTAAAGCGGCTTGTGGCTCACCAGAAGGTGCCTGAAATATGTGCGTACCTGAAGGAATTAAAGCAGAAGAGAAAGGCTTTGTTGCCTTCTGCTTCGGCTGCTATGTATAAGGAGTTAGTACGATTGGGAATGCCAACAAGTGAGGGTTATAGCGAAAAGCACTTCAGTAATATTTATACGAAATAAGATACTTCATAGTTGAAGTTTGTAAGCATCAGAATAATCTTCTGGTGCTTTTTTTGTGCCTTTCCCAAAGGTACTTGATGGGATATTTCGGGATATCACGGGATAATTCGGGATATCACGGGAAAGTACGGGATGGGCACTTTAAAAACCATAAATCCGAAGATAATAGTTCGTACCTTTGCATCGTCAACGAACGGAAACGGGGATTTGACGGTGCTGTTTGAAATGGTTTTCATACAATAATATAAATACAGATTTTGTGATTATAGTTTTTGTTAAACTTCATTTTGTTTTCATAATTTTTTAGGTAGAACGTAATTTTGCATTCAGGCGGTTAGCGAACTGCCACAAGCCTGCTCTGCTGAGACAGCACGGCAGTTTTTCAATAAGACTATTTTTCAATCTTAAAGGTCGCATACAAGGGTGCGACGTAAAATAAATAACAAGGTAAATGGATACAAGAATCCTAAAAGTGGTACGCCAGGGCGAGGCCTTCAGCGTACAGTCGGCTAAGGCTGAGGCTGGCCAGATTCAGAAGTGCAACATTGTGCTGAAGGAGCTGGGCGGTAAGTTTGAGAATGAGTTTGTGTGCGCTATGCTGGGCTCTCTGGCGGCGTGCAGGTTCTACGAAGGTGATGTGGTGGTGGCCACACTTCGTTTCTCTACACACGAGTATCAAAACCAAGTATTCCAAGAGGTTTTGGCTACTGATATTGTGAAATTGAACAGATAATTAATCTTTGAGTTGAAGACGAGGAGGATATTCTCGAGTAAATGGCCAAAGAATCCGAAACTTCTTCTCGCTAAACAATTCAAAGAAATGGAAAAAATCTATATTTCTACAGAGAGACAGGTATCGCTCGACGGTCTGCTGACCATCGGCATGTTGGAGAACGGACTCAAGACTGCAGACTTTATGTGCTGCGAGGATGTTAAGATGGAGGCGTTCTCAGGAACTTTCAAGGTGGAGGGCAAGCACGACGGAAACGTGTATATGACCGAGAAACCGAAGCGCAGACGCAATAAGCCTATCTTCCGCGACGATAACGCATCGCTTTCGCAAGGGCATAACAAGCGCTGGTACTTCTACTTCTCGCTCGACGAGGATCAGCTGGAGCAGTTGCCCGAGAAGTTGGTGCATCAGGCGAGTGCGATAGCGCAGAAGGTGATTCGCGAACTGATTAAAGGAAGGGGGTACAGACTATGATATCGTACTGCAAGAATGGCAAGTCGGCACAAGTGCTGGCTTGCCCTCAGGATAAGCTGAACGAGATTCTGGACTCGCCAGAGGTTGCTGAGGTGTGCCAGAAGTTGACCACCGTTGACCATGATAGCGACGAGGCAAAGACACTGAAACAGAGACTGCCGCTGCTGATGTTTATGGCCAACTACACCGACGGGCACCGACACGCTAAGAGCGCTGTGCCCACTAATATGGCCTATCTTGACCTTGACGAGCTGAACGGCGAAGACCCGCGCGAGGTGTGGAAGCGTCTGGTGCAGACGCTAATCTTGCTGGAGCTGGAGCATCTGATAGTATTGGTACACGTGAGCTGTTCGGGTAAGGGATTGCGCATCGTTTATATCATACCGAGTGAGTTCGGGCATCTGAAACCAACAGAGCGCATAGACCAGTCGAAACAATGGTTGGCTGCTCAGCTTGGTGTAACCGACGATTCGAAGACAAAGGACCTGGCTCGAGGGTCGTTCGCAGTGCCGAGAAGCTACGTGCTCTATGGCCCCGACAAGCGACTGTTTGAAGAGAGCGTAAGCGAGAGTGTGAAGGATGAGATTCTTTTAGCAACGGACTACAGGACTAACAGGACTGATTCGGTTGTTGAAAATGAAGAAACTGAGTCCTTAAGTCCTGTAGTCCTAGCAAAAAATTACCCCGATGCTTATCACGGCATTCCCTTCAAGGACATCATCGCAAAGTACTGGGAGGTGAACAATCAAGGGTTTGAACCTACTATTGGCGACCGAGACACGCTGACCTATCAGTTGGCCTGCGACCTGCGCCACATCTGCGGTAAGAATGCAGATTGGCTGGATAAGGTGATACCTTGCTACGATGGTTTTACGCCCGAAGAGAAGCGCGAGAAGATTAAGAGCGCGCTGAGTTCGGAGTATAACGGATTTCCTACGCGACTGAGGAATGTGCTGAATGCACTACAGATGCCAGATGGAATAGGTAAGAGGGAAGATGTGGTTCAAGAATCGGATGCCGAGGATGATTGTTCAATCGCAAATGTTCAATGGACAACCAAGAAACTTCCACAAGGCATTCGCGATTCGATAGATGCCGTAGGCCCTGCTTTGACAATGCCGGTTGTTACGGCTATCTGCCCTTGCATCGGCGCGCTAGCAACGGGTGTAATGCTCGATGTTCACGGCACTAAGCGCGGACTGAATCTTATCTCATATATCGCCGGTGACTTTGCTTCGGGTAAAGGAGGTATTGATCCGGTAGTTGAGGCTTGGATGAGCGAGGTGCAGGCGCTGGACGATATGTACACGCAGCAGGAGGACGAATGGCGCAAAAAGAAAAAGGCATCGGTAAACAAGAAAGACCAGCCTGAGGAACCTATGCTACCCATACGTAACCTTACGTTGAATAACACCGTAGCTAATCTGGCTCAACAGCTGGCTAATACCGAGGGTAAGCACGCCTTCTCGTTTACGCCTGAGGCCGACACAGTAGCGCAGAAGTGGAAATCGACTATGAGCGACTTCTCTGTTATGCTGCGTCAAAGCTACGATGGCTCTAAGTATGAACGCCGAGCCAAAAGCGTGGATGCTGTAAATGTGCACATCAAGCACCTGTTGTGGAACGTAACAATGTGTGGCACACCCGATGCGCTTTACCGCGTGGTAAACAACTACACCGACGGATTTCAGAGCCGTATCGCCGTAGCCCGCACGCCCGACAATACATTTGCGAAGCTTGAGGATATACCGCCAGTGATGACCGATCGCCAGCGCGACCGCATACAGCAGATAGCCCACCTGCTGCCGCTGATGTACGGCGAGGTGGTGCTGCCGAAACTCGAAGCCAAAGGCCGCGAATGGGTAGAGCGTATTCGACTGGAGACGATGAAGAACGACGATCGTACACGTGCCCGTCAGCGTTTCCGTGTGTGCGTAACAGCTCAGCGAATGACGTGCTGTATGATGCTCTGCAAAGTGTGCGAGGGGTTGATTCAGAAGCACGGACTTACCGGTGCTGAGGCCAAGTTGAAGCAGCAGCCTGGACTATGGAAGGAACTCTTGCTGAAAGCACAGACACCTACAATGCTGGAGGCCTATGACGTGATAGCCGACTCGCTGCTTGAGAACGCCCTTTACTTCTTCCGCGACCGTATAGAGAACGCTTTCCTTAGTCGTGACTATGCAAGTGGTATGTATGGTGAGCGGCAGAAACGCGGTAAGAATGACTCTATCTTTGAGCGACTGGATATCCAGTTCTCGTTCGAGCAGGCTATGCAGCACTCGGTAGCCGTGAAAGGTGCCAAAGTGAACTACAACACCGTTCGCCAGATGCTGAAGAACTGGCGCAAGCAGGGGCTTGTGGTGTTGGAAGAGGACGGAAATTATCGTAAGTTGTAACGCGGTCATTTGGTCAAGGTCATTTGGTCATTTTCAATTTAATATGATGAACATAGAGAATAATCAAGAATGCTTTGTGCAGCTCTGGCGCAGGCTAGAGCGCACAAGGCGCCTCTTCGGAGGTCAGTATAAGCGATTCTGCATTCGCAACGTGTTGAAGTCGTGGTTCGGCGTTGAGGCCAACGATGATTTTATCTGGGAGGTGTGCCATCTGAGCGAGCAGGAAGGCTGGAACGAGTTGCCTCTGCCCAGTCTTTACCCTCGCAATCACCGCGAACTCTTGCGTGCTATCGTAGCCGTAAAAACGGGCATCAGCTTTTGGAAAATCAATCTGAAAGCCCTCGATGCGGCCTACAGCATAGCATTCCCTAACAGTACATCAATTAACGTAAACAAAAAGAAACGTCAATAACCCATCATTGTCGTCTCGACCGAACGTAGTGAGTGGAGAGATCTCATGGATCTCTGAAAGAGATGTCTCGACTACGCTCGACATGACAAGGGGCGGGTGGCGAATAATTAAAACAAAAAAATGGAAGAAATAGTACAATTGAATAGTAACACCAAACTCTCCGAGCACTTTACGCTCGGGGAGTTCACCCGGAGCGGGAGTCATCCCGAAGTGTATAACATCCCCAGCCACGAGGCGATTGCGAACCTAAAGCGGCTCTGCGTGTGGCTAGAGGAATTGCGGAAGCGGTACAACGACAAGTATGTTGTTGTTAAAGGAGATGTCTCGACTACGCTCGACATGACAGGTGGGGGGAGTGCGCTCGACATGACATTCCCCTCCCTGTCATCTCGACCAAGTTTCCTTCCACCCCCTTTGTCATCTCGACCAAGCGTAGCGCGTGGAGAGATCTCTGAAGAGCCTATCAGGCTCAACTCTGGTTATCGCTCGCCGCAGTTGAATCGGGCAATTGGTGGGGTGAGTAATAGCAATCACTTGACGGGTTGTGCAGCGGATATTCGTGTGGAGGATATGGAGCAACTCATCCGCTATGCGGCTATCCTGCTGGACATCAGCAACGATACAAAGCAGGACTTTGACGAACTGCTGATTGAGCGCCGCTCGGCTTCGCCGCTTGGCTCGTCCAAGAATAAGCATGGCGCGATATGGCTTCACTTCGCCGTTCGCCCCTCAGGGAATCGCCGCAAAGTAAGGCTGATACAGACGTAATAAAAAGTAAAATACACAAGCCCGTAGTACATCACCACGCTCCAGCGCGGACGCAGTTAAATCCAGATACTTGGTCAACTCCAATTCAATGGTCATCCGTCGCTCATTATAGCTCAGGTTCCAGATACATTCTCCCAGAACAGCATCGACCACCGTCCTGATCTGACTTTGTCGAGTTCTGTCACGACTCGGCAAAGCTCAAACAAGTTTGGCTTTGCTCTCGCTGCTCCATCACTTCATCCTGAGTGCGCCAAATGGAATCATAGTCTTTCATAGATTCTTTATGACCTTACAAGGGTTTCCTACGGCAACGGTATTTGACGGAATATCACCAACCACGACGGAGCCGGCTCCGATAGTGACATTATCGCCGATGGTTACTCCTGGAAGAATGGTCACGCTACCTCCAATCCATACGTTATTACCAATGGTGACAGGCTTTGCCCATTCCTGACGGCTGTTGCGCTCTACAGGATCGGTACTATGACAGGCCGTATAGATGCTGACATTAGGACCGATGAAACAGTCGTTGCCAATGGTGACACGGGCTTCATCGAGGACGGTGAAGTTGAAATTAGCAAAGAATCGCCTGCCTATGCTTATCTGTTTGCCATAGTCGCAGTGAAACGGCTGGTTGATGAGAAAGTCATCATCTGCAACATGACCAAGCAAACCCTTCAGGATTTCCTTCATACGCTGGGTTTGAGACGGACGCAGGGAATTGTATTCGTAAAGAACTTCTCTTGTCGCCATCAGTTCCTCTATCAGTTCCGGGTCAATGGCAGAATAAACCTCACCCGCCAACATCTTCTCTTTCTCTGTCATATGCTTAGTCATAATATTCTATTTTCAGTTCTTCACTGACGTTAAAATCATCATGGAAACCGTTATCATACTTGTACACAATCCGAAGACCTCGGTAGGTTGAGGGGACTTTCAGCGTATCCAGCAGATGCCATTTGGGACGTCCAAAATCGTATGATTCCCTGTCAAGGATAATGCGGTTTGAAACGAAGTCGAAGGTATAATATCCACCACCTATGCACTGGTCACCATGCTTCAGCAGGTGCTTATGCTGGTTCACCATGCCAAGACGGAAGTAGCCATCCATTGTTATTATGAACTTGGGCAATGTCATTTCTGATGCTGTCTTACCAACTCTATTGCTTCTTTACCTGCCAGATGCTCGATGTCAAAGCGGATGGCCAGCATACGAGACAGACCGCTTTCTATCTCTTTCTGCAGGGCTTCATCCTGATTCGGATTGTAGCGGTTGCCGAGCATTCGGGCTGCTTCCAACTTCTCGTGTTCGTCCTCGATGATGTGGATTCTGCCGAAAGCAATCACGCTACGGAAGAAAGTTGTGTACTTCTCCGGCTGAACATCATCCTGCTCAATGACACAGAAAGAT
>ONAK01000092.1 GCA_900315765.1 uncultured Prevotella sp. | reverse complement strand
CTATGGTCCTTATCAGTTCCCAGAGAAGCTGATTCCTCTGTTCATCAACAATATCCGCCATCGCAAGCCTCTGCCTGTTTACGGTAAGGGTGAGAACGTACGCGACTGGCTGTATGTAGAGGATCACGCTCGTGCCATCGACGTCATATTCCATGAGGGTAAGATTGCCGATACCTATAACATCGGAGGATTCAACGAGTGGAAGAACATCGATATCATCAAGGTGGTGATTAAGACCGTTGATCGCTTGCTGGGACGTAAGGAAGGCGAGGATATGAACCTGATTACATTTGTAACAGACCGTGCTGGTCACGACCTGCGTTACGCCATCGACAGCTCTAAGCTGCAGCGTGAGCTTGGTTGGGAGCCTTCACTCCAGTTCGAGGAGGGGATCGAGAAGACCGTTCGCTGGTATCTCGACAATCAGGAGTGGTTGGATAACGTAACCAGCGGAGATTATCAGAAGTATTACGATAACATGTATGCCAACAGATAATATTGTTATAAATATACTCTTACTATATTATTGTATAGATCTTTATGCGAAGAAATGATGGATCAAATAGACTGATAAAGTGGATAGTGATGTTTGGCGACTTTGTGTTGCTAAACCTGATTATCCAGTTTGTTGCTTTTGTCTATTGGCGAGTGGATAATTGGCCTGAAAGGAGTCTTGAGATTTTTGTCCTGGTCAACAATATGGCGTTGATGCTGGCCCATCTTAGATTCTCTCCTATAATCCATCTGCGACTGGTGGGCGCGGGCGATTTGCTTAAACGTATGGTGGGGCTTACTGCTCTGCAGGCGGTGCTGGCTTATGTGCTGCTTAAGATTTTCGACTATGACCTGCCAATCGGTTGGATACAGTGGGGCATAGGTACATTGTTTATTATCTTACTGCTGTTTAAACGTCTATCTGAACGTTGGTTTATTAAACTTTACCGACAGGCTGGAAGAAACACCCGCACAGTAACCTTGGTGGGTTCCGATTCTGAGCTGGCAGAAGTGTATTGTAAACTAAAAAATGACACCACGCTTGGATACCGCATCTTAGGTTATTATGGCGATGAGAGTCTGCTGGAGGATGAGCGTTTGAAAGGGCTGGAACATTTAGGTTCGTACGATGAATTCCTTGAAGCATGCAAGAATCTTGATTCTCTGCAGTTGGGCGATGAGCTGTATCTCTGCGTTTCACGAACTCTTCGTAATGACATCCGCAAGATATCTAAGGTTTGCGACCATAAGGTGGTTCGCTTCTTCTATGTTCCAGTGTCGGTTGAGACTCTTGGTTTGAACCTTAAGCGTGAGATGCTTGACGATATGGAGGTATATACCACATTCGAGATTCCGCTGCAAAATTCGATTAACAGGCTTATCAAGCGCCTTTTCGATATCGTCTGCTCACTTCTGTTCCTTATCCCTACGGCCATCATCTTCCCTGTCATCTATATATTAATAAAGGTACAGAGTCCGGGCCCGATCCTGTTTAAGCAGAAGCGCACTGGTCTTGATGGAAAGACATTTAACTGCTATAAGTTCCGCTCAATGCATGTAAATGCAGATGCCGATAAGCTGCAGGCCACAAAGGACGACCCGCGCAAATATCCCTTTGGCAGTTTTATGCGTAAGACAAATATTGATGAGCTTCCACAGTTCATCAATGTGCTTCAGGGCAGAATGAGCATCGTCGGCCCAAGGCCGCATATGTTGGCTCACACCGAGCAGTATTCTGCATTAATAGATAAGTATATGGTGCGTCATTTCGTTAAACCAGGTGTTACTGGTTGGGCTCAGGTCACAGGATTCCGTGGTGAGACAAAGGAGCTGTGGCAGATGGAAGGTCGTATCAAGCGTGATATATGGTATATCGAAAACTGGAGCTTTTGGCTTGATCTTCGCATCATCTGGCTTACATTTAAATCATTTTTTGTGCATGATGAAAATGCTTATTAAAATATAATACAAAATCTTAAAAACAAAAAATAACATGAATAATCCTTTTGATAAGGCACTTAATTGGTATTTTTCTAAAAACTCATTACCATATTGGTGCATCTTCTTGATCGACTGTGGCATTGTAATGGCCAGTGGAGCACTTGTGTACTTTGTGTTCCACGGCATTAACACAACTTTCGATAACACATTCAAGGTATTCGCGACTATGTCGGCAATAACTCTTCTGAGTATCCCTGGATTCCGACTTTTCCACACATATTCGGGATTCATGCGATACTCAAGCTTTGTCGACCTGATGCGAGTTTCATACGGAAATCTCGTAACTTTAGGCATCACGCTGGTCATAAAACTCGCCATTAACCCGATACAGGGCCAGTACGAGGAGTATTTCGTTGACTTCAGAGTTGTTCACCTGATACTGATATTCCTTGTTTCCACACTGTTGATGTGGGCTCTGCGTGTATTCGTTAAGTCACTTTATGAAGTGGCGTTCTCTAACACGCGTGCCATGCGCGTACTTATATATGGTGCTATGTCGGGGGGCGTTGGAATGGCCAAGAACATCAGGAGCCAGCGCCCAAGGAAATATGTGGTAAAGGGTTTCATCACTCATTATAAGAACGCTAAGCACCATGAGATTATGGGCGAGAAGGTGTACTCGGCCGATGATGATATCTCAAGCATCATCAAGGATAACGATATCGAGGGTATATTGGTTGCGCCTAACCGTACTACCGCTTTCCGAAACGATCAGGCTATACAGGATGCCATCCTGATGGCAGGCGCAAAGATCCTGATGGCACAGGGCTATATTGAGATGAACTCAGAAACTGAAGAAAGCACTCCGCCCGATTATGCCAATCTGCAGATGCGCGAGGTTTCGGTCGAAGAGCTGTTGCCACGCTCTGAGATTCGTGTAAACATGGCATCGATAGGCGAGTTCCTGAGCGGTCAGAGGATTCTGATTACCGGTTCAGCCGGTTCTATCGGCTCAGAGATTGTGCGCCAGGTGGCTAAGCTTAATCCAGCGGCTATGATGCTTATCGACCAGGCAGAGACTCCTCAGCACGACATCCGCCTGATGATGGCCAAGGAGTTCCCTGAGATTCCTGCAGAAACAGTGGTTACAAGCATTTGTCACTCTGGTCATGTAGAGAGTCTTTTCAAGGCCTTCCGTCCTGACTATGTGTTCCATGCTGCGGCTTACAAGCATGTGCCGATGATGGAGGATAACCCCAGCGAGGCAGTGCTTAATAACATCTATGGTACAAAAGTTATTGCCGACCTCAGCGTGAAATACGGCGTAAAGAAGTTTGTGATGGTATCTACCGACAAGGCTGTTAACCCCACAAACGTGATGGGCTGCTCTAAGCGTATCTGTGAGATATATGTGCAGGCACTCGACCTTGCCATTAAGCAGAAGAAGGTAGATGTAGAAACACGAACTCAGTTTGTTACCACCCGCTTCGGAAATGTGCTCGGTTCAAACGGTAGTGTTATACCTCTGTTCCGTGAGCAGATTAAGAACGGTGGTCCGGTAACGGTTACTGATGAGCGCATCGTGCGATTCTTTATGCTCATCCCCGAGGCTTGTAAACTGGTTCTTGAGGCTGGTACCAAGGGTAACGGAGGCGAGATTTTTGTGTTCGATATGGGTAAGCCGGTGAAGATTGCCGATCTGGCCAAACGTATGATTAAACTCTCTGGTGCTAAGAATGTGGAGATTGAGTACACTGGTCTGCGCCCAGGCGAGAAGCTCTACGAGGAGGTGCTTAACGAACTTGAGGGCACTAAGCCTACGTTCCACGAGAAAATTCGTATCGCAGAGGTCCGAGAGTATGATTACGATGAGGTTTGCCGGGATATTGATGACCTGATATCCATCGCCAAGCTATACGATGATATGAATACCGTCGCGAAGATGAAAGCTATAGTGCCTGAATACAAATCGAACAATTCAATCTACGAAGCGCTTGATAAATGATATGAAAAGTAGCCCAATCGGCTACTTTTTTTATTTTATTTGCTTTTTTTTTTGGTTAATCTCAAATATTTGTGTAACTTTGCAGCGCACTTGGGAAATCGATTTCTTAAATTTACCCGTGTGTTTATTTAAAAACTGGACCTGATATTACGCTAACGTACTGGCCTACAGCATTTTATGCATGTCAGTTCGGAAGAGAAGAAATACGCTTTATATTAAAATTATATGATTGACGAAACTAAATTGTTATTAGAGGATGGTGAGGATACCAATCTTCAGGACGAGCAGTCTATGTTTTCATTCCAGAACCTCTTTGCCATGCTGGTGCTCAACTGGCAGTGGTTCCTGTTGTCGTTGTTCATCTGCCTGTGTGGTGCGTTGATCTATTTGCGCTACGCTAAGCCTGTTTATAAGGTGTCGGCCAAGATGCTTATTAAGGACGACGACACCCGTCGACGCAGTTCTGCTACTCAGATGCTGGCTAACATGCAGGATTTCGGATTTATGAGTAATTCTGCCGGTATCGACAACGAGGTCGAGATCCTCGGTTCTCGTATCCTGGCTCGTGAGGCCATAAAGGATTTGAAGCTGTATACCCAGTATTATGCTTATGGCCGTCTGTCAAAGCATCTCATTTATAAGAAGCAGCCTGTTAACGTTGAAATTGATTCTGTTTCACTTGATCAGTGGGATAAGGAGTTACTTGATGGTGCTAAGTCTATTAAGCTCACCATTTCTCGTAGCGATGATAAATATTATATCGAGGGAGAAACACTGTGTAAGGGCGAGTCCACCTCTGATTTCTCAAAGACATTAACTTCTTTGCCAGGAACAGTTAAGACCGCCTATGGTGTACTTACATTCCTTCAGAATGGTAAAAACGAGATGGAAGATGGCACGCGCTATATGGTGGTCATACAGCCCCCTATGTCTATGGCGACAGCTTATGTCAAGGCTCTCGAAGTTTCTCCTACCTCTAAGCTCACTTCTATTGCTGAGCTTACTCTTAATGATAGGAATGTAAACCGTGGTATCGACTATCTCTGCCAGTTGGCTGAGTGCTATAACCGTCAGGCCAATGCCGATAAGAACGAGATAGCACTTAAGACCGAGGAGTTTATCAACACCCGTTTGGAGAAGATCGATGCTGAGCTGGGCTCAACTGAGGATGCACTCGAGAACTATAAGAAGCGCAACTCTGTTACCCAGCTGAACATGGATGCTTCGCAGTCGCTGGCTCAGAGCACCCAGTATGAAACCAAACTCAGCGAGGTTTCTTCTCAGATTCAGCTGATGGACTATCTCCGCGAGTTTGTTGATAATCCTGCTAATCAGTATAAGATTATCCCTTCTAACGTAGGTATGACCGACCAGGCTTCTACCTCGCTGATTGCTGAATATAATAAAGCCGTTCAGGAGCGCAACCGCTATCTGAAAACAGCCAGCCTCCAGGCTCCTCAGGTTGTTACATTAACCTCTACTCTCGACGATCTGCAGGCCTCTATCCGCACTGCTCTGTTGCAGGCACGCCGCACAGCCGACATCCAGCGCCAGACACTCCAGCGCCAGTTGGCCAAGTATCAGGGCCGCATCGGCAGCACTCCTGAGCAGGAGCGCGTGCTCAACCAGATTGGTCGCCAGCAGGAGGTTAAGTCAGGTCTTTACTTGTTGCTATTGCAGAAGCGCGAGGAGAACTCAATCTCTCTGGCCGCTACTGCCGATAAAGGTAAGCTCATCGATGAGCCTCTCTTCGAGGGCCAGGTAAGTCCAAAGAAGGCCATCATCCTCATTGCAGCCATGGCTGTTGGTTTTGCCATCCCTCTTGCTGTGCTTTATGTCATTCAGTTGCTTAGCTTCCGTATTGAAGGTCATGACGATTTGGAACGCCTCACTAAGTTGCCTATTGTGGCCGATGTACCAGTTGCAAGTGATTCGGTTAAGACAGCTGCCGGCATTGTGGTTCAGGCAAATAAGAATAATCAGATCGACGAGATTTTCCGTTCAATGCGCACCAATATCCAGTTTATGATGAAGGAAGACGAAAAAGTCATCCTCTTTACCTCGAGTACTTCGGGTGAGGGTAAAACCTTCCTTGCTGCCAACTTGGCCGTGTCGTTCGCCTTGTTGGGTAAGAAGGTGGTGCTCTGTGGTCTCGATATCCGTAAGCCAGCATTGGGACGCTTGTTCAGTTTGAAAGACCGTACTACTGGTGTCACCCAGCTGCTGGTAAAGGATGCCGTTACCGAGCAGGATCTTCGTACCACCATTTGTCCTTCGGGCGTTAATGAGAACCTTGATCTATTGTTGGCAGGTCCTACACCTCCAAACCCAACCGAGTTGTTGGCTCGTGAGAACCTGCATCAGGTCATCGAAATATTGAAGAAGCAATATGATTATGTCATACTTGATACAGCACCTGTAGGCTTGGTAACCGATACCTTGCAGATTGGTCGTTATGCTAATGTAAGCTGCTACGTAACCCGTGCCGATTATACACCAAAGGCTAATATCGGTTTACTTAACTCGCTTGTAGCCGAGAAGAAGATAAACAACTGCTGTGTCATCCTGAATGGTGTTGATATGTCAAAGAAGAAGTATGGCTACTATTATGGCTATGGCAAGTACGGCAAATACGGCCGCTATGGCTACGGTCGCTATGGTTACGGCAAGTACGGCTACGGCCGCTATGGCTATGGCAACTACGGCAATTATGGCAGCTACGCCGAAAGCCGCTACTCAAACAAAGATGACGATTCAATCAAAAAGTAGTCTTACATTTTTGCATTTTTACATTTTTGCATTTTTCTATGCTAATCGCAGTAGATTTTGACGGTACTATAGTTACCCATAAATACCCAAAAATTGGCGAGGAGATACCCTTTGCCATTGATACATTAAAGATGCTCCGACAGGATGGCCATCGGCTTATCTTGTGGTCGGTACGTGAGGGAGAACTCCTCGACGAAGCAGTCGAGTGGTGTCGCCAACGCGGGCTTGAGTTCTATGCCATCAATCGTGACTATCCTGAGGAGACCACCGATAACAATCCCCACTTTTCGCGCAAGCTTAAGGTCGATGTGTTTATCGACGATCGCAATATTGGCGGTCTGCCTGACTGGGGCACCATCTATAAGATGATAAAGAATAAGCATAAGTGGGACGATGTCATCGATGAGATTGTTTCTCAGTCGCCTCATGGCCATTCCGAGCCTCCAAAGAAGAAACACTGGTGGCAGTTCTAAGAAATAAAAAAGTAAAGATATGAAAAAACTTACATTTTTACATTGTGTAATTTTTGCATTGCCACTGCTCGCAGCTCTGCTGCTCACTGGCTGTGGTAGTACAAAGAATGTCGCTTACTTCCAGAATAGCGACAGTATTAACTTCGATAATTCTCGTTTCCTTTATGATGCCCGCATCATGCCAAAGGATCAGATCACTATTTCTATAAATACCACAACCCCAGAGGTGTCTCTGCCTTTCAATCTGCTGTTGCAGAACTCCTATACTCAGGGCCGTACTATCAGCACCACTGGCGGTACCTTGATGCCTTATCTGGTGGACAATCAGGGCTATATCAATATGCCCATCATCGGTAAACTTAAGGTTGGTGGACTCACCAAGTCAGAGGCCGAGGCACTGGTCACCGATAAGGTTCGCCCATATATGGCCGAGAGCGAGAATCCTGTTGTCACCGTTACTATGTCAAGCTATTCAGTTTCGGTTATGGGTGAGGTGGCTCACCCAGGTAGCTTCCAGGTGTCACGTGAGAAGATTACCATTCTTGAAGCTTTAGCTAAGGCAGGCGACCTTACTATCTATGGTGTTCGCGACCGCGTAAAGCTTATTCGTGAGGATGCCACAGGTAAGAAGTCTATGGTTACGTTGAACCTCAACGATGCCAACATCGTCAACTCACCTTATTATTATCTGCAGCAGAACGATGTTGTTTACGTAGAGCCCAACAAGGTCAAGGCCCAGAACTCAACGGTAGGTCAAACCACCACTCTCTGGTTCTCCGCCACCAGCATCCTCATCTCGCTCACATCATTGCTGTATAATATTCTGAAATAAAAAGGGTAGGGAATTGCTTGTTAACGCCTAATCCCCGCTCGCATAGCTCGCTCCCACCCACCCTCGCTCTTTGGTGGCTTCTCGCCCCCAGCCGCGCGGCACCCCCTCAGTTTTCAGGTATTAGTATTGGCTAAAGCCAAAAAGCGACCAGCTACGCGTAGTCGCAGAAAACACGCCAGACCTTTGATGGTCAGGCGTACCTTAATGAAAGAGCGACAGGAGGAGCGGTTGCATCCTCACCTTGAGGGGAGGCCTTGGAGGGGTGATGCTTTCTTTTAGTTCTTTTCTTTTGCGCCGAAAGAAAAGGACAGATATTAAATATTAAATATAATTATTAGTATTATGTCAGAACATAACAATAATAATAATCATCACCACCATCATCATCATAAGAAGGATGGCTCAAGTTTGTTTAAGCAGAAGAGCTTAGCCGCCATTCAGCGCAAAAAACTCATCGAGAAGGTCCTGAAGCTCACCCTCATCATCATCGCCATCATCATGGCCCTCGCCGTAGTAGTCGTCTACACAATAGGTTAGGGACTTCAATGTCATGTCGAGCGTAGTCGAGACATCTCGCTTCAGCCCCGCTCGCGGTGCTCGCTCCCGACCCGCCCTCGCTCTTTGGTGGCTCCTCGCCCCCAGCCGCGCGGCAAAATCGCTGGCTGTGATGTTGCTGAAGAAGATGGATAATTGCTTCTATCGTCAGCGTCGTGCCATGGAGGATGGCTTCAGTCTACCTCATGGTACCTTTTGTGGAGTCTAAAACAACAATCTTCCCGAGGAATTCGAGTTAAAAACCTCTCAGCTGATAGCTGGCTATCGCGCCATTATCTCCCACCATAAAGGTGATAAATCACGACAAGAAGAGGAACTCCAAGAACTCTTCAACGCCCTCAGAAAAGCAATATTACAACCGCCGTAGGGGGCTGTTTTTAAATTATGGATGTTAAAATACTCATAGAGGAAATTCTGATAGATTTCCCAAGGTGTGAAGAAGTTGTTCGAGTGGTACAAGCAGAGCCTTGAGAATTAACATTTAACAAGTTAACAATTAACACCCGCTACAGGCACAGATTATCTAGTTCTACAGAAAGAGGTTAACGACCTGCTTTCACAAATTTAAGAGAAGAGTAGGGTGAAGAAATAACGGTTAATCCCCCCGGGATTAACCAAAAATATAGATAAACCTATACTGCCGTGAGGCAGTTTACAATCAATACGTGATTCAGACAACTATATGGTATCCGT
>ONAK01000086.1 GCA_900315765.1 uncultured Prevotella sp. | reverse complement strand
GTAAAGTCGAGTCAACATGAATTAAAAATAAGTTTAACCCTAGGTCAACCCTTATCACAAATAAGGCTCCAAGTAGTCAACTAAAATCGTTAAACTACATATTGTATCTTTTTGTTCCCAAGGCGGGAATGGATTGTTCCCTAACTGGGAATAAAATGTTCCCTAGTTGGGAATAAAGTGTTCCAAAGAAGGGAATACCCCCTAAGGAATAGGTTGAACACTTTATAGACATAATCCGAATGACTCATACACATAACTCGAATACAATAACCTATTTTTATATATAGTTTATCGAATTTTTCTCTCATCTCTCAACAAATCTCTCGAAACGCCCGTGTACAAAGGGTTTGAGAGGGGTGAGAGATTTTTGAAATCTCTCCCAAATCTCTCATAAATCTCTCAACTGATCCCTCCAGGAACACACACCTCAGCCAGATTTTAACATTTGAAGAAAAAATGAAAAATAATGGCCGAAAAACTTGCAAAACGCTATTTTTTTTTGTATCTTTGCACCTAGAAAACGGACGCTGTGAGAAGCGCACAAATGAGGCCTAAAAGGAATCGGCTATAAGGAGTAGGATTGATCATTAAAAACTTGATATTGTATGAAAAAAAACTCTGAAATTAAGAGTGAGGTATCATGTGCCTCACAGGAGGCAACGCTCGCAATCGAGCTGTTCCTCATGGAAAACTACCGCTTCCGTCGAAACACACTGAACGGAAAGGTAGAATTCCAGGCTAAGCCAAGTGGTGAAGCCGAATGTGATGTATTCCGTCCTCTGACAAAGGCGGCTCTTAACAGTATCGTGATTCGTGCCAAGCGCGAACAGATTCTGGAGAAAGGCAGTCCTAAAACGGAGATTACGGAGTATGTGGAATCTGAGGAAGTGCCTGAACACAACCCTGTGCAGGCTTTCCTGACTCATCTACCCAAATGGGACGGACAGAACCATATAGCTAAGGTTTTCGGACGCCTCCCTGGCCTCAGCTCTGAACAGCTGAACTATCTCACCATCTGGCTCCGCTCAGCCGTAGCCCACTGGCTGCAGATGGATATGCTGCACGGCAACGAGTGTGTACCAACCTTTATCGGCCATCAGGGATGCGGAAAGACCACCTTTGTGCGCCGCCTGCTGCCTCTGGAGCTGCGAGAGTATTATCTGGATCACCTGAACCTTGGCAATAAGTTCGACAAGGAGATGGCGCTTACCAATAACCTCATCGTGAATCTCGATGAGCTCGAGGCCATCAGCGCCACTCAGCACGCCAAGCTGAAACAGACACTGTCTGTAAGTAAGGTGAACGGTCGACCCATATTTGGTCGAACTCAGGAGGATAGGCCCCGATATGCATCGTTTGTGGCTACCACAAACAATCCGCATCCGCTGACTGACCCAACAGGAAGCCGTCGATACATCTGCATACAGATACCTGACGGACAGCTGGTAAACAACGAGGGCGATATCGACTATGGTCAGCTTTATGCTCAGGTGGTTTACGAACTGCAGGAGCTGAAATCGCCTTACTGGTTCACAAACGATGAGGTGGCCCGTATCCAGCAGCTGAATCAGGAGTTTATGGAGCAGAAGGACCTTGGAGAGATGTTTGTGGCCTGCTTCCGTCAGCCTGAAGAGGGCGAGGTGGCAAAGACGATGAACTGCGACCAGATGATAGAGATGATGCGCAAGAGCTATCCCTCGCTGCCAAACACCGTAGGCAACAAGGTGCGACTGGGCAAAACCATCAAGGCTCTGGGATTTAAGTGCAAAGAGAAGGCACATATCTCTTACTACGATGTGATTCCTGTGAGGGTTGCCTGAGAGATTGTTGAGAGATTAGGGAGAGATTTCAAACATCTCTCACCCCTCTCAAACCCTTTGTACACGGGCGTTTCGAGAGATTTCTTGAGAGATGAGTGATTTTTTTGATAACTTTATAAAAAAATAGAATTTACAATGGAAGAAAAAGAACTGAAAGCAAAAGATATCCCAGGTGGATATGCGCTGTGTTTCAACGGCGATTGTACAGATAAGGATAAGTGCCTGCACTATCAGGCTAAACTGCTGACGGACGGCGATTACTATAAAGGTCAGGCTGTTTTTCCTGCAGCTTGGCAGAATGGCAAGTGCCGCTGCTATAACGAGAAGAAGCTGGTACAGAAGGCATGGGGATTCTCACAGCTATATCGTAACATCCCAAGTTATATGAAGGCTGAAGCGCGTCGTAGTGTCAGTTCACTGTTTGGCAACGGCAACGGACAGTACTATCGCGCTCATCATGGCGAGATTATGATTTCACCCAAACGGCAGAAAGAGATTATAGAGGTGCTGGCAAAGTTTGGGAATACTGAGGAAGTGAAGTTTGATCATTATGTAAAGGTATGGGACTTTGATTAAACCAAAAAAGACCCTTCGCGATTGGCGAAGGGCCTTTTTTTTACTTGAAAATCTTCTGGGCGAACATGGTGAGGTAGATACGCCAGTTGCGCCAGATGTGACCACCATCGGTCTCTACATATTCATATTTATAACCCTTGCTGTCCCAGTAATTGCGCAGGTCGACTGTGCTCTGATAAAGGAAGTCGGTCTTACCCATACCCATCCAATAGAGCTTTGGCTTGCTACCAAACAGCTTAGCACTCTGCTGAGCGAAGGTGGGGCTATTCTCAATCTGCTTAGCAAACGAAGACTCGAATGAGCCATTATTCAGATGTAGGCCGGCAGAGAACAATCCATAGTAGTCGAACTTGTTAGGATAAAGCAGACTTACGTGGAAGGTGTGACCACCACCCATTGACAGACCGCAGATGGCACGGTGAGAACGATCCTTGAGGGTGCGATAGTTGGCATCAACATAGTTTACGATATCCATGAAGCTCTCGGGGATAGAGGCTGCAGCAGGAGCTGTAGGACCAGTACCACTGTCGCGGAAGCCTGGTGTATACATACCCCATGACCACTCGCCAGGAGCAGCCTGACAGTTAGGATTGCCGTTAGGCATCACAACGATCATTGGCTTAGCCTTACCAGTAGCAATCAGGTTATCGAGAATCTGTGCAGCACGTCCGAGCTCGCTCCAGGCGTTCTCATCGCCACCAGCACCATGAAGCAGATACAATACAGGATACTTACCACCCTTGTCGTAACCAGCAGGTGTGTAGATAGTCATACGGCGCTGCATCTTCAGCGTGGGACTGTTGTACCAAACCTTAGAGAGGTTTCCGTGAGGCACCTCGTTTACCTTATACAGATCGCCCCTGTCGCCCTTCTGATTGCTAACGATGAAGATGTTAGAGAACGATACAATATCACGATTTACATAGATGTTAGCAGGGTCCTTTACACCTGTCATTCCATCGATATTGAAGGTATAGCTGTACATCTCAGGAGCCAGCTTATCGGTAGTATAGCTCCAAACGCCATTCTTACCCTCCTTGAGCTGAGCCACTCCTGGAGCATCGTACTTGCCATAGCCAGGGATATCAACCTGCTGAGTAGGCAGGAAATCGCCTGTAACCTCTACTTTGATTGCCTTGGGAGCAAAGAGGTTGAATGTAACGGTTCCGTCTTTGTTTACAACTGGAGATTGAACACTGGCACTGTTGAAGAGTTTCTCCTGTGCCTGAGCGCCAAGACAGCACATAGCTGCAAGCGCAAAAGTCATCATTTTTTTGTTCATAAGATTGTTATATTACCTTTTAAGTAAGTTAAGTTTCACATTGGGTTTCATCACATTATTCACTTTCTTAGTCCAAGCCTTTACAGTAGCTGTGGCCTTAGCCTCAACATCGCTGGCTGATGAACAGATCAGGAAATCATAGCGACCAGCATCGGTCTTCCAGGCAGAGGCCTTCTCGTTGAACGAAGCAAGGTCTTCGGTCTTGACAATCATGGTCACGGTCTCAGTCTGTCCAGGCTGCAGCAGCTTGGTCTTGGTATAGTTGCGGAGTTCCTTAGCGGGCTTGTTTGCCTTCTTGCTATTTGGAGCAGCGACGAAAAGCTCTACCACATTGCGACCAGCCTTGTTACCTGTATTCTTAACATCAACCTTAACAGTATAAACACCATTTGCCTCAGTTACTTTCAGATTCTCATAAGCAAAAGTGGTATAGCTGAGTCCGAATCCGAATGGATAAGCTACAGGCTTGTTAAAGCTGTCGAAATAGCGATAGCCTACATAGATATCCTCCTCATAGTTGGTGAAGTCGATGTTTGCCTGTGGCTTGCGCTCCTTGGGAGCCTGATCTTTGTTGTAGCCCCACATAAACATGGCGCCAAGTGTCTTATCATCAACATTGCTGGGGAAGTTCTTGTCGGCATAGGCATCGCCATAGTTGTTCTGGAAAGTCATAGGCAGCTTGCCGCTGGGGTTTACTTTGCCTGAGAGTACATCGGCTACGCTGAAACCACTCTCTTGACCGCCCTGCCAGGTGCATACCAAGGCGTCAATCTGATTCTGCCAAGAGGCAACATCGATAGGACTACAGATATCGAGCAATACTACTACCTGCTTGCCCTTAGCATGATAGGCCTCGCTAACAGCCTTAATCAACTGCTTTTCACCCTCTTTCAGATAGAAATCGCTCTCGCTGCGGTCGGCAGCCTCACCACTCTTGCGGCCCAGAGAGATGATTGCTACATCGCTACCCTCTATAGCTGCTGTAAGCTCATCGGCAGTAAACTGCTTCTCTTCAGCGCGTGCTGGTGGAGTGAGCGAGAATGGAGGACGACCATTGGGGAAGAGCCTCTTCTCCTCAGCCGCAATATGCTGGGTGTAAATATTAATCAATGGTTTATAAACCTCATAGCCTGCAGAACGCATACCCTCTACCAGAGATACGGTATAGTGACCAACAGATGTTCCGCCAAAACCTGAACCACCAGAAATCCAATCGTAGCTGGTGCATCCGAACAGAGCAACTTTCAGAGGTGAGGGGTGAGAGGTTAGAGGTGAGAGATTACTAAGAGGCAGGACGCCGTTGTTCTTCAGGAGCACGATACCGTCGGCACCAACCTCACGAACCACCTGGGCATGGGCTTTAAGATCTGGCTCGTTGTTATACTTATAGCCCTTAAAGTTATGAGTCTTTACCACATATTCCAATATACGCTTCACGTTGGCATCGAGCACCTCCATAGGCAGTTTGCCGCTTTTGGCTGCCTCGTAGATGGCCTTATACTGCTTGTCCTGACCAGGCTGCAGCATATCGTTACCAGCCATCATAGCAGCTACGGCATCGTCGCCTGCATTCCAATCGCTTACAAACATGCCCTTCCATCCCCACTCGTCGCGAACAATCGTAGTAAGCAGCTCACGATTCTGAACAGCATAAGGGCCATTCAACTTGTTATACGATGTCATGATGGTCCAAGGATCACTCTCCTTCACCATAATCTCAAAGGCTTTCAGGTATATTTCGCGCAACGCACGCTGAGATACCTGCGAGATATTGTTGTTACGGTTTGTCTCCTGGTTGTTAGCCACAAAATGCTTGGGACTTGCAGCTGTACCCTCACTCTGAACACCCTTCACATAGCCGGCAGCGATAGTTCCAGAGAGATAAGGATCCTCTGAATAATACTCGTGGTTACGGCCGCACAATGGATTACGAATCAGGTTCATGGCTGGAGAAAGAATCCAGTCGAGTCCGAACTCACGCACCTCATTACCAATGCCCTGACCCACCTTGAAGGCAGCCTCACGGTCCCAAGTTGAGGCGAGTGTCATAGAGGCCACAAAGTCAGTAGGATAATAATCATGATGATCCCACGCACGTGTAGCATTCATACGCAATCCCTGCTGAGAGTCAGCACAATAGGTCTCAGGAATGCCCAGACGATTAATAGAGAAAGTACTACCAGCAGTACCTGGGAACTTGGCTTCGTCGTTGAAGTGCATGCCGCGTCCCAGCACCATATGGCATTTCTCTTCAAGGGTCATCGCCTTTACTACCTCGTCGATATTTTCTGCCCTAAGCTGCTGGGCCGACACGCTATGACTGCAACTGAACGACATTGCTACAGTCATCACAACCAAACTAATTTGATGAAACGAAATATTCATTATTAAAATTATATTTTTTAGTTATTACAAATTCTGGTTTCTGGGTGCAAAAGTACAAAAAGGCAGTCAAATCGTCTTTCTGCTGTGTTCGTTTAATTTTCGTCGGTGTTCAAAAACAGATTGTTGTATTCCGATTCGTTCAAAACCTTTTCAATCTGTTCAAAAAAAGCAGGGATTTACAGTTCCCTGCTTTTTTATATCATAGATTTATAGTCTTAGAGAAGCGCCTTGATTTCTGCCTCAAGATCTTTTATCTGAGCGGCACGCTTAACAAGATTGTTGCCACGGTCGATAATAAAGAAATCAGGAACAGCCTGGATATTGTACAGTGTGAGGCGCTGTGAGTTCACACCGTCCTCATCGCGAACGTTGATCCAAGGCAAAGCTGCTGTCTGCTGCTTCCAGAAGTGCTCATCAGAATCCAGACTAACCTGGAAAATCTCAAGTCCCTGAGCATGATACTTATTATAAAGTTCGCGCAGAGTGATGATACGAGCAGGCGACTCATCCATGGCAAAAACATGGAAGTCGAGCAGAACTACCTGTCCTTTCAGATCGGTAAGATGACGCATCACGCCCTTGTTGTCGAGAAGAGCGATATCCAGTACTCCTGCCTCCTGAACCTTGCTGGCGTCTACCTGAATATCAGCATTCTGCGACTCTACAATACGCTGGTTCTTCATGCCTTCTATGGCAATATTGTGCAAGTTCTGACCACGCTCTGCATGTGGATAATAGGTATCCCAGCTGGTAGCAACAGCGGCAAACGCCTTGATATCTTCTTTGTTGCTGCGTGGATTAAAGATGAGATAATTGCCAATAGTCTGGAACAGCGCAAAATATGCATAAGCCTTATAAGGCTCCTTGTAGATATAATTACGCTTAACTTCCTCCTTATAGGCATCGATAAGAGTCTGGATACTATCGTTAGCCTTTACAATACCAAGTTCGGTGTTACTCTGCAATGCAATAGCCTTGGCCTGCAAATCAATCTGCTTAAGAGCCAACTCACGGATTTTATCGCAGTTATCAGAGCCGCTTACAGTATAATTTGATGCCATACCAGGATACTGACCCTTAACCTGAACAGTCTCGGTAGAGTCGATGCTCACATTGATAATCTGGTCGGCAATGCGAAGACGATAGAATTCAGGAGCCTGATTAGCATCCTGACTGAACGAGAAATCACCCGAATCACTTAACTTTACAGAGTCAAGAACATTGATGCCCTCAAGTCCCACATTTTCAAAATAAAGCACAGAATCCTTGGCGCCAGAAATCTGGCCCTCAACGGTAAACTTATTGTTGTTGCACGAGGCAACTGATAATGCAGCCAGAACCACGACTGCAGCTTTATAAATATGTTTCATTTTTAATTAGAATTTACGTTTTGCGGGTGCAAAGATATAATTTTTTTGCTGAATAGAGAATAGTGAATAGTGAAAAATTAAAAAAAATATTGAGTTTTCTCGTTTATTAATATAATTATGTGTAACTTTGCGCCTGTTTTATATATATTAGATGTTTTAAACAAGATGAACGTAATTACGAAGACCCTTCAATTGGCTGATGGAAGAACCATCACCATTGAAACCGGGAAAGTGGCAAAACAGGCCGATGGTGCTGTCATGTTGAAGATGAACAACACCGTACTACTAGCCACTGTTTGTGCCGCAAAAGATGCAGTTCCCGGAACAGATTTTATGCCTTTGCAGGTAGATTATCGTGAACAGTACAGTGCAGCCGGACGTTTCCCCGGTGGATTTACCAAGCGCGAAGGCAAAGCCAGCGACAACGAAATCCTGACATCAAGACTGGTGGACCGTGTGCTCCGCCCACTCTTCCCCTCGAACTATCACGCTGAGGTATTTGTAAATGTTATGCTGCTCTCAGCCGATGGTGTTGACCAGCCCGACGCTCTGGCAGGTTTTGCTGCCTCTGCTGCTCTGGCTTGCTCAGACATTCCTTTCGAGTGCCCCATCAGTGAGGTTCGTGTAGCCCGTATCAACGGTGAGTACGTTATCGACCCAACCTTCGAGCAGATGAAGGAGGCCGATATGGATATCATGGTTGGTGCTTCGGCCGAGAACATCATGATGGTAGAGGGTGAGATGAAAGAGGTGTCAGAACAGGATATGATCGGCGCCCTGAAGGCTGCTATGGCTGCTATTAAGCCCATGTGTGAGCTTCAGACCGAACTCTCAAAGGAACTTGGTAAGGATGTAAAGCGTGAGTACGACCACGAGGTGAACGATGAGGAGCTGCGTGAGCGTATGAACAAGGAGCTGTATCAGCCCGCTTACGATGTTACCAAGCAGGCTCTGCCCAAGCAGGACCGTGCTGATGCCTTCGAGAAGATCCTGACCGACTTCAAGGAGAAGTATGCTGCTGAGCATGCCGACC
Organism: uncultured Prevotella sp.; assembly: GCA_900315765.1. Taxonomy (GTDB): domain Bacteria; phylum Bacteroidota; class Bacteroidia; order Bacteroidales; family Bacteroidaceae; genus Prevotella. Next base: position 2,282 of record ONAK01000086.1, on the reverse strand, counting down.
TGACTGAGGACGAGATGGAAGAGAAGTACGCCATGATGGATCGCTACTACCACGACGTTGAGCGCGACGCCATGCGCCGCTGTATCCTCGACGAGGGTATCCGTCTCGATGGTCGTAAGACCGACGAGATCCGTCCTATCTGGTGCGAGGTTTCTCCTCTGCCAATGCCTCACGGAAGCTCAATCTTCACTCGTGGTGAGACACAGTCGCTCTCTACCTGTACTCTGGGTACAAAGCTTGACGAGAAGATGGTTGACGACGTACTCGACAAGAGCTACCAGCGCTTCCTGCTTCACTATAACTTCCCCCCATTCTGTACTGGTGAGGCTAAGGCTCAGCGCGGCGTAGGCCGCCGTGAGATTGGTCACGGTCACCTGGCATGGCGCGGACTGAAGGGCCAGATTCCTGAGGACTTCCCTTACACAGTTCGTCTGGTAAGCCAGATCCTCGAGTCGAACGGTTCGTCATCAATGGCTACCGTATGTGCTGGTACACTCGCCCTGATGGACGCTGGTGTTCCAATGAAGAAGCCTGTTTCAGGTATTGCCATGGGATTGATTAAGAATCCAGGCGAAGATAAGTATGCTGTACTCAGCGATATCCTTGGCGACGAGGACCACCTGGGTGATATGGACTTCAAGACCACTGGTACAAAGGATGGTCTGACAGCTACCCAGATGGATATCAAGTGCGACGGTCTGAGCTTCGAGATTCTGGAGAAGGCTCTGATGCAGGCTAAGGCCGGTCGTGAGCACATCCTGAAGTGCCTCACCGACACTATCGCTGAGCCACGCGCAGAGATGAAGCCACAGGTTCCACGCATTGTTCAGCTCGAGATTCCTAAGGAGTTCATCGGCGCTGTGATTGGCCCTGGCGGAAAAATTATCCAGCAGATGCAGGAGGATACTGGTGCAACCATCACTATCGACGAGGTTGACGGTGTAGGTAAGGTTCAGGTATCTGCTCCTAACAAGGATAGCATCGATGCTGCCATCGGCAAGATTAAGGCTATCGTAGCCATTCCTGAGGTTGGCGAGGTTTACGACGGTGTGGTTCGTTCTATCATGCCTTACGGATGCTTCGTAGAGATCATGCCTGGTAAGGACGGTCTGCTGCACATCTCAGAGATTGACTGGAAGCGCCTTGAGACTGTTGAGGAGGCTGGTATCAAGGAGGGCGACCACATCCAGGTTAAGCTGCTCGAGATTGATCCTAAGACAGGTAAGTACAAGCTCTCACATCGTGTGCTGATTGAGAAGCCTGCCGACTATGTTGAGCGTCCAGCTCGTGGTGAGCGTCGTGAGCGCCCTGAGCGTAATGGTGAGCGCCGTGACCGTCGTCCGGATCGTGGTGACCGTCGTGAGCGTGGAGATCGTCATGATCGTGGTGAGCGTCGCCCTCGTCCAGAGCAGCAGACTGAGGCTCCAAAAGAGGAACAGCCAAAGGACTTCAGCGATTCGCTAGATAACATGGATTTCTAAGAAAGAAATCTTAAAAATACAGAAAAGCGTTAAATTATTCTTATATAATAAAAATAGTTAGTACCTTTGCACACCGATTTAGGGGAGAGACTTAGAATCCCCGTGAAATGTTGTGTGAATAGCGGTGTCTTTGGCCGGGCATGGCGGTTCGTGAATCAGCGTTTCAATGATCCCCGTCAGGGAATCAGCCCTACGGGTGCGACGTTAGACTGACAACCGGGAGTTAGACCCTGGGAGTGAGTTTATGCGCGTACATATTATATTATAAGTTAAACTGTTTTTTAGTAGTAAAATTTAAAAATGAACACTTTGAGTTACAAGACACTTTCTGTAAACAAGGAAACAGCAAAGAAGGAGTGGGTGGTAATCGATGCCACAGACCAGGTTGTTGGTCGTCTCGCTTCAAAGGTAGCTAAGCTGATCCGCGGAAAGTACAAGCCAACTTTCACTCCACACGTTGATTGTGGTGACAATGTAATCCTTATCAACGCCGATAAGGTAGTTTTCACTGGTAAGAAAGAGACCGATAAGGTTTATACCCGCTACACAGGTTATCCTGGTGGCCAGCGTTTCAACACTCCTGCTGAGCTTCGCAAGAAGAACGGTGGTGTAGAGAAGATGCTTCGCCATGCCGTTAAGGGTATGCTGCCAAAAGGTCCTCTGGGCCGTAGCCTGCTGAACAACCTCTTCATCTACGAGGGTACCGAGCATCCACATGCCGCTCAGCAGCCAAAGACTATTGATATTAACCAGTATAAATAATAAGGAAAGATGGAAGTAATTAACGCAATAGGTCGTCGT
>ONAK01000136.1 GCA_900315765.1 uncultured Prevotella sp. | reverse complement strand
CGTTCTAATCTCATCCTGCGTGCGCCATATGGAATCGTAGTCAGTCATAGTATTCAATATTCAGTTCTTCGCTGACGTTGAAATCATCATGGAACCCATTATCATACGAATAGACGATTCGCATGCCACGATACGTAGAAGGTACTTTCAATGTTTCCAGGAGATGCCATTTGGGGCGACCAAAATCGTAGGATTCCCTGTCAAGGAGGATGCGGTTGGAAACAAAGTCAAAATGGTAGTACCCACCGCCGATGCACTGGTCACCCCGCTTCAGTAGATGCTTATGCTGGTTAACCATACCGAGGCGAAAGGTGCCGTCAAGGGTCACTATAAACTTGGGGAGCGTCATGCAATATCTAATCAATTTCTAAATCAGAGTGGAGCCATGATTCCTAATCTGGTTTATCATTATTCCTCGTACATTAATTTAACTTGCAATTCTGGACAAACTTGCTTCAACATATTCTTAACGCTAATGACATGTCCTGCTCCAATAACCAAAATACTTTTATGGTAAGGATGAGCCTTAATCTGCTCTGCGATATTTTCGGCTATCCGATAGTTTCTTTCATCCCATAGTCGTTGAACAGCCTGGCTATATTCGTTGGGCTTAGTAACATATCGGCAAGAGTTGATTAGGTAGAATCGTTGAAGCGTTGCAGGCTTGTTGGTATGTTTTCCAAGCCTGCCCCAAAGGGATGGCCACACTCTGCTGCGACTATCCTTTTTAATCAATTTGGCTAGAATAAGGTCATCTCCTGTTCCAGAGTTGGCCTTCATAGCGTTCCTCCAGGCTTTCTGGTATTCTGGTTCAACCTGATGGTCATCAATAGGCAGGAGTTCTGTAATTCCCATCGAGATGGCAAGCGGGAATATCAGATCACCATTCTCTTTCCTCAGCGGTTTTTTGGAACCTGTAACACCATAAGTTTTCAAATAATCATAATAAGTATAGTTTGCCCTGTCTCTATTCTGCAAATAGGCATCTGCTAAAAAAGCGAAATCGTTGGAATCCATTTCTGTGAGTTGTTTTGTTCTCAAATCATGGAATCTCTGTTCGTCTAAAGTGTTAACATGCGAAATAGAATCAGCAAGTTTTAAGAATCGGGGCGTATAGTTTTTAAGACTCAATGTATCATCGGGTCTAATATCTTCCACAAAGATAGCCTCGGGCTTATACTTCTTTGCATACTTCAGTAGAGGTCTATAACTATGACTCACGATAGAAGGGACTTCGTGCATTGTCCCAATAATTAAGAGTTCCTTTTCTTGTGCTATAATGTTTTGAAATAACGTAGCAACTATCAAAGTAAATATTGTTCTCATCTTATATTGACACTGTAATCAATTTGCTGTACCATGTTAACCAAGCTTAGACAGAAACCGTTCTCTGTCAACAATGAATCTCAGGTGTGTACCCTCACCAAGTAGCACATCACCAGAATAGGCAGATATCTTAAACTCTATTTTCTTGCCATCAACTTTAGTCACTTCGGCTGTAGTTGATACTTTGTCACCAATCTTTGAGGGTTTCAGATGCGAAGATTCTATATGACCGCCAACAGTCGTGTTACCTTCTGGCAGTTCATCAGCGACAGCAAGCATCGCGGCATTCTCCATCAATGCCATCATAGCAGGAGTTGCCAATACCGGCATGTCCCCAGACCCCATCTTTATAGCGGTAACGGTATCAGTAACCGTCAATTCACTTGTATGTTTAAGACCAATTTCCAAGAAACTGGCGGTACTGTCTTGTATGGACACCCGATTAACCGAACTGCTCCCTGCGGCGCTCGGTCTGAAGAATGGTGATGCTAAGATTATCAAGAACGCTGGAGGTTTGGTTATTTCGGCTTTCGACTCAGCCATGCGTAGCCTGATAGTGGCCATTTATGAACTGGGCGTACAGGAGATTATGGTGGTCGCGCACTCGCATTGCGGAGCTTGCCACATGAGTTACGACCACTTCCATCACGAGATGATTGCCCGTGGTGTGACGGATGAAACGCTTGACACCATCCGTAAGTGTGGCATTGACCTCGACCAATGGTTAGAGGGCTTCAAGGACACTCCAACATCTGTTCGCAAGACTGTTGAGACTATCAAGACC
>ONAK01000054.1 GCA_900315765.1 uncultured Prevotella sp. | reverse complement strand
GAACAGAATATTAAATATGTACCCGATGCATCGCTCAACGATATGAACTACAACCTGTCGTGGTTGGAAAAAGTGATTAATGTTAAGCAGAAAGAAGCACGAGCCATTGTGTATTATAGCGGACATGGTATGCCTGATGAGGATAGTAAAAAGGCCTATCTCCTTCCTGTTGACGGATATAGCACAGAGCCATCAAGCGGCTTGTCGACAGAGGTATTATATAAGCGATTGGGTGCTATGCCAGCATCACAAACTCTGGTTTTCCTGGATGCCTGCTTCAGTGGATCAAAGCGGTATCGGGCAATATGGTAGTGTTCTCGGCTGCCCAAGGCAATGAGACGGCTTATCCGCTGAAGTCGAAAGAGCACGGACTGTTTACCTATTTCCTGCTTGATAAACTGCAGAAGAGTGGTGGTGCAGTTACTTTGGGTGAATTGAGTGATTATGTGACGAAGAACGTATCTGAGACCTCCATCATTACGAACGACAAGAGTCAGACTCCAACGGTTACGGCTCCGGTAGGATCTACCGATTGGCGCAATTGGAAGATGGCCAGCAAGGCTGCAAAGAAATTCGAAACCATGCCAAAGGCTGTTACCAAAGTGCAGGCTCCTGCCGATGAGGCTGATAAACCAGCACCTGCACAGAAACCTAAGCAGAGATCGTTCCTGAAGAGAAATAATAATACTACAACCGAAAAAGAACAATAAAAATAGCAAGAGAGATGAGAAAACTATTTGTAATGGCAGCCTTGTTGCTGAGTGTTGTTGGCGCAATGGCGCAGGACGACAAACCAAGTGTGTTAGTAGAGAAGTTTACCAACAAGAGTACTGCAAACAGCTCTGTTTGTAATGCTGTACAGCAGGCTATTGTCTCAGGATTAGTTGGTACAGGCAGACTTACTGTTGTTGATGCCGGTACCATGGCCGATCTGCCTACAGTGAAAAACGATCGTCTGTTGTTCCTTAACGACAATGGTATACAATGGATGGTTGAGGGTATTCTGAATTCTGTCAGCAGTGCACACAAATCGTCAACCATTAGTGGTAAGACAACTTATTATTATGAGGGTGATGTTAATTACACGCTCACGCTGATTAATACAGAAACGGGTGTGACTGCTATCTCGGAGACCTATATCGAGAGTTCTACGGGTGACTCGTCAGATGAGGCCATTATGCGTGCTGCCAATGACGCCAAGGGGCGCATGAACCGCTTTGTGCAGGAGAACTTCAAGGTTGAAGCTACCATCAAAGCTCTTGATGAGGTTGACAACAAGAAGGGTGCAAAGAGCTGTTATATAAGCATTGGCAGCGACAAGGGTATCGAAGTTGGACAGATATTCGAGGTGTTCAGTCAGATAGAGATTGCCGGTGAGCAGGTTGATAAGAAGATAGGTGAAGTAAAAGTGCAGGAGGTTATGAGCGGCACCTTGTCGCGCTGCTCAGTGAAAAACGGAGGCCCTGCTATTAAGAGCTCATTCGAGAACCAACAGAAGATAACCGTTCGTAGCCGTCCAAAGAAGGAGTCGGTATTAGGCGGCCTGGGTGGTTTGCTTAAGTTCTAAAAAAGCATTACTTATTAAGAACTTCTTGGATAAAGCGGGGTGTGTAGCCCCGCTTACTTTTTGCTACCTTCTCGGGGGTGCCGGTGGCAAGTATCTCTCCACCATTACGACCACCTTCGGGACCGATATCGATAATCCAGTCGGCTTGTTTGATGACATCGAGGTTGTGCTCGATAATGATAACGGTGTTGCCGCGGTCTACAAGCTGCTGCAGCACCTGCATCAGTATGCGGATATCCTCGAAGTGCAGACCAGTTGTTGGCTCGTCGAGGATGTACATGGTCTTACCTGTGTCGCGCTTTGAAAGCTCGGTGGCCAACTTGATGCGCTGACTCTCGCCACCGGAAAGGGTGGTGGAGGGCTGACCGAGTTTGATATAACCCAGTCCGACGTCCTGAATACTCTTGATCTTACGCAGAATGTCGGGCACGTTCTCGAAAAACTCTACGGCCTGATTGATGGTCATATCAAGTACATCGGCAATCGATTTTCCTTTATAACGTACCTCCAATGTCTCGCGATTATAGCGCTTGCCATGACAATCTTCACAAGGCACCTGAATATCTGGCAGGAAATTCATTTCGATGGTCTTGTAGCCGTTTCCACCGCAGGTCTCGCAGCGTCCGCCCTTAACATTGAACGAGAATCTACCCGGCTTGTAGCCGCGAATCTTGGCCTCGGGCAGGTTTACAAAGAGCGAGCGGATATCAGAGAATACACCCGTATAAGTGGCTGGGTTAGAACGCGGTGTGCGACCGATAGGACTCTGGTCTACACTTACCACCTTATCAATATATTCCAAACCCTCAATGGCCTCGTAAGGCATTGGGCGCTTTAACGAGCGGTAGAAGTGATGCGAGAGGATGGGCTGAAGCGTCTCGTTGATGAGAGTTGACTTGCCCGAGCCGCTGACACCTGTTACCACAATCAGCTTTCCCAATGGGAATTCGGCATCTATATGCTTGAGGTTATTACCTGTACAGCCTTTGAGAATAAGACTCTTACCAGAACCCTTACGCCTGTTGCCAACCTCCATCTTCGTCATGCCGTTAAGATATTGAGCGGTAAGCGTGTTGGTCTTGAGCAGTTCGTCGGGTGTTCCCTGGAACACAACCTCGCCACCCTTGCGACCGGCACGTGGACCGATATCAACAATGTAATCGGCGCTACGCATCATATCTTCATCGTGCTCCACGACTATCACTGTATTACCAAGGTCGCGCAACTCCTTGAGTGAACGGATAAGTCGCTCGTTGTCGCGCTGATGAAGTCCGATAGAAGGCTCGTCGAGAATATAGAGTACGTTTACAAGTTGCGAACCAATCTGGGTGGCCAGTCTGATACGCTGACTCTCACCACCCGACAAAGTAGCCGATTGGCGATTGAGCGACAGGTAATTCAATCCCACCTCGAGCAGGAAGTCCAAACGGGTCTTGATCTCCTTCAAGATTTCCTTGGCAATCTTGTATTCCTGTGAGGTAATCTCTTTCCACTCTCCACTTTCCGCTTTCTTCTCTAAATCATCAATCCATGTTCGGAGATCATTCAAATCCATGTTGGCAAGATCGGCAATATTGCGCCCACCGAAAGTATAAGATAACGCCTCGCGATTGAGTCGTTGACCGTGACATTCAGGACAGGTGACTTCTGCCAAGAATTGGTCGGCCCATTTCTGGCCGGCGCTTGAGTCATCGTTATCCATCACGTTGCGCAGATACTTGATGATACCATCGAACGAGACGAAATAGTCGCTCGATGTGTGTACCAGTTCCTTGTCGATGCGAACATCTTCGAGTGAGCCATAAAGCAACTCGTTCATCGCATCATCGGGAATATCGCCGATGGGGGTATTGAGGTCACACTCAAACTTCTTCAGGATGGCATCTACCTGCCAGAATATCATCTGGTTCTTATATTTGCCAAGTGGCACAATACCGCCTTCGCGGATGGTGGCCTTCTTGTTTGGGATGACTTTATCGAGGTCAATCTGGTTTATCACACCGAGACCTTTACAATGCGGACAGGCACCTTGGGGAGAATTAAAGGAGAAGTTATTAGGTGCAGGATCCGAGTAACTGATTCCTGTGGTGGGGCACATCAGTCGCTTGGAAAAGTGCTTGATTTTCCCCGTGTCCTGATCGAGAATCATAATCAATCCATCGCCTTGTTTCATGGCGATCGAAATAGATTTCTTAAGGCGTTCTTCATCGGGTGTCTCGGGCACCTTCATGCGGTCGATAACAACCTCAATGTCGTGATTCTTATAACGGTCAACCTTCATACCCTGTACAATCTCCAACATCTGTCCGTCAACTCGTATATGCATATATCCCTTTCGACGCATGCTCTCGAAAAGCTCACGATAGTGACCCTTACGACTGCGTACCAGTGGTGCCAGAATGTAGATTTTGTGGCCGGCGTAATCGTGGGTAATCATATCGAGAACACGCTCTTCGGTATAGCGAACCATCTCCTCGCCGGTAGCAAAGCTATAGGCGCGACCGGCTCGGGCAAAGAGCAATCGCATATAGTCGTAGATCTCAGTGGTGGTTCCTACCGTAGAACGGGGATTCTTATTGGTGGTCTTCTGCTCAATGCTGATGACAGGAGAAAGACCGGTAATCTTATCAACGTCAGGGCGCTCCATGCCGCCAAGGAAGTTACGGGCATAAGCCGAAAACGTCTCGATATATCGGCGCTGACCTTCGGCAAATATCGTGTCGAAAGCTAACGACGATTTACCGCTTCCACTCAATCCGGTAATAACCGTGAGTGAATGGCGTGGTATCTCTACATCTATGTTCTTAAGATTGTGTACGCGAGCTCCGTACACATTTATTTTTTCATCTTCTCTATTCATTGCTATTCAGTCTTGGTATATCCGCGAAGCAGATTGACGTCTTTACGGATGTTATATACGATGCCATCGGCACCACGGGCATTTACCACAACAAAATACACACCATCTTTAACAGGACTTCCATTGTAAGTACCATCCCATCCTTCGGCTGGGTTGCTCCATTCAAAGAGCTTCTGGCCCCACCTATTAAATATGTACGCGTGGAACTCTACAATACTCTGGTATTCCTTAGCCTTATATTCATCGTTGTGATTATCTCCGTTTGGCGAAAAGGCATTTGGCATCAGGAGTTTGCTCTCGCTGATGGTGATGCAGATTTGTGAAGAATCGCGCTCCTCATTGCCCAGGTTGGCATAAAGGGTGACATAAGTCTTACCCGCTTTGGTGAAGGTGTAGTCGGTATTCTCTTCGTAGCGCACCATCATGTCCTTACTCTCGCCCTCCATACGGAAGTGCCACTCATAGGTGGGGTTCAGTCCTTCCATATCCTGTGGGTTGGCACGGAACGACACACTGAGTGGAGCCTGACCGCTAAAATCATTCCATGTCTCGGTCTCCACGCCGTTATCGTCAATATATATTGCTGATATGTCGACAGTCTGTGCAGATGCCGAAAGCGACACAAACATCGCAAAAACAGTAAGTAATATCTGCAAAAATCTCATATTTTACTCATTTAAAGTGCAAAGTTACTAAATATTTCATAAAGATTCATCCCCAATTCACAATTATTTTGTACTTTTGTACGCGAAATGACTAAATTTTGAAAATATGACGCGAGTTTTAAGATATTTTTTGTTCTTTGCAGCCTTCTGGCTATCGGTCGGTGTGGCTATGGCTCAAGAGGGCGAACAGATACGCGGACTGCATAAAGTGAAGAAGAAGGAAACCATCTTCGGTATCTCCCGTATGTATGATATTACCATCGAGCAACTGATGAAAGCCAACCCTGAGATGAATACGCCTGGCTACGAGCTGAAGAAAGGTACCGTGCTGAGAATTCCTTTTTCTACATTTCAAGCAGAGACTCCAGTAGCTAACCCTGCAGAAGAAGAGGATGCCGACGATATTCGCAAGCGTGCTATCCGTCTGGGTGTGATGCTGCCTCTGCACGATATCAATGGCGATGGAAAACGTATGGTGGAGTACTATCGTGGTGTGCTGATGGCGTGTGATAGTATTAAGAAACTCGGCATTTCTGTTGATGTGCATGCATGGAATACTGCTGAAGATGGAGATATTAACCAGATACTGAGTAATGATGAGGCTGCTAAGTGCGACCTGATCATCGGTCCGCTCTATTCTAAACAGATGAGTGCCATATCAGCATTTGTTGAGAAACATAAGATTAAACTTCTGATTCCCTTCTCTATTAATGCCCCACAGCTGGCAGACAATAAATATATCTATCAGGTCTATCAGAGTCATACATTCCAGGACGATGCTACCATTAAGCACTTTGTAAAGGGATTCAAGAACTATCACACCGTTATCATAGATTGTAACGATTCTACCAGTCATAAGGGAAACTTTACATCAGCCTTGCGCCGACAGCTGGAACAGGAGAATATGGACTACTCGATTACCAATCTCAAGTCGGGTGAGGGTGATTTCTCGAAGGCTTTCAGTCGTACAAAACCTAATGTGGTTATCCTGAATACTGGACGCTCGCCAGAACTTGGCATCGCTTTCTCTAAGCTTAACGGCCTGAAGTTTGCTAATCCGGATTTGCTGATAAATATGTTTGGCTATACTGAGTGGCTGATGTATACCCGTACACATTTGGAGAACTTCTATAAGTTCAACACTTACATCCCTTCGGTATTCTACTATAATCCGTTGTCGGCATCAACGAAGCGCTTGCAGCAAAAGTTCCGTTGGAATTTCCATACCGACATGCAGAATAGTCTGCCAAGATTTGCGCTAACAGGTTTCGATCATGCCTATTTCTTCCTGACAGGCTTGCACCGTGAGGGTAAGATGTTCTTAGGCGATAAGAGTAATATGGAATACGTTCAGACCCCATTGCAGTTTGAGCGTTATGGTAATGGCGGACTGCGCAACCATACACAATTGTTTGTTCACTATACTCCCGATAATAGGGTAGAAACGATTAAGTTTTAGTGAATAGTGAATAGTGAATAGTGAATAGTGAATAGTGAATAGTGAAGAGTGAATAGTGAATAGTGAATAGTGAATAGTGAATAGTGAAAAGGGATAAGATGAAATATATAATAGGTGGGAAGTATGTGATAATGGTAATGGTGATATTATTCACTGTTCACTGTTCACTATTCACTGCTTCTGCCCAGGTCGGAGAGTATCGTACCGATCTTGCAATCGGTGTGAATGGCGGTTACGTCATGAGTAATGTGGCTTTTGTAACCAAGGTTCCTCAGTCGATGCTAGGTGGCATCACAGGAGGTTTTACTGCCCGTTACACGTGTGAGAAATATTTTAGCAGTATCTGTGCCGTTACGGCAGAACTTAACTTTGCACAGATAGGTTGGAACGAGGATATACTTGATAAAAACGACAAACCCGTTCCACTTCATACCGATCCATCGCAGAATCTTTATTACAGGCGTAAGATGACTTACGTTCAGGTTCCGCTGCTGGCCAGACTTGGATGGGGCCGTGAGCGTAACGGACTTCAGGCTTTCATACACCTTGGCCCACAGATAGGTTTCTTCTTGAATGATAAGACGGAAAGTAACTTTGATGTGCGCGACCCGGCATTTGATCCTGCAATACATAACGGATATTATGGTAAGGACTATAAGTATGCCGATTTGCGTTCATCGCATGTTGTGGCTCAGGATTCCATGGCTGTTGAGAATAAGTTCGACTATGGTATTGCGGTTGGTGCGGGATTGGAATTCAGTAACCGCCACTTTGGCCATTTCATGATAGAAGGTCGCTACTACTACGGATTAGGTAATATATATGGTAATACCAAACGCGATTATTTCTCGCGTTCTAACTTTGGTAACATCGTTATCAAATGTACCTATCTGTTCGATATAATCAAAACACGAAATTCTAAAATCAAATAAATAATTAATTATGTTCGAAAATCAACCCAAAGGTTTATTTGCGTTGGCATTGGCCAACACAGGTGAGCGATTCGGCTACTACACCATGCTCGCCGTTTTCGCATTGTTTTTGAGAGCTAACTATGGTCTGGATGCTGGATGGGCTGGCGAAATCTATAGTGATTTCCTGATGCTTGTCTACTTCCTGCCAATTGTTGGTGGTTGGCTGGCTGACCGTTTCGGTTTCGGTCGTATGGTTACCATCGGTATCCTGATTATGTTTGCAGGTTATCTGCTGTTGTCAATTCCTCTTGGTGGCGACACATTCGCACTTGTTGTGATGCTGGCTGCTCTTGTACTGATTGGTTTCGGAACCGGTCTCTTCAAGGGAAATCTGCAGGTAATGGTGGGCGATCTGTACAACGATCCACAGTATGCAAACAAGCGCGATGCCGGTTTCTCTTTGTTCTACATGGCCATCAACATCGGAGCGCTCTTTGCTCCTACAGCAGCAGTTCGTATCATGGAGTGGTCGCAGCAGAATCTGGGTACCAGTGTTAACGATAGCTATCACTTTGCTTTTGCCATCGCTTGTGCATCGCTGATTCTTTCTATCGCTATCTACTACGCTTTCCGCAGCACTTTCCGTCATGTTGAAGGTGGTAAGGGTAAGGCCGATAAGTCTCAGGCTGCAAGCAATGAGCCAGAACTGACCAAGGAGGAGACAACCCAGCGTGTTGTTGCGCTGTGCCTGGTATTTGCCGTTGTCATATTCTTCTGGATGGCTTTCCATCAGAATGGTCTGTCGCTTACTTATTTCGCTGATGAGTTTACAGCAAAGTCGGCAACAGGTGCTGATACCATGCCATTTGATGTAATCAATCTGGTGATGATTATCTTCATCGTCTATGCAGGTTTCTCACTCTTCCAGAGCAAAACTCCAAAGGGTAAGGGTATCTCTGCAGCCATCATTCTTGTAGCTCTTGGCGTTCTGGGTTATAAGTATACTCAGGCTACTGGCGAGGTTGCAATCTCTGCGCCTATTTTCCAGCAGTTCAATCCATTCTATGTAGTGGCTCTGACACCTGTATCAATGGCTCTCTTTGCCTCTTTGGCATCTAAGGGCAAGGAACCAACACCTCCACGTAAGATTGCTTATGGTATGTTGGTTGCTGCATCTGCATTCATCCTGATGATGCTTGCTTCTCAGGGACTGATGACTCCTAACGAGCAGAAGGCTGCCGGCGATGCTGCCACATTCGTTTCGCCATACTGGCTGATTAGTACATATCTTATTCTGACCTTCGGTGAGCTGCTGCTCAGTCCAATGGGTATTTCGTTTGTATCAAAGGTGGCTCCTCCAAAGCTCAAGGGTCTTATGATGGGCGGATGGTTCGTATCTACCGCTATCGGTAATAAACTTGTAGGTGTAGGTGGCTATCTCTGGGGCGATATCCCCTTGACAGTAGTATGGGGCGTGTTCATTGCAGTATGCGTGGTAGCAGCATTGTTCATGTTCGCTATGATGAAACGTCTGGAGAAGGTCTGCTAAATGATAACCTATATCCCATTTATAGTACTAATAGTACTCATCACATGTTGCGTTGCCGTTTTCGGTAACGCAACATTGGATGGTGCTAGTCAGGTGTCGTTGTTGGTGGCTGCCGCTGTTAGTGTTTTAGTAGGTCATTTCACCAAGCGACTGGAATGGGAGAATCTTGAAAAAGAAATAACGGATAAGATAGCCAGCTGTACACCGGCTATCATTATCCTTTTACTTATCGGAGCAATCGGTGGAACATGGATGGTTTCGGGCATCGTGCCAACCATGATCTATTATGGTATGCAGATTATCCGTCCTGAGGTGTTCCTTGTCAGCAGTAGTGTGTTGTGTGCTCTGGTGAGTCTGATGATTGGCTCATCGTGGACTACCGTAGCTACTATCGGTGTGGCTCTGATGGGTATCGGCAAGGCACATGGTTTCGACGACGGTTGGATTGCCGGTTCTATCATCACTGGTGCTTATTTCGGCGATAAGCTGTCGCCATTAAGCGATACCACCGTGCTGGCATCGAGTGTATCGGGCACGCCGCTGTTTACGCATATCCGCTATATGCTCTATACCACTGTGCCCACATTCTGCATATCACTCACTATATTCCTGATTGCAGGTTTCACCATGAATGTATCGGGGCATGGCAACGTGCATGAGTTTATGGAGGGCTTGCAGCACACGTTTGTAATCTCACCTTGGCTATTGGTTGTACCTGTACTTACGGGTGTTATGATTGCCCGCCGTTGGCCTTCGATGGTGGTGCTGTTCCTGGCTATTCTGTTGGCAGCTGTTGTGGGATTATTGGTTCAGCCAAACTTGGTTCATGCAATCTCTGATTCTGAAGATTGGGGACTGCTGTCGTCTTATAAAGGCATGATGCAGGTGGTTTATGGTAGCACTAATATCGAGACAGGTGTGCCTATGCTGAACGACTTGGTTCATACCAGTGGTATGAGCGGAATGATGCCAACCATCTGGCTTATCATCTGCGCCCAGACTTTTGGTGGAGCTTTGACGGCAACGGGACAGTTACAGGATTTGATGCGACAAGTGTTGCGCTTTGCCAAGAGTACTGTATCGTTAGTAACATCTACAGTAGGTACATCGTTGTTCTGCAACATAGCTACTGCCGACCAGTATCTGTCTATTATGCTTGCCAGCTCAATGTTCAAGGATGAATATATCAAGAGAGGTTACGAGTCAAGATTGCTGAGTAGAACTTGTGAGGATAGTGCTACGGTAACATCGGTTCTGGTTCCTTGGAATACTTGCGGACTCACACAGAGTACTGTTCTTGGTGTTGCTACCTTGACTTATCTTCCTTATTGCTTCTTCAATTTCCTCTCGCCGGTAACAAGTATCATCGTTGCCGCCTTAGGTTGGAAAATAAAACGTAAATGCTCTTAAGTCTATTACTCACAGGATTCTTTACGTTCGTAGAGCTTAATTGCGAGAATCTCTTTGATTACTTTCATGATGAAGGTAAGCAGGATGTTGAATATCTACCAGAATCTACGCGCCATTGGACAAAGAAACGTTATTGGCGGAAACTCAATAATATCGCACAAGAGTTGCTGTCCTGTTCCAACGAAGGTATACCTGATATGATTGCCTTATGCGAGGTGGAGAATGATTCGGTGATGAGCGATCTGACGAAGAGATCATTGCTTCGTAATGCTGGTTACGATTTCTTGATGACATCCTCGCCCGACCAACGTGGAATAGATGTGGCTCTTCTTTATTCGCCATTCACATTCGCTCCTATTCGTAGCTATTCTATCAGGGTTGAACCGATAAAGGGTATGCGCGCAACTCGTGATATACTATATGTCTGTGGTGAGACCGTCTCGGGCGATACACTTCATGTTTTCGTAGTGCATCTGCCAAGTAAGTTTGGAGGTGAAAAGCATACTCGTCCTTTCCGTCAATTGGTTGCTGATAGGGTGTGCCAGTCGGTTGACTCTATCTATGCTGTCTCCCCCAATGCCAAATTATTGATTGCCGGCGATTTTAATGATGCCGCCGATGGATATAGTATGCAACCATATTATAAGCACGGATTGCAGAATGTTACAAAAGCAGCGAAAGGTGAGAATGGGGTGCAGGGAACTTATCGGTATAAGGGCGAGTGGGAGAGTATCGACCATATTCTTGCCAGTCCTTATATATATCATAAGGTGCATTCATCCTCTATCCATTCTCCATTGTTCATCCTTGAGGAAGAATCTCAGTACGGCGGATATCGTCCTCGAAGAACGTACAATGGTATGCGCTATGAGCCAGGCTATAGCGATCATCTCCCATTGGTAGTACGGTTCACTTTTTGATATTGGGCAGTTGTAGTCCGTAGTGTTTCTTTTGGTCTACAACCAGTATGGCGATGGCTGTTATGGCTGCACCAAGAGCGGTGAAGCCGAATATCAGCATCGATGTGGTATAGCTGGGATCGGTCTCGTTGGCTTTTCCAACACACATCGGAATAATAGCTCGTCCGAAGTTCTGTATAAAGAAAATCATTGAATATGCTGTTCCCAGACATTTTAGTGGGATAATCTTTGGCACACAAGGCCATAGAGCGGCAGGAGCCAAAGAGTAACCAATGCTTAATGTCACCATCAAGGCAATTGCTATAGTACTGCTATGCATCGGTAACGAGAACCCAAAGTGGACAGCTGTAAGCATCAATGCTCCGGTAATGACCAGAGAAACTCCCTTGCCGTAGCGGTCGTATATAAGTCCGAAGAGTGGTGTCATCAAGATAGTGCCAAAGGGTGCTATCGATGAGAAGAATCCGGCTAAATCAGTATCTACTCCATATTTCATCACCATCAGTTTGGTAGAGAATTTAAGGAATGGCGATACCGCAGAATAGAATAATACACAGAAAATCGTAATCAGCCAGAATCCTGGATTACGAAGCGTCACGAGGATATCACCCCAGTGGAATTCTTCGCCCTCTTCTGTTGCGCGATTCGCGCAACTAATACTAGCACTACTAGATATACTAGCACTACTAGCATCTAGTTTCCGATCCATCACGCAGAATACCAAGAACGCCAATAATCCGATGATGAGGAATGCGAGTGATACCAAAAGTGGAGTCGATAGCGAAAAGTGGCGTGCTATCGGGGCTGAGATGCTGAGGGCTGCAGCTGTACCCAAACGGGCCATCGCCAATTGTATGCCCATTGCCAGAGCAAGTTCGTGTCCGGTAAACCAACGTACCATTGCTTTCGATACAGTGATGCCTGTCATCTCGTAGCCAACACCGAATATCGCAAATCCTAAGCTTGCTACTGCAACCGACATAGGTAACTGGAAACCGAAGATAACAATCTCGGCATCACCGAAATCAGTAGTAACACCGTATAGTTTCAACAGTGTTCCCAAGGCCATCAACGAACAGGCCAGAATACCAGTGAAACGAATGCCCATCTTATCGAGAATCAACCCCGAGAAGAATAGCATCAGCAGAAATACATTGATAAAGCTCCCCGCACCAGAGAAGAAACCGTAGTCGGAGGGTGTCCAACCAAGTCCTCCTTCACTTCGAGGCATCTCCAACAATGTCTCAAGTGGAGACATGACGTCATTAACGAAGTAGCCCATCATCATGGCTGTTGCCACGATGATGAGCACTGTCCATCTCGCAAAAGGCGAGTCATTTAGTCGATGACGAATATCTTTCACCTTCTCACTTTTTCTTAACAGGATCGCAGGTAAGTCCGCAACCAAGTTTCTTGAATATCTTGCGGTCAACCTCGCTCAGCATCACTGTGGTGTGAACCTGACAACCACGCAGCTTTGGTAACTGCTCCAATGCCTTACGACAATTCTCATCATCGTTTGAGAGTACGCTCAGGGCTACCAGTACCTCGTCGGTATGCAAACGGGGATTCTTACCACCCAGATATTCAATCTTAGTCTTCTGAACAGGTTCAATCAGACTCTGTGGGATGAGTTTGGCCTCGTGGTCAATCTCTGCCAGATGCTTGGTGGCATTAAGCAGAAGAGCTGCACTACAACCCAGCAGTGGTGACGACTTAGCGGTGATGATAGTACCATCTTCCAATTCGATGGCTGCTGCCTGCTGACCTGTTTCCAACTTCTTCTCATAAGCAGCTGTTGTAACAGGGCGGAAGGCGGTGCTAATCTTTGCCTGATTGAAGAGCATACGTATCTTGTTTACTTCGCTCTCGTTGTCGGCACCATCGGCCATCTTATTGGTTGCATCGTAGAAACGACGGATTATCTCATCCTTTGATGCTTTACAGCATACCTCGTCATCGCTGATGCAGAAACCAATCATGTTTACGCCCATATCGGTAGGCGACGAGTGCATTTAATACGGGGAAGATCTCGATGTCGCGATTGTAGTTCACGGCAGTCTTGTTGTATGCCTCCAGGTGGAATGGGTCAATCATGTTCACATCATTCAGGTCAGCAGTAGCTGCCTCATAGGCGATGTTTACAGGATGCTTCAATGGCAGGTTCCATACAGGGAATGTTTCGAACTTGGCATAACCTGCACGGATGCCACGCTTGTTCTCGTTGTAAAGCTGAGAGAGACAAGTAGCCATCTTGCCGCTACCAGGACCAGGAGCAGTAACGATGACCAGAGGACGCGAAGTCTCTACATAATCGTTCTTTCCAAAACCTTCGTCGCTGGCAATCAGCTCCACGTTGTGTGGATAACCGTCGATGGGGTAGTGGATGTACGACTTGATGCCCTCGCGCTCCAGACGGTGACGGAACTGGTCGGCTGCATGCTGACCGTTGTAGTGAGTGATGACAACACTGCCAACCATAAAGTTGCGACTCATGAACTCGTCGCGCAGGCGCAGTACATCCTCATCGTAGGTGATGCCGAACGATGACAATCTCGATGCTGTCGCGCAACTGGGCCAGCATACGGAGCTTACTGTCGGGCTTGAATCCTGGCAGAACTCGTGATGCATGGTGGTCATCGAACAGTTTGCCACCCAACTCCATATAAAGCTTACCATCGAACTGAGCAATGCGCTCCTTGATATGCTCAGATTGAATCTTGAGATATTTGTCGTTATCGAAACCTATTTTCATAATTATTCTGTGATGTTAGGAAGTTCGAGACCAATACCTTTCTTCTTATCAACTACCTTCAGCACGAAGCCCAGGATAAGTGCTGCAACACCAAGTGAAGCGAGCATTACCAGAGGAGCTGTATAATCAAACTGGGTAGGATCGGTTACACCAGGGTTAGTCTGGTCGAGCACCTTACCGATGAGCAGTGGGAACAGCCACAGACCGATGTTCTGAATCCAGAATATCAGAGCGTAAGCCGAACCGATTACCTTAGCATCAACAAGCTTGGGCACTGAAGGCCAAAGTGATGCTGGAACCAGTGAGAATGATGCTCCAAGTACCAGAATAGTGGTGTAAGCGATAATGATACCACCAACGGCATTGTCCTTGAACATAGGCAGAACGAATGCGAATGTAAGGTGACAAGCGATGAGCAGGATTGAACCCAGTACCAGCATTGAAGCAGCCTTGCCATGATGGTCAAGATAGCTACCAAGGATAGGAGTGATGAGCACAGCCAGCAGTGGGAATACAGCAAAGATACTCTCGGCCGACTGACGCATGTAACCCATATAGCAATATGTAATGAGTGCTACGATCGAAAGTCCCAGCAGACCGTATTTCAGGTTAGCCTTCTTCTGGAAGTTTGAAGCAAAACCAGCAGCTGCAACCACCAGCATGATGACATACTGAATGATGGTTACATCAGGCTGAGCCCAGAACGAGTCGGCATCAGGAGCTGTAAGTGTGAGGTTACACTGCAGCATGTTTACAGCATACTTCTGGAATGGGAAAATGGCCGAATAGTAAAGCACGCAGAGCAGAGCTACAATCCAGAATCCGGCATCGGTAAGAATCTTACCAAGGTCAGAGATCTTGAATGGATCGTCTTTCTCCTCAGCCTCACCAGTCTGAGCATCCAACTTCTGGTCCATGAAGAAGTAAACGATGGTCATGATGAGAGCGATACACATCAGCACAACACCAAAGGCCACTGAGCGGCTAACTGATACCTCGCCACCCAGACGGGCAAAGAATGGTGAGAAGATCATACAGGTGGCAACACCCAGACGAGCCAAGGCCATCTCTGAACCCATAGCCAGCGCCATCTCGCGCCCCTTGAACCATTTTACGATTCCACGACTTACGGTGATACCAGCCATCTCGCAGCCACAACCGAAGATCATGAATCCGCAAGCAGCAAACTTAGCCGAAGCAGGCATACCTGCATAGAAAGGCGATACACCCAGCTCGTCGAATACTGGGATATAATTAAGATTGTTGTTAAACCATGCCTCGAGTCCGGTTCCCATGAAGCTCTCGCTTACGGCATACCATTTCACACAGGCACCTACCAGCATTACAGCTGCTGAGAGTACTGCAGTGAAACGAACGCCCATCTTGTCGAGGATGATACCTGCGAAGATGAGGAAGAACACGAACACGTTGAGGAACACCTCTGAACCCTGCATGGTACCGAATGCCGTAGAGTCCCAACCACGGGTCTCCTGCATCAGGTCCTTGATAGGCGAGAGAATATCCATAAAGATATAGGCACAGAACATGGCCAGTGCCAGAAGTAAAAGCGCAGTCCAGCGCATACCAGCGCTGTCGCGAAGGGTCTTTTGAATTGCTTGAGTCATTATTGTTTATTTTTTATTTCTTTCTCTTTAAATTATTCCCACGTTGGGAACATTTTATTCCCACGCTGGGAATATATTGTTCCCAAGGTGGGAATATATTGCTTGCTTATTTCAGCCAACGATCCAGCCAGTTGAAGAATGTGCGCTGCCACAGTACGCCGTTCTGTGGTTTCAGCACCCAGTGGTTCTCATCGGGGAAGATGAGCAGTTCGGCTGGAATACCCTTCATGCGGGCGGCATTGAAGGCCGACATACCCTGAGTAGCGTTGATGCGATAGTCCTTCTCACCATGAATCACAAGGATAGGAGTATCCCACTTGTCAACAAACTGGTGAGGAGAGTTCTTGTATGTCTTGTCGGCACGGGTTGTGCGATCTTTGTTCCAATAGGCATCATCGTACTCAAAGTTAGAGAACCAGTTCTCCTCAGTTTCTGTGTACATCGCCTCAAGATTGAATGCACCATCGTGCGAGATGAATGCCTTGAAACGCTTGTCGTGATGACCTGCCAGATAGTATACAGAGAAACCACCGAATGAAGCACCAACGGCACCCAGATGATCTTTATCTACGTATGGCAGATTGTTAGCGGCATCATCGATGGCTGCCAGATAGTCTTTCATACACTGACCAGTCCAGTCGCCAGAGATCTCTTCGAGCCACTCCTGACCAAATCCAGGCAAACCACGACGGTTTGGAGCTACTACTACATAACCCTGTGAAGCCATGATCATAAAGTTCCAACGGTAGCTCCAGAACTGTGATACAGGACTCTGAGGACCGCCCTCGCAGAACAGCAGAGTGGGGTACTTCTTGGTTTTGTCGAAGTTTGGTGGCAGGATAATCCATGTAAGCATCTCCTTGCCATCGCTGGTCTTCACCCAGCGCTTCTCAACAGTAGGCTTAGCTAACTGGTCGAGAATGTGCTTGTTCTCGAATGTGAGTTGCTTAGCCTGTGTCTTCTCAGGCTTTTTGAAGTTTGGTGTAACGATATACAGGTCGGCAGGTGCTGTGTAGTCGTGACGTTCCATCAGCAGCTGCTTACCATTGTTCATCAGGTGAAGTGAACCAAAGTCGGCCTGATAGTTGGTCATCTGCTTCAGCTCGCCCTTCCAGTTAACAGCGTAGAGGTTGATGGTAGCATGCCAAACGCCGATGAAATAAATCATCACGTCCTTGTTGTCGCTCCATACAAAGTCCTCAACACCAGAGTCGAAACTCTCAGTCACATATTTCTTCTCGCCAGTAGCCTGGTTGTAAACACACAGGCGCAGTCGGTCTGCCTCATAACCATCGCGCTCCATTGATGTCCAGGCTACATACTTGCCATCGGGCGAGAACTTTGGATTCTGGTCGTAACCCACGTTGTTCTTCAGATTCTCCTTTGCATTTACGCTCTGAAATTTCAGTGTCTTGGTAGGATCAACCTTTGGGGCCTTATAATCTGCAGGCTTGCAGAGGTTCTTTGTCTCGCGCGTACCTATTATATATAAGTAGATATCTGAATCGGTTGAGATAGAATACTCCAGACCAGTCTTCTTGCGGCAGGTATAGGCTATTGACTTAGAGTCAGGTGCCCAGTCCAACTGCTCGATACCACCGAATGGCTCCATGGGGCACTCGTAAGGCTCACCCTCCAGAATGTCGATGCCATCCTTGATGCCATCCTCTGTTACATCAGCTACGAAGGGGTGCTGGATTGACTCTACATAGTGGTCCCAGTGGCGATACATCAGGTCTGTAACCAGACGGCCTGTAGCCTTTGGCAAGTCTGATGGGTTCTTCTTGATAATCTCATTGAAATCCAATGAGTGAAGCAGAATAACCTTCTTTCCATCAGGTGAGAACTTAAAGCCCTCAATATCTTTCGATGTATTTGAGATCTGCTTGCGGTCAGAACCGTCAGCGTTCATTGTCCAAAGCTGACCACCTGAAAGGAATGCAATCTTTCCCTGATACCAGGTAGGATCAGTCTCGCTCTTGCTTCCTGTAGTCAGTGTGGTGTTGCCTGTACCATCGGCATTGATGATAGCAATCTTCTGCTGACT
This sequence comes from uncultured Prevotella sp., assembly GCA_900315765.1. GTDB lineage: Bacteria > Bacteroidota > Bacteroidia > Bacteroidales > Bacteroidaceae > Prevotella. Next base: position 24,627 of record ONAK01000054.1, on the reverse strand, counting down.
CTTATTGGCCTTTACGCTATAGTAGCCAATCTGGTAAACAATCTGCTTGCCATCGGCCGAAGCCTCTGCTGTGCCGATACGTCCCATTGCCCAAAGAGCCTCTGGAGTCATCAGGTTGCTGCTCAGTTTTATGTTCTGTTTTCCTATTTTCACGTTCTCTCCTGCATAAACTAGTGATACTAGATTAACTAGTAATACTAGAATTCCTAAATATCTCTTCATCATTTATCTTTTTTGTTGGTTCATTCTCTGTTTCTGTAGTTCCTCTGCCTGCTTCTGCATGGCCTCCAGGCGGGCTGCCAGACCTGATGTCTTTTTCTGAGGATTATTTTTGTTTTCCTTGTACTTTGCCTCAAGAATAGCGAGCAGTTTCTCGTCGTTGGTGGTCTTGCGGAGTGTCCACATGATAGCTGCCGACATAAACAGTGAGATAAAGTAGTAGAAGTTAAGTCCTGATGAATAGTCGTTGAACATGAAGAAGAACATCAGAGGCATCAAATACGACATCCACTGCATCATCTTCAACTGCTCAGCCTGCTGACCAACCATCTGATCCTTCTGCTGACGCATAGTCATGTATGAGTAAAGAATCTGGGCTACACAGAATAGAATACAGGTAAGCGACAGGTGATCGCCGATACCCCAGATGTGAGTGCCCCATTCGATGATAGGATCATAAGTAGAGAGGTCGCTCATCCAAAGGAACGACTCGCGACGCAGCTGGATAGCGTTAGGTACGAAGAAGAACATAGCCATCCAGATTGGGAACTGGATAAGCATTGGCAGACAGCCACCCAGTGGCGATACACCATACTGAGAGTACATCTGCATCATAGCCTGCTGTTTCTTCATCGAGTCTTCTGGTTTGTCGTACTGCTTGGTAGCCTCGTCGAGTTTTGGTTTCAGCACACGCATCTTGGCCGACGACATGTAGCTCTTCTTCACCATTGGGAAGGTGATGACCTTGAGCAAGAGGGTGATGAGAATCAGTACGATACCCATAGAGAATCCCCATGATGTCAACCAGTCGAATACGTAGATAGTGAACCAACGGTTAATCCAACGAACCAACCACCAGCCCAGGTTAACCAGCTGCTCCAGGTCGAGGTCCTTGCCGAATGTGCTCTGCTGCTCTACGCTCTGGATCAAACGGAAGTCGTTAGGACCGATATACATCTCGAACTCAGAAGCCTTTGCGCCTGTGGGGTCGAAAGCTGTCTTGAGCTTGGCGTTAAACTGCTTCAGATAGCCAGAACCTTTCTCCTGAGGAATACTTGTAAGCAGCGAATTTGCTGCAAAGTCATCCTTTGCAATCAGTGCAGCAGAGAAGAACTGATTCTTGAAAGCAACCCATTCCAGCTGCTCATCAATCTTTTCGTCAATCTTCTCCGAAGTCTCGTTCAGATAGTCTGTACCACCATCTTTTTCTTTATATGTAACTGATGTGTAACGGTTCTCGAAGGTGAAGCCCTTCTCCTGCTGGCGAGCCATGTCGTTCCACTCAATATCCATCTGCTGATAGTTAGGAGCAAACATTCCCTGCAGACCGTTTGCCTTCAGACTGAAGTGCAGCATATAGTCCTTACCCAAAACGTAGTTGAACTCGATGCTACCGCCATTTCCTGCCAGGGCAGTCATAGTGAGCGTAGAGTCAGTAACGTTCGATGGAGTGAAGAACAGGTCTTTGGTGATGATGTTTTCCGACTTACCTGCCAGCATGAAGTTCATCTGCTGAGTCTTCTCGTCGAAGAGCGTCACGTCCATACCATCTTCAAGATTCTCAAACCCTTTGATGACTGCCTTAGCCAGTGTTCCGCCTTTTGTGTTGAATGTCAGCTCAACTTTGTCGTTCTTCAGAACAACAGGTTCGTTCTTGCCGTTAAGCGATGCATAGAACGTAGCTGTAGTGTCACCCTGAGCAGCTGCTTCAGCCTGTGCTTTGCGTGCTGCCTCTTCTGCTTTCTGCTTTTTGGCGGCATTCTGCTGCATGACTGTTGCAATGCTGTCTTGCTTTCTTGCGGCATCTATTTCCTCCTGCGAAGGCTGATTATACCAGCTGAAACCGATAAGTACCAGCGCAATGAGGGCGAAGCCGATAATAGTGTCTTTGTTCATTTCTATTTTGCTTTTTTATTAATGTACGCGTAAATCAAGGTGCAAAATTACGAAAAAAATGCGAAATTAATGCAATCTATTAGCAAAAAATTGTATCTTTGCAGCAGATATGAGAAAAGTAGTATTTATTTTTGCAGCATTTTGGGCACTAAGTGCCTCTGCTGCTGAACCTAAAGATACGACTGACGGGCGCTATTTCCGTCTGTTTGCTCCTATGACATTCTATCATAACATAGCAAACAAGTCATTATCAATCGAACCTGATCAAACTGGTAGCGATCCTGTGGCTGATGCCATCGATGCCGCTTTGTTGCACATCTATCTCAACCGTCCTGATTTGGTAAACACTACAGAAACCGAATTACAGGAAACCGGCAATGTGCGCGATGACGTTGATCAGCCCATTAAGAATCAGGTAAAACTGGTAGAGAAAGTCGAAAGTCCTGTTATAGATATGCCCGACGATGTGCCAACAGAGATTCTGATTCAGAAACCTAAGTTCTGGACCAAAAAAGGCGATGGCTATTTGCAGTTTATGCAGAACTTTGTAAGCGATAACTGGTATAAAGGAGGTGAGAGCAACTACTCTATGGTTGGAGCCGTCACGCTCGAAGCCAACTATGACAATAGGAATAAATGGAAATGGGATAACAAGTTGGAGATGAAACTGGGATTTATGCATACACGCACCGATTCTGTTCATAAGTTCAAGTCAAACGAAGACCTTATCCGTTTCACCAGTAAGGTAGGTCTTGAGGCTGCTAAGAATTGGTATTATACTTTGCAGTTTCTTGCTTATACCCAGTTCACTCGAGGTTTGAAGGCCAACGACCTGAATACCTATTCTGACTTTATGTCGCCTTTCAATTTGAACCTTGGTGTCGGTATGGATTATAAAGTAGCCTCAAAGAATAACAGACTTACTGGTACTGTCAACCTTTCTCCATTGGCTATCAACTATCGCTATGTTGATCGTCTGAATCTTGCTACCAGCTATGGTCTTGAAGAAGGCAAACATTCTCTCGTTGACTTTGGTGCTCAGGTTACTGCCGATGTTACATGGAAGATTAACGATGTTGTTTCGTGGAAGTCTCGCCTTTATGCGTTTACTTCCTACAAACGTGCAGAAATCGAGTGGGAAAATACCTTTACGCTACGTGTGTCAAAGTATATTTCTGCTAATCTGTTCCTCTTCCCACGCTTCGACGATTCTGGTACGAAAGATGATGAATTGGGATATCTCCAGTTTAAGGAATATAGTTCAATCGGATTTACATATGGATTCTAAAATAAAAGCCCGCTTACTTCAAGCGGGCTTTTGTTGTTTTTATTGAGCTTCTGTCATTTCTCCCTCAATATAGAGGCGCGTCATTTCAACAACTCCGTTGGTTCGGATGGTGATTGACTTTTTGAAGTGACCGGGGAACTTTCCGGCTCCATTGTATGTTACTTTAATTTCACCTTTCTCGCCTGGCTGTATGGGAGTCTTTGTGTACTCGGGTACAGTGCATCCGCAGCTTGCCACAGCCTGGTTGATAACCAAAGGCTGCTCGCCCACATTGGTGTAGGTAAAGGTGTAGGTAACTACTGGGCTCTTCTCTGAGAAAGTGCCGAAGTTATGAGTCAGTTTGTCGAACTTAATCTCTGCAGGTTTCTGAGCCAAAGCAGTTGTCAGTCCGCACACAATCATAAATGCTATAAATGCAATTTTCTTCATCTTTTTAGTCGTTTAAATGATAATTCAGTGCAAAGATATATAAAAAATAAGAATTATGAATTAAGAATTAAGAATTATATTTGTCTATTATCATTTTTTTATGTAATTTTGCACCTCAAATGAATAAATAGCAATTAAATATGTACAGAAGTAAGACTTGTGGTGAGCTTAGGCTCCAGGATGCCGGTAGTGTTGTAACACTTGCCGGATGGGTACAGCGAAGTCGTAAGATGGGAGGTATGACCTTCGTTGATCTTCGCGATCGTTATGGTTTGACTCAGCTTGTATTCAATGAGGCTGACGATGCTGAGCTTTGTGATCGTGCCAACAAACTTGGCCGTGAATTCTGTATTCAGATTAAAGGTGAGGTTAGCGAGCGTCAGAGTAAGAATCCCAAGATGCCTACTGGCGATATTGAGATTTTGGTAAAAGAACTTAATGTTCTTAGCGAGAGTCTCACGCCTCCTTTCACTATTGAGGATAATACCGATGGTGGTGATGATATCCGTATGAAGTATCGTTACCTTGATTTGCGTCGTGCAGCTGTTCGTAAGAATCTTGAACTGCGTCACCGCATGACCATTCTTATCCGTAACTTTCTCGACAGTAAGGACTTCATCGAGGTTGAGACACCTATCCTGATTGGTTCTACACCCGAAGGAGCTCGCGACTTTGTCGTTCCTTCACGTATGAACCCTGGTCAGTTCTACGCTCTGCCTCAGTCACCACAGACACTGAAGCAGTTGCTCATGGTTTCTGGTTTTGACCGTTATTTCCAGATTGCTAAGTGTTTCCGCGATGAGGATTTGCGTGCCGACCGTCAGCCAGAGTTCACTCAGATTGACTGCGAGATGTCGTTTGTTGATCAGGAGGATGTTCTTCAGCTTTTCGAGGATATGGCTCGCCACCTGTTTAAGGAGGTGCGCGGCGTTGAGCTTCCTCCATTGCAGCGTATGACATGGCATGAGGCTATGCGCCGTTTCGGTTCTGATAAGCCCGATCTCCGTTTCGGTATGGAGTTTGTTGAGCTGATGGACCAGCTTAAGGGTACAGGCACATTCCCTGTATTCAACGAAGCAGAGTATATCGGTGGTATCTGTGTTCCTGGTTGTGCTAACTACTCTCGCAAGCAGCTCGATGAGCTCACCGAGTTTGTTAAGCGTCCTCAGGTTGGTGCCAAAGGCCTTGTTTATGTTAAATTCAATGAGGATGGCACTGTTAAGTCATCTATCGATAAGTTCTACGAGCCTGAGGTTTGGGCCAAGGTCAAGGAGGCATGTGGTGCCAAGGATGGCGACCTTGTTCTGATTCTCAGTGGCGATAATGCCAATAAGACTCGCGTTCAGCTTTGTACACTCCGTCTTGAGATGGGTGACCGTCTTGGTCTTCGCGATAAGGACAACTTCGTTTGTCTGTGGATTGTTGACTTCCCACTCTTTGAGTGGAGCGATGAAGAACAGCGCCTGATGGCTACTCACCATCCGTTCACAATGCCAAATCCTGATGATATTCCTCTGCTCGATACTGATCCTGCTAAGGTTCGTGCCGTTGCTTACGACTTTGTTTGCAATGGTGTCGAGGTTGGTGGCGGTTCACTCCGTATCCACGATGGTAAGCTTCAGGAGAAGATGTTCCAGATTCTTGGTTTTACTCCCGAGCGTGCTATGGCTCAGTTCGGATTCCTTATCAATGCGTTCAAGTACGGAGCTCCCCCTCATGCAGGTCTTGCCTTCGGTCTCGATCGTTTTGTAAGTCTGATGGCTGGTCTTGATAGCATCCGCGATTGTATTGCATTCCCAAAGAATAATAGCGGTCGTGATGTGATGCTTGATGCTCCAGGCGAGTTAGACCCCAAACAGCTTGAAGAACTGCAGTTGCAAATTGATATTCGTCAAGAATAGTTTAAATTCTGCTAAAATTGCCTAATTATCAGCAAGTTGTATAAAAAAATAGAGGTACTTTTGCAAACGAAAATTAAAATCAAGAAGAAAAGACTTCAATAAAGTATTAATTTTTTTATAACTATGGCAGAAAAGAAAGCAACAGCTAAGAAGGCTACAGAAACAAAGGCAGCCGCAGCTAAGAAGGCTACAACCGTTAAGAAGGCCGCTGCTCCAAAGGCAGCTGCAAAGGAAGTTCTCGCAATCAATGCTGAGAATGTTGGTTTCAAGGCAGGTGATGTTTATCAGGCACTTGCAGCAGCAGGTAAGTCTCTCACCGTAAAGGAGATTGCTAACGCTGCTAAGATCTCTGAGGAGGCAACTCTTCTGGGTCTGGGTTGGCTCTTCAAGGAGGGTAAGCTCGCTAATGATGGTGAAAAAGTTACATTGGCATAAGCCTTTTAACGAATCATAGAAAAAAGGTCGGTAATCGCTTTTACCGGCCTTTTTTTAAGCATGAAATGACGTACGATCAACAGATATTAAGCATCCTCACAAGCGTAGGCGATAAAGGCATCAGCGTAATGCAGATGTCCAAGCATGTCTATAACATGAATCTTAGTTTCTTTTATACTCCCGACCTGAATGAGATTCGTGCTTATGTTCAGCAATATCTGCTTAAGAATTCCAAGTCACCATTGTCTTTAATTGAGTCTACTGGTCGTCGTGGGTATTACCGTCTTAATACCCGTAATAATGCCGATGCTCGTCAACTTATGTTGGAATTCGGCAATTCCTTATAAACGTTTTCATATAGTTTAAGCAACTGTTCTGCAGTCTTGCGCCATGAGAACAGTTCAGCCCTTTTCAGTCCTATCTCTTTTTGTGCATTATAGTAGGCTTCGTCTGTCTCCAGTCGTAGCATCATCTCTGTTATCTCCTCAGGATCCTCTGGGTTGATAAGTATGGCATCGCTGCCGCCAATTTCTGGCATCGACGAAGTGTTTGATGTTATCACAGGTGTTCCGCAAGCCATTGCCTCAAGTAGAGGAATGCCAAAGCTTTCTCTAAGCGATGTATACAGAAAAGCGAATGCACTATTGTATATATACGGCAGATCACTGTTCACAATATACCCAGGCATCACTATCTGTTCGCGGATATTCTCTATATGGTTTCTTTCTATGATGCTATCCAGATACGCTTTGTCCAAATCGGCCATCAGCAGTTTCCGTTTTAATTCTTCTTGGGGTCGGTATTTCCGAGGAAGAAAAAGTATCCAGGTTTTTCTATATACGATTTGTATATATCTGCCACATCTCTCAGCGGTTTAAACCAGTCGTTGTAACCATTATATATCATGGCCATCCTCTTTTCGGGGATATTCAGTTTATGAATGATGTTCTGTTTCTCGAAGTTCGATACAGTAATAATCCGCTTGCATTTTTCCAGAATTCTGGGCACCACCTTCCTTCTGTATAGCCATCCCATATTCTGGTATATCGATTTATTGTTCTTGTCTCTTGGCTCTAAGAATATGATGTCGTGTAGAGTCAGTACCAGTGGAATGTCGCAGAATAACGGAGCTGTGTTACTGGTGCAATGCAGTATGTCGAGATGATATCTCTTTACCGCTCTTGGTAGAGTTATCTGCTCCCATACGGGGTAGAAACTCTCACCGATAACGATGATGTGTACGTTCTTTGTATCTTTAAGGCATCTGTCAACACCGGGGGCAACAAACACAAAATACTCATTCTTGTGGTCTATCTGCTGTAGCTCTTTTATCTCCTGCAGAACCACATAGTCCATTCCGTGTTTGTTACGGCGGAAAACTCGTTGAGCCTCAATGCCTATTCTCATATCTTCTTAATCACTTTTGCCGGAACACCTGCTACAAGCGAGTGGGGTGGTACATCCTTTGTTACTACGGCACCCGCTGCTACCACACAGTGCTCACCAATCGTCACTCCGGGCAGAATCACGGCGTTAGCACCAATCCATACATCATCCTCTATTGTGACTGGGTTTGTGCTCACTCCTTGTTCGTCTATCGGTTTGTTGGCATCGCTAAAGTTGTGGTTAAGTGCTGTAACGGTAATTCCTTGTGCCAGGTTTACGTGGCTGCCTATATCCACGGGACCGATAATGGTATTATGCAGCCCAACTCTGGTGTGGTCGCCTATAATCACATCACCTACGGCATTGTTGATGCAGGCAAATGATTCTATCACCGAGTAATCACCAAGACTGAACACACGATAGGGTGGAGTATCCATTCTTGCAGAGCGGTGTATCACAGAGTGCTTTCCTCTGTGCTGATAAAGCGGAGCCAACATTCTTATGAACCATCGTGGTCTTGTCTCCACCTGGTTCATAATCACCCAGTCAATGAATTTCTTCAGTTTCGGGTTGTTTTTTAACTTAGCCCTTACGCTTTCGTTGTCCATCGCTTTCAATCAATGTCTTCCATTGCTCTGCTATCACCTTCACGTCGAAACGCTGTGCCAGCATGATGGCCTCGTCCGATTTTTTCTGCCACTCCATGTAAGTTGCGTCCTCCAATCGTTTAGCCAATTCATCCACATCACCATTTTTGAAGTACATGCCGAAATCGCCCAGAATCTCCTTGCTCGATGGCAGGTCTGATGATATGACCGGCAGACCATGAGCCATGGCCTGTACCAATACCAGCCCGAAGTCTTTCCATCTCGAACTTGAAACATATACGCTGGCTTGTGAATAGTACATTTGTATGTTTTCTGTATATGGATGTATCTTGACTCTTCTTGTCAGGTATCGGTTCTCAATCATCTTGTTCAGCATCTCCTTCTCAGGGCCGTCACCAACAATGTCCAGATACCAGTCCTGGTTGGTCTGTGCAAACTTGTCAAATGCCTTTATCAGCAGGTCAAATCCCTTATGTTTTGGTGTCAGTCTTCCCACTGCCAGGAATCGTTTGTTCTTTGCGCTTGCAGGCAGTCCTGGCTTTATGGTAAGCGGGTTCGGTATCACAAATGGCGAGAAACCATATGCATGGTAGTACATCTCCGAATCCTGCAGATACAGCAGCACTGTTTCGTCCAGTTTCTGTAGCTGCCTGCCATAATGGTATTTCAGTTCAGTACCCAGATATGGCGAACCTTCTCTTAGAAAAGCATTAAAAGAATTATATATCCAACCGATTGCTTTTACACCACCCAGATCCTTCTTTATTGTGGCCAGTCGCATCGATAGATACGAGTTTACTGCAATTATTGTGTCATATTGGCCTTCTTTCAGAACTTTTACTACAGCCTCGCGCCTTTGTTTTGGGAATGAACTGTGCGCATATAAATCTGAAGTCAATGCTGTTTTTGGCAGTATGTTTTTATACAGATAGCTATAGATGTTATATAGTAAGCTCTTCCACTTTCCTGTCTCAGGGAAATGAGTGAATACTATATTAATTGGATATTTCTCCAAATCATACATCTTAAGGTCTTTCTGCTGAGGATCCTCAAATGTTACGATAGTCACATCATAATATTTAGTCAGTTCCTCAGCTATCACGGCAGTCACTCTTTGCATGCCTGCCGACTTGAAAATGCTGTCTGCAATAAAGCATATCTTCTTCATACGTTCATAATTAGCCAATTAACGCTGACAAAAGTACAAAATAATTTGGATTTTCCCAAATTTTATACTTTATTTCTCAAAAAATGATACTATTCTATCAGTTCTTTCCATTGTTTAATGATGTTTTTAATATCAAATCGTTGTGCAATGGACAATGCTTCTTTCGATTTTGCCTGCCAGTCTATATGAGTCGCCTCTTCCAACTTCTGGGCCAAATCTTCGATATTACCATTCTCGAAATACATACCAAAATCGCCCATAATTTCCTTGCTTACAGGTAAGTCCGATGTCACAATCGGTAGTCCATGAGCCATCGCTTCAACTAAAACCAGTGGCATTCCTTCCCATCTCGAACTTAATACATATATCTGAGCATTTGAATAATACTCTTGTATGTTATTTGTAAAAGGATGGATTGTTATTCTGTCTTCTAAGTGATATCGTGCAATAAGATTTCTGAAAGTGTTCTCTTCCTTCCCTTCGCCAACAATATCAAGACACCATTCCTGATTTCTCTGTGAGAACAGGTGACATGCTTCTATCAGCAGATCAATTCCTTTATGCAAAGGCGTAAATCGTCCGATGGTTAGGAATCTCTTGCTCGTACCATTTGATGACTTACCTTGTTTTAGAGTCAAAGGGTTGTATATCACGGAAGGTACAAACTTGTCATCGAAAGTCGTAAAGCGCTTGGCATCATCTTTACAGAGCACTACAACATTGTCCAGTTTCCTGAATTGGTAAATGTAATGCCTGCGTCTTTTTACTCCTATATAGTAATGTGATTTTTCTCCAAATAGTGCTTCGTATGAGTTATGCAGCCAGCCAATACATTTAGTTTCTGGAAGATGTTTCTTCAGAGTTGCCAGTCTAGCAGCCAATGGTGCATGTACGCCGATAATTACATCATACTGCCCTTGTTTCAATTCTGCCAATAAAGTATTCTGCAACTCTGATGGAAAAGAACTATGCGCATATAGGTCAGAGCACCATTTTGCTTGTGGCTGTATCTTCAAATACCACCAACTATATGCTTTGCATATATAGTTATTAATTTTACTTATCCTTGGATATGATACAAACCTATAGGTTATACTCGCCTCTTTAAGATTGTAAAGAGTCGTGTCTTGTAGCTCTGATTTGTCGAATGTCACAATACTTACATCATAGTCTTTTGCCAAATCCTTGGCAATGACTGCAGTAACCCTTTGCACACCTCCAATACTGAAAATGCTATCAACAACAAAGCAAATTCTCTTCATAAAACTATAAAAAGTATTATTACGCTGACAAAAGTACAAATAATTTTGGATTATTCCAAATTTTATCCTATATTTGCAGCAAAATCATTAATCGAATGGCAAAAGAATACGATTATCTTATAGTAGGAGCTGGCATTTATGGAGCAACCTTTGCTTGCATGGCTCATCGTCAAGGCAAACGGTGTGTGGTTATCGATAAGCGCAATCATCTTGGGGGTAATATCTATTGCGAGAATATCGAGGGTATAAATGTGCATAAATATGGAGCCCATATATTCCATACTTCAAATAAAAAAGTTTGGGATTTCGCTAATTCGATAGTTGAATTCAATCGCTATACTAATTCTCCAATAGCCAACTATAAAGGAAAACAGTATAACTTGCCTTTCAATATGAATACCTTCTATCAGATGTGGGGTGTGCTTACACCCGCAGAGGCTCAGGCAAAGATAGAGGAACAGCGCCAGGAAGCGCTGGAGAAAATGAAAGCCGATGGAGCTACCGAACCTCGTAATCTTGAAGAACAGGCACAGTTACTGATTGGTAAGGATATCTATGAGTTTTTGATTAAAGGTTATACCGAGAAACAATGGGGACGAAAGTGCTGTGAACTCCCAGCGTTTATTATCAAACGATTACCTGTCCGCTTTGTTCACGACAATAATTATTTCAATGATCGTTTCCAAGGCATCCCTATCGGTGGCTACAATAAATTGATAGACGGCCTGTTAGATGGGGTTGAGGTAAAACTAAATACAGATTTCTTCGATAATCGTCAGCATTGGGAACAGATTGCCGAAAAAGTACTTTATACTGGTAAACTTGACGAGTACTTCGATTATTGCTATGGTAAACTTGAATATCGTACCGTTCGTTTCGAAGAAGAAATCCTCGACATGCCTAACTATCAGGGAAATGCTGTTATGAACTTTACTGATGCAGAGGTTCCTTATACCCGTATCATCGAGCACAAACACTTTGAAATGTTTGGTGATGATGTTTATAAATGCCCCAAAACTGTCATTTCTAGAGAATACTCTACAGAATGGAAAGATGGTATGGAACCATATTATAGTGTAAATGATGAAAAGAATATGTCGCTCTATCAACGATATAAAGAGCTGGCTGAACAAAACCCGAATCTAATCCTTGGTGGTCATTTGGCCGAATACAAGTATTACGATATGGCTCCAATTATGGAAAAAGTGATGGGATTATTCGGATACTGATTATGATGAAGATTCTTTTTCTTGTATATCATGGCTTTTCTGATGCTTGCGGCATCAGCAAAAAGATTCATTATCAGGTGAAAGGACTTCGTGAGAATGGTTTCGAAGTTCATCTCTGTTATTATGATTTTGATTCTGATGGTAATCGTTGTAGATTTGTTGATGGTAATGTTATTAGGAATTATGGTAAAGGCCGGATAGCGGGACTCCTTCAGAGGGTAGATTATGATTGTATTTTCGATTATTGTAAGATGAAAAAAATAGATTTTGTCTATGCTCGTTGTTTTCAAAATGCAAATCCTTGGTTAATCAAACTTTTTAAACGATTAAATAAACTAGGTATAAAATCCGTTACTGAGATTCCTACGTATCCTTATGATCAGGAGTTTGTTGGCTTTCCATTTGTTACACGGATGGGATTGATAATCGATCAGATATTTCGTAATCATTTGGCTGATCAGATGAATGCTATCGTCACTTTTTCTGATGCTACGACCATTTTTGGACAACGGACTATCCGGATAAGTAATGGAGTTGATATGGATAGCATACCGCTGCATAACTATAAGGCACCTGAAGATAATTCTATTCATTTGATTGGAGTTGCAGAGGTACATTACTGGCATGGTTTTGATCGATTGATTGCTGGTTTAGGTGAGTATTACAAAAATATAAAAGATCCTCGTCTTGTATATTTTCATGTTGTAGGTGGGGTCTGGAAAAGCGAAATGTTTGACTCAGTACATGCTCTTGGTTTTTCTGAGTTAATGGACAAATACAATATTCGAGATAAGGTAATCTTTCATGGTCAGTTATTTGGTGAGGAACTTGACTGTGTGTTTAATCAGTGCTGTTTTGCTATAGGTAGCTTAGCTCGTCATCGTAGTGGTATTACTGCTATTAAAACTTTAAAAAATCGAGAATATGCTGCTCGGGGTATGCCATTTATATATAGTGAACAAGATGACGATTTTGACGGAAAACCATATGTTTTAAAAGCGATACCAGATGAGTCTTCTATTGATATAACTCGTATTATAGATTTTATTAACAACCATCAGTTTGAACCAAGATATATTCGGAAAACTATTGGGAATTTATCCTGGAAAAAGCAGATGAATAAGGTAATAGATGAAATCTAAATTGAAAGAATTTATGTGTTCAAATAGAAAATTTAAAATTGTATACTGCACTCCTGGCCTATATATGGCTGGGGGGGTAGAACGTGTGCTGACTTTAAAGGCTAATTATTTTGCAGAGAATTATGGATATGATATTACAATTGTATTAACAGAAGGTAAACATAAACCTATTGCATATCCTCTTTCTGATAAGGTTAAGTTGATAAATTTGGATATTAATTTTGAGGAATTGTGGACATGCTCGTTTGTAAAGAAAATATTTCTGTATCTAAGAAAACAGCGAATTTATAAGAAAAAATTAACTGCAGAATTAATGCGGATTCGACCAGATATAACAGATAGTCTTTTGCGGCGTGAAATAAACTTTCTTTCGTCTATAAATGATGGGAGCAAAAAAATCGGGGAATTACATGTGAATAGGTTGAATTATCGTAATTTTGAACTTAATGATACAAATGTAATAAAAAAAATTTTTTCCTGGTTTTGGATGCGATCTTTAATCAGACATCTTAAATGCTTGGATCGTTTTGTGGTTTTAACAGAAGAGGATCGGAAAAATTGGCCAGAACTTGATAATGTTATTTCTATACCCAATCCTATTACTTTTGATACTGACCATGTAAGTAATTTAGACAGTAAACACGTATTGGCAGTTGGTCGTTATGCTTATCAAAAGGGTTATGATATGTTGTTGGCTGCATGGGCAATCGTTGAAAAAAGATGTCCGGAATGGGAGCTGTTTATTTATGGTCAAGGAGAACGTAAACTATATGAAGAAATGGTTGCAGATCTACATTTGAATAACTGTCATTTAAAAGGAAGCGTTTCAAATATTCAGGAAAAGTATTTGGATAGCTCATTGTTTGTTATTAGTTCTCGTTTTGAAGGACTTAGTATGTCTTTGCTGGAAGCCATGTCTTTTGGTTTGCCAGTTGTCTCATTTGCATGTCCATGTGGATTTAAGGATGTTATTTCAAGTGGGGTGGATGGGGTTTTAGTACCAGAAGGAAATGTTGAGTTATTGGCAGAAAGGATTGTTGATTTGATAAACAATCCTGAATTGAGAAAAGAAATAGGTAAAAATGCAAATGTAAGATCTTTGGATTTCAAATTAGAAGTCTTGGCAAGTAGATGGAAGCAACTTTTTGAAAATCTGTATTAACGATGGGTAATCTTTTAAATAGAAAGTACAAAATCGTTTATTGTACGCCATCATTGTATATGGCGGGAGGTGTAGAACGTGTTTTAACGCTTAAGGCGAATTATTTTGCCGAAGTTTATGGGTATGAAATTACAATTGTAACAACAGATGGTGAAGATAAACTTAATTTCTTTCCTTTATCTCCCAAAGTGAATGTAGTTAATTTTGGAATACATTTTGAGGAGATGTGGCATCATTCATTTATAAAGCGTCTTTTCCTATATATACCAAAAGAAAGGCTATTTAAAAAGAGGTTGGTAGAAGAATTAAATCGCATAAAACCAGACATAACAATAAGTTTGCTTCGTCGTGAGATTAATTTTTTAACAGAGATTCATGATGGTAGTAAGAAAATTGGCGAGATTCATATAAATAGAGCTCATTATCGAAACTTTACACCAAATAGGACAAATCCTTTTAAAGCTATTTTTGCCAAATATTGGATGTACGGATTAGTCAAAAAGATAAAGAAGTTAGATCGTTTTGTTGTTCTTACTGAATATGATAGACAAGCTTGGCAGGAAATACCTCGTGTGGATGTTATTCCCAATCCTCTTCCTTTTTATCCTGATACTAAATTCGCGATAAGACGCAAGAGAGTTATAGCGATTGGACGCTATTTTGACGAAAAAGGATATGACTTGTTGCTTAGAGCGTGGGCATTGGTGGAAAAACGAAGTACTGATTGGGAATTGGTAATTTATGGTGATGGAAATAAATCATATTATGAAAAGATTGTTTTGTCACAGAATTTGGATAAAAGAAGATGCAAATTGTATGATAGTATCCATGATGTTCAAAAAGAGTATTTAGAAAGTTCTCTTTTTGTATGTACCTCTCGTTTTGAGGGTTTTGGAATGGGAATTGTTGAGGCGATGGCGTGTGGCTTGCCTGTTGTCGCATTTGATTGCCTTTGGGGGCCAAGGTCTATCATCTCAAATGGAGAGGATGGCTTGTTGGTTGAAAATGGTAATGTGGTCAAATTTGCAGAGACAATACTGAGATTAATAAAGTCTCCGGAAAAACTTCAGACAATGGGCAGTAATGCTCGGAGAAATGTATGTCGTTTTAATCTTGACGACGTCGCTTTAAAATGGAAGAAATTATTTGATGATGTAGTTGATGAAAACTGAAGTTACAATAGGTATTCCCGTCTTTAAATCTGTTGATTATATTGAGAATTCATTGTTGTCTGCTTTGTCACAGACGTTTCATGATATAGAGTATTTGATAATTGACGATTGTGGAAACGATGGTTCTGTAGAAATAATATCGAACCTTCAACTCATACATCCAAGAGGAAGTGCAATTCGTGTATTACATAATGATAAAAATCGTGGTGTGAGTTATTGTCGTAATCGAATAATTAATGAAGCTCAAGGCAGATACTTATATTTCATGGACTCTGATGATACAATAGAACCAGTTACAATACAATTGCTTGTAGATGCGATAAGGAGCACTCATTCTCAGATAGCATACGCTTCTTATGAAATTATTGATCTTGTAAATAACTCTTCTGTGCAGATGTTCCAAAAGGAAGATTTACAATTGATAGGTGAAGGAGAACTAGCATTGTATGCGTTTAGTCATATCAATGTCTTTCATGTTTCAGCATGTAATAATTTGATTGATCTTGAATTTTTAAGACAGACAGGGATAAGGTTCATAAATGCACAGTATTGGGAGGATATGGCTTATACTACAGAATTGGTAACAATGATTACT
This sequence comes from uncultured Prevotella sp., assembly GCA_900315765.1. Taxonomy (GTDB): domain Bacteria; phylum Bacteroidota; class Bacteroidia; order Bacteroidales; family Bacteroidaceae; genus Prevotella. The sequence goes on along the minus strand of ONAK01000054.1, from coordinate 8,735 downwards.
CGTGCGGTTTTGTTGTCCAATATAACCTATCATTATATGTGGCGACCAGGTTCTCTTTCACATTATCAGAACCGTAAACATCTACATAAAGATGAAATTATGAATAATATATCTATTATCAATTATTTGAAAAGAAAATGTAAATTATGGAAGAGTGAAACTTATACACCTTATCTATGTAAAATTCTTGAAATTAGTAGTTTTTATATTTCATGTTATATCATTAAACATTCTCATTGTATTGAACCAAAGATTTCGAATCAGGAAAATCAAAATATTCTTCATCATCCCCTATCATTATGTGATATTTTTAAGTTCGAAAACTTGAAATTTGTGAATATATTATTTTGGTTGTTGGGATGTATGCCTTTATTCATATTCTTTCCAACAATAAGGTTGCTTGGCAAGCTGAAAAAGGCAATATGAGCTTTTTTCTTCGATAAATTTTGATTATTTAGAAAATAATAGTATTTTTGCAGAAAAGAAGTGGGTATAAAAATGAAAAAGATAATTGATAAATAATAATAGATATGCGAATATTGTTCATTGTCTACCATGGTTTTTCAGAGCATAGTGGTATTTCTAAGAAAATCCATTATCAGGTAAAAGGGCTTCGTGAGAATGGGCATGAAGTACATCTCTGTTATTATGGATTTGCGGCGAATGGACATCGGTGTCGATACGTAGATGGTGTGATACTAAAAGATTATGGAATAGGACGTTTTGCTGCACTTCGTCAGCGTATAGACTATGGATGTATATACGATTATTGTGTTCGTGAGAACATAGAGTTCATATATGCTAGGAGTTTTATGAATGCGACTCCATTTCTTGCTAATCTTTTTGAAAAACTCCAGCGCATTGGTATTCATGCCGTCACAGAGATTCCGACTTACCCTTACGACTCAGAATTCAGTCCCCATATATGGAAACAGCCGTTGCGTCTTGTTATTGACAAATGGTTTCGTCGCAGTGTTTATAAGTATATGGATGCTATTGTTACTTTCTCTGATGAGAAGGCTATATTTGGTCAACGTACAATCAATATCAGTAACGGTGTCGATTTCGACAGTATCCCCATGCATGATTATCCTAACCCTTCTGATGGCTCAATTCATTTGATAGGTGTTGCGGAGGTTCATGTCTGGCACGGCTATGATCGTCTTTTAGCAGGGCTTGGTGAATACTATAAGAATGAACAAAAACCTCGCCAAGTATATTTTCATATCGTGGGAGGTGTCCATCCCTATCTAATGAGTACGGATTTTGTACCCATCATTGAAAAATATAATATTAGTGATAAAGTCATTTTTCATGGTCAATTATTTGGTGCTGAACTGACTAAAGTCTTTAATCAGTGTCAGTTTGCTATTGGCTCGTTGGGTCGTCACCGTAGTGGTATTTCGGTTATCAAGACTTTGAAAAACCGTGAATACGCTACACGTGGGCTTCCCTTTATCTACAGTGAACAAGATAGCGACTTTGATCAGCAACCCTATGTATTGAAAGCTCCTGCAGATGAGTCTCCCATAGATATTTTACAGATTATTGATTTTTTAAATCATTTTACGATGAATCCAAAAGAAATACGTAAAAGCGTAGAGCATCTGACATGGAAAATTCAGATGCAGAAAGTGATAGATTCTATTAAAGGTGATTAATATTTTATTAATAAAAATATTCTTTTCTTTTATTATTTGAATTTATTTGTTATATTTGCAGAGGTTTATTTAAAATAGATTATGAGGACAATTACTTCAGACGAGCTAAAATCCATTCAGTTGGATCTGTTACAGAAGACAGCTGATTTTTGTGAGAAAAATGGCTTACGTTACTTTTTATGTGGTGGAACGCTTATTGGAGCTATTCGGCACAAGGGGTATATACCATGGGATGATGACATTGATATTGCAATGCCACGACAGGATTACGATCGGTTTGTAAAGACGTTTAATCAGGCAGAAAACTATTATCAGGTGGTTAATTTGGACACAAACCGTGCCTATCCTTATGCTTTTGCAAAAGTGTATGATAATCGTACGGTTTTGAAGGAACTACATTATCCAGGAGATAGTTTTGGTGTATTCATTGATATACTTCCTGCTGACGGAGTTAAAGATGCGGCTCAAATAAAGAAGATAATGATGCTTCGTAAATTATTGAATACAAAGAGAGCGAATTTTTGTAAAAGAACTGTAATGAAAAAAATCATCAATTCTTTCGGAAAAATATTGTTGCTACCATTCTCTGCTCGTCAAATTGCGACGTGGATGGACAACGAGGCGCGAAGGTATGAGTTTGGAAGTTTACCATCGGCTGGTCTCATTGCAAATCCTTTATGTGTTGGTGAGAAGGTGGATAAATCTGTTTTTGATAGTGATGTCTATCAAGAGTTTGAAGGACGAAAATATCGGGTTCCTATTGGTTATGATAAATGGTTGCGGAGCATTTATGGTGATTATATGCAATTACCGCCTGTGGAGCATCGTGTCTCGCACCATACATTTGATGCTTGGTGGAAAGATGAATTTCAAAAATAATTATTTTTAAAAACTACATCTATGAATATTGCAATTATTATAGCTGGTGGTTCGGGTAATCGTATGGGGCAGGATATACCTAAGCAGTTTATTAATGTCTATGACAAGCCTGTTCTCATCTATACATTGGAAAGTTTCCAGAGACATCCGATGATTGATGCAATTGAGGTCGTTTGCCTTGATGGATGGCATGATGTACTTTGGGCTTATGCACATCAGTTTAATATATCAAAACTCAAGTGGGTCGTTGGCGGCGGTAATACGGGTCAGGAGAGTATTCGTAATGGAGTATACAATTTAGAAAAGGTAGCAAGTGGTGATGATGTGATTATTATTCATGATGGAATACGCCCATTAGTTGATGCAACAGTGTTGACTGATGTCATCCAAAAAGCCAAACAGTATGGTAATGCTGTAACTTCATTACCTTATAATGAACAGATTTTTATTGTGAATCCGGAGGATGATAAGACAACAAAGGAATATATTCCTCGTGAGACATTACGCAGAGTTTCTACTCCTCAAGCATATAAGTTCAAAAAATTGGATTGGGCATACCATGAAGCTTTTGAAAAAGAAGTTGGTATTTATGGGTCGTCTTATACCAATACAATGATGGTAGAACTGGGAGAAACCCTTTATTTTGCAGCAGGATCAGATAAAAATATCAAATTGACAACAAAAGATGATCTTGAATTATTCAAAGGATATCTTAAAATAGATAAAGACACATGGCTGAAATAAAACTTAACAAGCGACATCCTCTGTATCAGGAGGATCTGACTAGAATATTGGAGATTCCTGAGTTGGAGAAGATAAAGAAAATGTCTTTTCTGATAACTGGTGCAACAGGAATGATAGGTACATGTCTTATTGATGCCTTAATGTGTTATAATCATCAGGGGGCTGATATTCAAATATATGCTGTAGGAAGAAATTGGGAAAAGGCAAAATCTCGTTTGGGAGAATATGAGGAAGATGCCCATTTCCATTTTATAGAACAGGATGTACGTCAACCATTTCCCCAAGACATAAAAGTGGATGTTATAATACCTTTGGCATCTAATACTCATCCTTTGGCCTATTCCCAGTTTCCGATAGAGACTATAGATATTAATGTAAAAGGAGCCGAGTATGCTTTAGCTAAGGCTGTAGAATGTGACGCGACGGTTCTTTATCCTTCTTCTGTGGAGGTCTATGGAAATGCACGTGACCAAGACGCGTTTACAGAGGATTATACTGGTCAGCTGAACCTCCAGAATGCTAGATCCTGTTATCCTGAGTCGAAAAGACTGAGCGAAGCCTTATGTTATTCTTATATGGCTGAGTGTGGTGCAAAAGTTAAGATTGCACGTCTGAGTCGTGTTTTTGGACCGACGATGTTGATATCTGATTCAAAGGCTTCTTCACAGTTTATTTTGAAGGCTTTGGCAGGCGAGGACATTATTCTAAAGAGTAAAGGTGAACAGTTCTTCTCATATACCTATGTCGCCGATGTAGTGAGGTCGATGCTTTTCATTTTGCTACATGGAGAATATGGTAAGGCTTATAATGTTTCTAATCCAGACTGCAATGTGAAGTTGATGGATTTTGCGAGTGCCTGTGGCCGTTGGGCAGGTAAGGATGTCGTTTTCGATTTGCCCTCAGATGTTGAGCAAAAAGGTTATTCTGTAGCCATGCATGCTGTTCTTGATAATGCTCTTCTTCAGTCTATAGGTTGTCATCTTCTCTTTCCCTTTGGTGAGGCTATCCATCGTACACTTGTTATTCTAGCAGATAAAGAAGACTTACCTCCCAATGCAGAGGCTATGATAAATCATAATATATTGTAGTATGACTTGGTATGATAAATACATGACAGTCTACGGGAAACCATTTAGTGAAGTTCCCCAAGAAATCATTGAAGGTACTCGTGAGCGTTTGGCAAAGCTCCAAAGTGCTGAACCTTTGGCAAGTATTGTAATTATTGGTTATAATGAAGAGACGCATCTTCAGGCATGCCTTTGGTCTATAAGTGAAATTAAGTGTAAATATCCTGTGGAAATAATCGGTGTAGATAATGACTCAAAGGATCGTACTGCAGAGATATATAAAAGATCGGGAATTCCTTATTATACAGAGTACCAACATTCCTGTGGCTATGCCCGCCGTTGTGGCTTGATGCATTCAAAAGGAAGGTTCTATTTCGATGTAGATAGTGATACTCTCTATCCACCCCGGTATTATGAACTAATGTTGGATCAGTTGCTAAAACCCGGTGTCGTGGCTGTATCTGCAACTTGGAGCTATTTTCCTGATTCTAATCACACAAAGTTAGGCTTGAGGCTGTTTGAGATGTGCCGAGACCTCTTTCTCTGGATCCAGCATTTTAATCGACCAGAGTTAAGTGTGCGAGGTTTGGTCTTTGCCTACAATGCCGAGTTAGGAAAAAAAGAAGGTTATCGTGTAGATATCATTCGTGGTGAGGATGGCTCGATGGCTCTTTCTTTAAAGAAATATGGAAAGATAAAGTTTGTCAGAGACTGCCGTTGTAAAGCCATTACGGGCTATGGAACCATAGGTGAACAGTCTCTGTGGCAGAGCTTTGTGGATCATGTTAAGATACAGGGAAAGGGACTTTCTCGGGTATTCTATAAGACGGACCATTACGAAGATTCTGAAGATAATTTACTGAAGAAATGAAAATCCTCTATGTCTTTCGTTCATTAGCTCAATGGGGTGGTATCGAACGGGTTTTGGTTGACAAAATGAACTATTTGGTAGCTATGTATAACTATGATGTTTATATGTTAACGGCTGACCAAGGAGATCATTCTGTGCCTTACCCGTTGGAAGACGGTGTGCATTTTGAGGATCTATGTATTCGTTTTCATCAACAATATCTTTATCGTGGTTTGAAACGACTGATTGTTGCTAGGCGTTTGAGTCGTCTGTTTAAACAACGATTATCTGCACGATTACAGGAGATAAAGCCTGATATAATAGTTTGTACAACAGCCAACTACATTGATATCAATATCCTTGCAGAATTAAAAGGTACTGTTCCTTTGATTGTTGAGTCGCATTCTATCTATCAGAAGACCTTTGGACAAAAAGGGCTACGTCATAGATATGCCGATTATATGTATCATAGGGGGATGTCCAAGGCTCAAATGATTATTGCTTTAACAGAAGATGATGCCAAAGAGTGGAGCAAGATAATCGGTCATGTATGTGTGATTCCTAATATGGTTCATCTGAATGAAGGAGAAGTCTCTTCTCTTGATCACAAACGAGTAATTTGGGTGGGACGCTTCGACTATCAGAAGTGTCCGATGGAGATGATTGAAGTATGGAAAATCGTATATCCGAAGTTTAGTGGCTGGCATTTGGATATATATGGTGAAGGGGAACAACGGGAAAAATTGGAAAGGATGGCTTCTACTATTGGAATGAATATTCATATCCACCAACCAGTCTATAATATTTTTGATAGTTATCGAAATAGTTCAATTATGGTATCTACATCGTTATTTGAACCTTTTGGTTTGGTGATTCCTGAGGCGATGAGCTGCGGTCTGCCAGTTGTTTCCTATGACGTACCTTATGGACCTGCTAGTATTATTTCGGACGGCGTAAATGGTTTTCTAATTAATAAACGCGATATTAATGAGTTTGCCAATCGTGTATGTCAATTAATCGAAGACGAGGAACTTCGTTTTCGAATAGGACAGGCTGCTATTAAATCTGCTCAGTGTTATCGTGCAGACTTAATCATGTCAAAGTGGAAGGAGCTTTTTGAGGGACTTTGCTCAAAGGAATAGGGATTATAACTATAGTAGTAAAATACCTTAATGTATGAAGACTCTATATGATTCTTCTGAATAAATTATATGACCTCTGTATAAATTGTGCAAGTCCATGATTTAAATGCCTCCAGATGAAGCGGTTAAAACGCATTTTGAGCGGACGCCAACTTCCTTTAAAATGGTGGATGGAGTAGGAATCATCTGATAGCTGGTCAAATTTTCCGGTACTATAGTTCTTGGGCCCAAAGAATCTTGGAGGAAATATCTGCATGATTGATCGTTCGGCCTTGAAATCTTTGATATTATTTAGCATCGTATAATCTCCGACGCATTGCATCATGATGTCTGGAATTAAAAACGCATAGTCGTACGAACCATCTTCCTTTATGAAATGCCGGTTATGATATTTTTCCATACACTGTTTTAGATAGGGATTTCCTGCATGTGCACCAAATGTTGCGGCCTCAATGTAATTTGAGTTAGAATTCTCTTTAGATAAAATGTAGTCCAGTTCTATAAGTGGAGAAAAGTCCTTCAATACCTCAACATCGCAGTCCAAATAAAATCCACCATATTTATATACGGCATACAGGCGGATATAGTCTGAGGCATGAGAATAAACTTTAGCTTTATAGGCTTCATGTACCCATGGTTCATTAATCTCCTCAAGGCATGTTTTATCCCAAAGTCGAAATTCCCATCCTGGAAGATTTTTTTTCCACGATTTAATACACTTTTTTATCATAGGAGGAAAAGCATCCCCGCTTAACCAGCAATAATGGATAATTTTTGGTATCATATTTTGAATGATTTGTTTTAGATTTGTAGATTTAATTCTTTCTATGGATAAAATCAAATAGATGCGCTATTCGTGCAACGATTTTTACCATATAGTAATAATGAGTACGAAAATATTTGAATCTGAATAAATAAATGAAGGGGCTGTATTCAAATAAAAGGAAACAGGCAATGATAAACCTTCCGTCTTTTAATGCAAGAGACATTATTCTGTCTCTATAACGTAAAATTTGGATATAGTCTTCTTTTTCGTATGGAAACAACATTATTGCACGTAAGTGTGTGCGGTTTAGATAAAGCAAAAAGTCTACCTCTAGGTTGTGCTTGTAATCTTTACTGTTGGGTCTATGTGATAGATAATACTCAAAAACAGTACTCCAACTGTTTACGTATCTTTGTGCCTTCTCATGATTTAATACTCCGCGACTAGCACTTTCAGGAGCTTCTTCATAAACATAAGTTGCTTTTGGAAGTAATAGCATAGAGTTTATATGAAAAGCGAGAGTGTAAAGCCATGGTTGATCTTGGAGGTAGATGCCTTCTATGAATAGCAACTTGTTTTCAGTTATACATTCTCTTCTTATAAGTTTGTTCCATGACGTGATGAAAAATTTCATTGTGAGGAATCCGTGAATGATAGATTCTTTACTATTCAATAGTTCCCTTTTTTTGATATCTGTATTATTCTTGCAAATTGTACTTCCTGTAACTAAATCTATTGTTGAATTATTATAAATCTCATCAGTAAATGTCTTGATACAGCCAGGAAGAATATAGTCATCACTATCAATAAACATGATGTAATCGCCAGTGGCATATTCTAATCCCGTGTCGCGTGCAACTGAAAGTCCCCTGTTGATTTCATGTTGGAGACAAATAAAATGAATGTTCTTGTATGGTTCTATGGTCTCCTTCGCAATTTTCATACTTTTGTCTGGTGTACAATCATCAACTAGGATGCATTCCAAATTATATGAAGATCCTATACCATCCTGTTCGGCCACAGATTTTATGCATCGCTCTATATAGGCTTCAACCTTATATATAGGGATGATAATGCTAACTTTTATTAGATGTTTTGTTTCCATATCAAAAGGAGTTCTGCTGCAAATATAATATATTTCTTTGATATCACCAAATTATAAAGTGATTTTCTTTCAAAAAAGCAATTGAATCCTTTTTTACTAGCGAAATGGTAGGCGAAGTATGATAATCTGACTATTATCTATTCTTATAAATGTTATGAGTCATTCGTGCCAATTCAAGGTGAATATATTATCTTAATAATCTGTCGAAATGTAGAAATACGGTCTTATATGAGAATATACAGATAGAATAAGCAGACATGAATACTACAAAAAATAGAATGATATCATTGCTGATAAAAAAGTCATACATGAATCTCAACGGAGTGTGGAGAAAATACATACCAGTAGACAAATTCCTCAATCGAAGGGAAGTTTCTTCATTTATGTCTATTTTTGTTCGTAATAATAGTAATAGCATTGAGGGAACTACAATCAATTGTGATAGAAATAGAGAACCATCATCAGCGAGATTGTTACCTGATGCATAGAAGATTGCAGTTGTTTCGATAAACTGTAAAATG
>ONAK01000056.1 GCA_900315765.1 uncultured Prevotella sp. | reverse complement strand
CCACCTCGTGCTGGCTCGTTCTGAGGAGGGCACCAAGGACGGACGTGGTCTGTCAATGTTCATCTACGACAAGCGCCAGGGCGGTGTTGATGTTCGTCACATCGAGCACAAGCTGGGTATCCACGGCTCACCAACCTGTGAGCTCACCTATAAGAACGCTAAGGCAGAGCTCTGCGGTAGCACACGTCTGGGTCTGATCAAGTATGTGATGGCTCTAATGAACGGCGCCCGTCTGGGTATCGCCGCACAGAGTGTAGGTGTTGAGCAGGAGGCTTACAACGAGGGTCTGGCTTACGCTAAGGAGCGCCAGCAGTTCGGCGACAAGATCATCAACTTCCCCGCTGTTTACGATATGCTCTCTCGCATGAAGGCTAAGCTCGATGCTGGTCGTTCACTGCTGTATGAGACAGCCGCTTATGTTGATATCTACAAGTGCTTGGAGGATATCGAGCGCGACCGCAAGCCAGCATCCACGGTGGTTCAGGTTTCATCATGGAGTACAAGAGCCAGCGTCTGTTCCGCGACGCACGTATCTTCTCTATCTACGAGGGTACCACTCAGTTGCAGGTTGTAGCAGCTATCCGTTACATCACTAACGGCACCATGCTCAACAATATCAAGGAGATGGCTGCAAACATCGAGTGCTGCGACTGCGTAGCTGGTCTGAAGGCTCGCGTTGAGAAGCTCATCCCTGTTTACGAGGAGGCTCTCGCTGCCGTGAAGGCTCTCGACAATCAGGATGCTCACGACTTCCTGGCTCGTCGTCTGTATGATATGACTGCCGAGTTGGTAATGAGTCTGCTCATCATCCGTGATGCCAGCAAGGCTCCTGAGCTCTTCAAGAAGAGTGCTAACGTTTACGTTCGCATGACCGAGGAGGATGTACTTGGTAAGTCTGCTTACATCAAGAACTTCCAGGTAGAGGATCTGGAGAGTTTTAAGGCTGCTGAGTCTGAGGCAGAATAAGCATTTTATATCTATGATAATGGGAGCATCCTGCACAAGGGTGCTCCTTTTTTAAAGCAATATATTAATGATGACAGATATAGAATTAGATAAGCGCGTGGAGCGCGCAGTGGAGAATTTTATGGCTGGATATGGCTGTTGCCAGAGTGTGGTGGCAGCGTTTGCCGACTTGTATGGACTTGATGATACGCTGGCTAAGAAGATTGCTGCAGGCTTTGGCGGCGGTGTTGGCAGAATGCGCATGATGTGTGGCGCCGTGTCGGGCATCGTGATGCTGGTTGGTCTGGACTGCGGACAGACGGAAGGCAGCGACCGCGAAGGTAAATCGGCCTGCTACAAGGTGGTGCAGGATCTGCTGGCGAAGTCGAAGGAGGAGAACGGCAGCGTGATCTGTGCTGAGATACTGGGACTTAAAGGCTACGAGAAAGCAAACTCAAGCTATGTGGCTTCTGCCCGTACTGCGGAGTACTATAAAACAAGACCGTGCGCCGCTAAAGTGGAAAGCGCCGCACGGATATTTGCTAACTATCTAAAAGCGAAGTAAGTAACTTTTCAATCAGTCGAGGCTTGGCGTAATCGTCGAGCTCCGATTCTTTTATCCAGATGTAATCATCGGGGAGTTGGGGGCGTGTCTCGACTTCCCACAGGTAGAAGTCGGCATAGAGCACCCGATGGGTGAGCACGTGCTTGACTTGCTTCGCAAGTAATTGACTATTGACAATGACTTGCGAGGCCCATTTTTCTGCTGTCAATTGCTCATTCTCAATGAGCAGGGGTTCCCAAAGCCCTTGCCAGATATCGCCTGCACTACGACGACGGATGGCCACATAGCCCTTACAGCGCACATATATATAAATAAGGTGGCGCTCTGTGACCTTAAGGGTCTTAAGCTTGACAGGCAGCTCGCTGACCTTACCCTCGCGGAATGCCTGACAGGTCTCTATGAAGGGACAAGCTATGCAGTTGGGCGACTGAGGGGTGCACTGGAGGGCGCCAAAGTCCATGATGGCTTGATTGTATTGAGAGGGTGAGGGGGTGAGAGGTAATAGCTCTTGCGCCAGGGTGGCGAAGAGTTTTTTTCCTTCGGTGGTATTGATGGGGGTGTCGATGCCGAAATGACGGGCAAGGACCCGATAGACATTACCATCGACCACGGCGGCAGGGATGCCAAAGGCAAAGCTGGCGATGGCAGCTGCAGTATACTCGCCCACCCCTTTAAGTTGGCGGATAGCGTTGATGGTGTCAGGAAAGCGGCCCATAGCCACAATCTGTCTGGCAGCAAAATGAAGATTACGGGCACGGCTATAATAGCCCAATCCCTGCCACTCGCGCAGCACCTCGTCTTCAGTAGCTGCTGCCAAGGCCTCAACGGTGGGCCAACGGCGCATGAATCGTTCCCAGTAATCCCAGCCCTGCTTGACCTGGGTTTGCTGGAGGATAATCTCGGAGAGCCAAATGGCATATGGGTCGTGCGTCTGTCGCCAGGGCAGATCACGACCATGCTCCTGATACCATGTTAATAGCGTGGATGAGAATGACATTACATTACGACATTACGCCTTGATCGCCGAGGTAAGAGTCTTTGAAACCTAAGAAGTAGAGCACGCCATCGAGTCCGATGGTGTTAATGCTCTGCTTGGCATTAGCTACCACACGTGGTTTTGCATGGAAGGCAATACCCAGTCCTGCCTCGCTGATCATAGGCAGATCGTTGGCACCATCGCCCACGGCAATAGTCTGAGCCAGATTAACCTTCTCTACCTGAGCAATCAGTTTCAGAAGTTCGGCCTTACGGTGACCGTCTACAATCTCACCGACATAGTTACCGGTAAGTTTTCCGTCCTCGCCAATCTCCAGTTCATTGGCATACACATAATCGATGCCATAACGACGCTGCAGATATTCGCCGAAATAGGTAAATCCTCCAGAAAGAATGGCTATCTTATAGCCACAAGTCTTCAGGATAGTCATTAATCTATCTACCCCCTCTGTAATCGGAAGGTTCTCGGCAATCTCCTGCATCACACTCACATCGAGGCCTTTCAGCAGTTTCACTCTACGTGTAAAACTCTCCTTGAAGTCGATCTCGCCTCGCATTGCACTCTCTGTGATGGCACGAACCTGATCGCCCACTCCATTACGTTCGGCAAGTTCATCGATACACTCTGTCTGGATGAGTGTTGAGTCCATATCGAAACAGATCAGTCGGCGCATACGACGGAACATGTCATCCTTCTGGAACGAGAAGTCCATATCCATCTCGCTTGACAGTTTCATCAGCTTCGACTGCATCTCCTGACGGTTGGAAGGTTCGCCTCGCAACGAGAATTCGATGCAGGCACGTGTGTGCGTAGCTGGATTCTTGATGCTTTTACGACCCGTGAGACGCAGGATTGAGTCGATATTTAATCCCTGATCGGCAATGATACGTGTGGCAGCCTCAATCTGGCGTGCCTCCAATTGGCGACCAAGTACCATCAGGATATATCTGTTTTTGCCTTGATGGCCCACCCAATCTTCATACTCATCATCGCCGATGGGAGAGAAACCGATGTTCACACCAAGCTCGGTGGCCTTAAACAGCAGCTCTTTCATCACCTGACCTGAGTGGACTTCGTCCATACGTATCAGGATACCCAACGATAGTGTGGAGTGAATGTCGGCCTGACCAATATCTAATATCTGTGCATCGTATTTTGCAAGAATCGCCATGATGGATGCTGTAAGTCCTGGACGATCCTGACCTGTAATTCTAACTAATATTTGCTCTTTCTTTGTTTCCATATCTCTTAATTCTATTATCTATCTTTCTCACTTACACAGTGCGGTACATACTTTATCCTGAAAATTACGGCCATCATCGGCTTTCATGATTCCCTGATTAATGATGCTGAACACCAACATATGGTTATTGGCGGCAACAGCATAGCCAGCCAATGACGATACACCTGTGACCGTGCCCGTCTTGGCTCTCACGTTAATATGTGCAGGGCTGTCTTTCATACGTTTCTTGAGTGTTCCATCTTCACCGGCAATAGGCAGCGATACATACAAATCACGTATAATACCCGGTTTCCTATAGGCGTAGATTAATAACTTCGTCAACAGGAGGGGCGTTACATAATTGTAGAGTGACAATCCGCTGCCATCAGCAATCTTGTATTGCCCTGTGACGCCTGCTCTCGATAATGTCTTCTTAACCTGGTTACGGGCATGAGATGCCTTCGCAGGATGCGCCCCGGCAGCTGATGCCAGCTGGTAGAACATCGACTCGGCATACAGATTATCGCTGTTCTTCATCATTGGCTCAAGCACATCTACCAACTGATGACTGCGGGTGCAAAGCAACAAAGCATTCTTGGGCAGTGTGCCTGTAGTGACAGGACCATCGACGTAGATGCTATCCTTATCCAACTGCTTGGTAAAGCGACTGACAAATTCATCTTTCTTTTCTATCAGCAGTGGGGTTAGCGTTGGGTTATCATCATCCCAGCACCAGCCTTCACCTAACAGATCCTGATCCTTGAAATCTGTTACGGCAACAATCTTTCCACGGAAGGTATGAATACCGAGTGCCTTTACACTCTCTGCAAATGCAGCCATATCGGTTTTATCAAACAAAGGGTCCATACCACCCACGCAATACAAATCGCCTACCAGCACACTGTCATTCACACTTCCTGTATAGTAAAGCGATGTCTTAAACGCGTATTTCCCACCTAACTGATCCAACGCAGATATGGACGTAAGCAGTTTCATGGTAGATGCAGGCCTCATCGTCTGCCGATGGTTAAAGGTGTACAACGTCGAGTCGGCAGTGAGGTCATATACCATCAGTCCCAGTTGTGTGTATTGCAACATGGGGCTGTTTACCAATGTATCTAATCGGGCTTGTAAGTTTTGCGGCCAAGGCAGTTCTACCTTAGCCGTGTCAACCTGGGTTGTATCACCTTCCAGTGCATAAGCAGTCTGCGCCTGCATACTGCCCATTGACCCTATCCATAAAAGTGCTAATATACTATTTCTGTAATGCTTAAATATATTCATTTTTAAATTCTGATTCTCTTAGTTTCGCTGATAGGTTGATACCAGCTTGCGTATCGCTTTGTCGAGCGACTCCGAGGGTTCTATAATATTATAGTTGCTCCAATATTCCGGATCCATGAAGTATTCCACCTTGTCATAATAGGCATCGTGCGAGTCGAACGAATTGCGGCTCACTATCGGCTTTACATTTTCTGACTCGCTTTCAGTGACTGCCATCTCGCACGTGGCGGTAAACGATGTACTGAACAATCGTTTTTTCCAGTCGCAGTTAAACTTAAACGTGTTGCGCAGATAGCTGATACGCGTGATACCATCGGTATAGCGATAGTCGACTACACACGACAGTTCTTTGGGTTTGAACCTTACCCCCACCGGTTTGCGCACCAGCATAGTACGGGTTGCCTTATCCTTGTCGCTCATATCCAAACTCAGTTCTATGCGGGTAAAAGCCAGACGCTCGTTGTCAATATACAGTTTACCATGATACAATGCCCACTCCCGCTGGTATAGAGGTTCGATAAGTACCACCATCTGCATGCGGTCGTTGATAAACTCGGGCGTGCCCCAGCTAAAGCGATAAGCATCCAGTTCTTCCTGATTCAGCAGCATATCGTAGTTCTTTACCACGTCGAGCTGCACAGGGAGGACAGGTCCACCCATCACCTTCAGACCAAGCGTATCGCCCTGTTTCTGACTCAGCAGGCGACGGCCTTTAATAATGGCCACCCTGTCGCGACCGATGCCCCGTGTATAGGGCGTTTTATACATATCCTCCACACCCTCAGCCACGTAGATGAAATGCTTACGCTTCATCGCCGTCTCGCGATAGAAAGCCTTCAGCAATTCTGGTTTCCGACTGTAATTATCGGGAATCTTACGTATGGCAATCTCAACAATCTCGCGTGGATCGCCTGTTCTTACAACCACCTCTCGTAATTGTATCACAGTGGGCTGAAGTTTTATCTTCAGCTGTTCTGTTTTCTCTGCAGGAAGGGCAAATCGTTTTGTCTTATAACCCAAATGAGACACGGTTATGTTCTTTGGTGTTTCATTTAGTTTTAGTACGAAGGCACCATCATCGTTGGTAACTACCGATACACGGCCCACTGAAACGCTCACTTGAGACAACGGGCGCCCCGTTTTCTCATCAACAACGGTTCCGCCAACGGTAATCTGCTGTGCCAGCGCTACCATCGGAACCAATAACATGAATATAAGCCATAGTCGTTTCATCGTTGTAATAGTTTGGTATTGTTTTGTGCAAAGATACAAAAATTATTCTACATAAGTATACAAGAACATATAATTTTATGTTTCTTTTGTTCTTTTGTCTAAAAAAAAGAGTACCTTTGCAGCAGAATTACAATATATAACATCATCCGTATGGTTTATAAGTATGATTTCCTTGTGATAGGAGCGGGTGTGGCCGGCATGAGCTACGCCCTGAAGGTGGCTCGCGCCAATAAAGGCAGAGTCTGCATGATTTGTAAGACTTCGCTCGACGAGGCCAACACTTCTTTTGCTCAGGGGGGCGTAGCATCGGTTACCAATCTTGAGCTCGACAATTTTGAAAAACATATTGAAGACACCATGATTGCTGGCGATTACATCAGCGATCCAAAGGCCGTAGAACAGGTTGTACGTATGGCCCCCGAGCAGATTCGCGAACTGGTTAACTGGGGTGTAAACTTCGACAAAGCCAGCGATGGAAAGTTTGACCTTCATCGCGAGGGCGGACACTCAGAGTTTCGCATTCTGCACCACAAAGACGATACCGGCGCTGAGATTCAGCGTGGCTTGATGGAGGCAGTACGCAATAATCCCAATATTGACATCAAAGAAGACCATTTTGCCGTAGAGATTATCACCCAGCACCATCTGGGCGTACGCGTAACACGCCGTTCGCCCCACATCCAGTGCTACGGTGCCTACGTGCTAAACCCTGACACACAAAAGGTTGACACGTATCTGGCCAAGATGACCGTGATGTGTACAGGCGGTTGCGGTGCTGTATATGTCACAACCTCTAATCCCGTCATCGCCACTGGTGATGGTATCGCCATGGTATATCGCGCCAAAGGAACAGTGGCTGACATGGAGTTTGTTCAGTTCCACCCTACCGTTCTCCACAATCCCAAAGAGACTCACCCTGCTTATCTCATCACCGAGGCCATGCGTGGCTACGGCGGCATCCTGAAGTTGCCTAACGGTCAGACGTTTATGGAGAAGTACGACGAGCGCCTGTCGTTGGCCCCACGTGATATCGTGGCCCGTGCCATCGATAAGGAGATGAAGATTCACGGACTTGACCATGTATGCCTGGACGTAACCCATAAGGATCCTGCCGAGACAAAGAAGCACTTCCCCAACATCTACCAGAAGTGTCTGTCGATGGGTATCGACATCACCACCGACTATATCCCCGTTCGTCCGGCTGCTCACTATATGTGTGGCGGCATCAAGGTTGACCTGAACGGACAAACCAGCATAGAGCGCCTCTATGCCTTGGGCGAGTGTTCTTGCACCGGTCTGCATGGTGGTAACCGATTGGCATCTAACTCGCTTATAGAGGCTGTGGTATATGCTGAGACAGCTGCCCGCAACTCACTTGAGCATGTGGACTTCTACGACTTCAACGAGAAAGTGCCAGAGTGGAATGACGAAGGTACGATGACTAACGAGGAGAAGGTGCTCATCACCCAGAGTGTCAAAGAGGTAAACCTCATTATGTCTAACTACGTAGGTATCGTACGCTCAGACCTGCGCCTGCATCGTGCCTGGGACCGTCTGGATATGCTCTACGAGGAGACCGAACGCCTTTTTAAGCGTGTCAAAGCTTCGAAGGACATCTGTGAGCTCCGTAATATGATTAACGTAGGTTACCTGATTACCCGTTGGGCCCTGGAGCGCAAGGAGTGCCGAGGTCTGCACTACACTACCGACTATCCCGTACACGCTTACGATAAATAACAACAATCCCCGCCAATACAGCGGGGATTTATTTTATCGGGTAAGCGAAAACTTCATCGACAATCCGAAGTCGTAGGTAGTAGTTGGATAGCTGTTGCTGGAGAGCAACGGCGTGTTGGTCTGACTATCGAAGTAGGCCGTCAGAGTGAGCAGACGAGATAGTGTATAATCAGCCATAAACGAGAACTTAAAGGCCGAGTTGCCACTTGAAGCTGAAGACACACCAGTAGCAATATCACGGGTGATGGCAGCTTGTTTGCGCAGAGACATATCCAGGCGCAGATTCAAATCGTGGTTAACGCCGGTTCTGCTTGATCTGCTAGTCTGGCTAGCCCGGCTAGATCGGCTCGTTTGGGCCTTAGCCACCTTGCGATTGCCCTTTGCTCCAAAGAGATTAAAATCATGTATCTTATAGGCCAGGCCTACCACCCAGTCCTTGCTAAGCGATTCGTTTAGCTGCACACTGGTCATTGAGAGGTTCAAAGCACGGGTAGTGCGATATTCTATCTTGGCAGTAAGATCGTTCTGGAAGGTGGCATCAATGCCTAACAATGGCGAGAACGCCTCGTTGATGCTTACAGTAGAATAACTGGTATTGACATAACTACCCACGCTATAAACACTCTTATACGCATGGTTTAGATTAAGGCTTTTGAGATGATCCTTAACCCAAGGCAACTTTGACAAGCCGCCATAGCGAATACTCCAGTTAGGAAGCAATCGGGTAAGTGCCGGGAAGATGTCCAGCGATTTACCAGCCCCCGATGTATAAGCTGATAGGAATGCCGGTATCAGCACCTCAGCCGAATACTCACCCCCTACCCTCTGCTGGAACTCGGGGATAATCTCGCGGAAATGATCGAAGGCTGCTGAGTGGTAGCCATTGTCGGCATCACCCATGCCAGCCAAAGCACCACGCAGCGAGATAGTAGTCATACTAAAAGAGCCGCTAAGTGTCGTTGGCATGCCATCGTACATATACTGCACACTCTTGGCACGATTATCGGTACGCGATGCAGTGAGGTCTATCTTCAGGTCGCGTATCGGCTCAAGCACAGCCTTGATCTGCAAATCCTTACTCATATTGATATTGGCTGGTGTAGACACACTATCTCTACACAGCAACCAGTCGCGATCCATAGCCTTATCGATATATCCATCGCCCATCAGACCGAATGCGAAGTCGAGACCAGGAGCCAAGGCACCACCCGACTTATTCTGACCAAGCATATCGCCTACATTGGGCATAAATCCAGACAACAGCATAGAATACTGGGTACGATAACTGATGTTGATGCTGCGCACCATCATGAGGAACCGGGCTACATTCTGCGCTGGTTTGTACCACCATTCGGTTTCGATATTACGTTTCACCTTCACAGAATCCTTTGCAGCACCTTTGGTGGATGATATAGATTTCTTTATGTTCTGCTTGTTATTAGCATTTTTTCTGGTTGATGCCGATTTCTTGAACCGATCGTTTACCTTCTTCAGGAACGGAATATGATTGTAGAGCGTTTCAAGATTCAGGGCGCTGTTGATGTTGACATTACGGTTGCTGGTGATGGTATTACCAAAACTTGTTCCATCCTCAAGTTCTGTACCACGAACCCATGTATATCTGGCAGTGTAGGATGCATCGGCATTAAGCCAATCAAAGATAGGCAGCTTGTTGAGTGGCAACTGATAAGATGCAGATACCTGTTGCTGATAGTCAAGCGGAGTACCCCAATTACGTATGCTCTGCTTTACCGAATCCTTCCACGCTGCATACTGGTCGGGATAGAGGTCCTTATTGACAGGCGTATAAGGCTCTTCTATCTCTGCTCTGGTAGCCGACTGGAAGCTGAAGTGAAGATTCTTGGTAAAGTCCCATCGCAAAGAGAAATCACGATTCCACAGGAACTGCGACGAGAACGTCAACGGCAAGTTCTGGTTCTCGATACTTTCAAGGTCACGCTCCTGCAACTCGTAGTAGTTACGAGTCATCTCGGTGTTAAATGCCACACTCTGAGGCAGATAGTTAAGACTGAGCGACTTTGGTAGATTAAGCCACTTAGACTTGCCTTTTAACTTCTTGAATGGTTCCCACGACTTATAAACAGGCGAATAGCTGTAGTTAAGAGCACCACGCCACTGGTCTTCTTTCTCGTAAACAGTAGTCTTGCCTGATGTATTGCGATGCGAATGACTGTATGAGAACGAGAAGTTGGCAGGATCGTAAGGCATAGGGTGGCGCTTGGTCTTTAGTCCCCAACGCAGATTCGACAGAGAGAAATTAGTATTCCGCGTCTTGGTAACAGCAATACTCTCGATACTGTCTCGTTCATGCTGATCGGCAGCACTCTCCAAGGCATCGTCAAGTCGCATATCAGAATCCAACGGATTATAGCGAGGACGTATTTCCTGCTGACTAACCGAATAATAAATAGGAGCTGAGACCTTGGCCTTTTCGGGGAAGAACTTACCAAGTTCAAACTGAGCAGTAACCGAATATTCTTTCTGGGTATCGGTTGAACGCTGCGTTACACTCTCTTCAAGTCCACCGAAGCCATCGCTGATATATCGGCCCGAAAGGTTTACAGAGCCGAAATCAGACAACTGCACATTCATCGTGCCTGATGCAGCCCAACCACCATCGTTATTAGAGTCCATCAATCGCAGCTCGTTTACCCATACCTCACCCGATTTTACCTCACCCGAGATATTACGTACACCAATCATCATCACCTTTACCTCGCCTAACGTAGGATTACCAAGGATACTGATTTTATTTCCAGGGCGATCGGGGTCGTAATCGCTGAACACCTGATTATAACCTCCTATACCTTGAGCCTTAGCCAGATTACGGGCTTTCTTAAGTTGGGTAAACACACTCAGGTTCACGTCGAGCATATTCTCCTGAGGCCACACCAGACGCCTATCGGCCATAGAATACTTACTATAGTCGCTACGATCGGGAGTAAGCTCAAGCGGAATCTCGTACTCGTAGTAGTTGTTCTTATAGTCGCTACCCATACGCACAAACACAGCCAACTGGTGGTCTTGCAGTCTAGTAGCATCAGGCACCAGATGGTTGGCATGCACAAACATCTGCATGTGCTTGTACTGTCGCAGGTCGAGGTTTATATTCCGATAAACGGCCTTCGACTCGCCATGCTGCAAATCCTTAACCACCATGTTCAAAGCCTGTTCGTTGTTCTCAACCAACTGTGGTTGCGAAGGATCGGTGACACGACTGATGCCTGGAGGCAACACATAGTTTACAGGCGTCTTGTCGTTATTCTCCTCGATGTTGACTGCACTAACCTTTAGCGTGCCACTCTCCGCACCATTACCAAGGCTCTGCTTATAAATACGCCACTCGCCACGCACAAGGTCGAGCGAACCAAAACGCAGTACTATCGGCTTCTGGAATCCAGACAGGAACATACGCATAAAGCGCATGCTGGTAAAGTCGCTGATGGAGCCCACCTTGCGTTCATACTCAGTCAGCGGAATGCGGAACTGATACCAGTTAACGCTGGTGGTATCGCCATTACGAAGCTTAACGCTGCTGGTACGCATATCCGTTATAAAGCAATCGGCAGGTGCTGTGCCATTGCGATAAGCATCAAGTATCTCGGGCGAGATGCGCACCTTATACTGATAATAGCGCTCATACTCGTTCAGGGTGTAGTCTTGGTTTATATCCTCCACATCAGGTCCGCTTTTGTAGCTGGTATCATACGACTCTGTCTGATCCTCCGTCTCAGGCGAGTTGCCTTGTGGGTTGTTGATGCGCTTATAACGTTCGAGAATGCTCTTGCGTTCGCTATCGAAATCAGAACCGCGGAAGTAGTGATAGTCATCGCCAGCAGGGTCTTTGCGCCATGCCTGCATAATACTGTCGTTACTAACAATCGCACCCACAGAGTTGAGCCACTCACTATATGCTCCATACTGCTGTTCCTCTTCGTCAGTAAGACCATTGAAACCAGTATCCTGCTTCTTGCGCGAGCCTGTTGTAGTGGCAAAGGCATAGGTCTGTGTAGCCTGTACAGGTATCTTTCCCCATTGGGTGGTAGTAAAATTCTGACTACCGTCAACGGGCATTCCACTCTCATAGAATTTCTTGCCATCACGCAGAATATCCTCACTCACCTCGCCGAGGTTAAAGTACAAATCGCCAGCATAATCAGTGGCGGTTCCATCCTTGCGGGTGTATATAAACGGATCGAGCAACCAGAACTCGATATACTCGATATTGGCTTGTTCGAAATCGTTGGTATCTATTTTGCGCATCATTCCACCCCACTTAGTCTCAGGGTTAAGCAAACTACCATCGCTATTCAGTGAGAGCGAAAGGTTGTAAGGACCGCGTTCCTGTGGATAATATGCGAGATTAAGAATAGGCAGCGTAGAGGTTGCGCCGTTATAAGTGCTCTGATCGCGATTTGGATACAACTCCTTGACATACACCTCGCGTACATAGTGGTTCGACAACTGCTCCAGATCACTTTTGATATGTGCAGGCGTCAGCGTAGAACTGCGACGGGTGAAGATAGGATCAACATTGTACCACGCCAGCAGGGCTCGGTTATAGCCACTGGTAACATCGGTCTTATCGGCACTCTCAGTGAACATCGAAGGTACACTCGACAGTGTCCACTCCTTGGGGTTACTCATGTCGAAATAGCTCTTGGTATTCTCAAAATCATCCACATACGATGCATTATCCTGAGTGCCACGGGCTGTACCGGCTATCAGTTGGGCAAACTCGCCAGTAAATGAGATGTGCGATGGCTGTTTTACATGCAGGAATGGTATCTTGTTTAGCATCGAAGTGAGCCATTGCGACTCTTGTTTCCAGTTTACATTCAGGCCCCAGATGGTGTTGCTAAGCGGTTCTTCGCCCATGTTAACCTTCGATGTCAGTGCCTGCTCATGCAGATGCATGATTGTACCACCTATCTGCAGGCTCTTCGACAAATCGTACTCCCAGTTGAGTCCTAACATCGTTTTGCGCTGCATACCATATTCGGTATCCGACTCCAGCGATACGCTCACATTGGTACCGGCATCTATGATGCTCTGATTAAGGATGGTAACCTCACCGGCAGAGTAATTTACAGAATAATCAGTGCCCTCGGTAAGCACCACTCCACCTGCCGTTACTACCACCGAACCGCGAGGCACATTAGATGCACCCAGCGAAATAACATTGGCCGACGAGCCTTTGTACTGACCGAGAAGCATATACTTATCCTTCTCAGCTACGAGCTTTGCCACGGTCTTGGTGCTATCGTACAGTTCGCTGAACACGTACTTCTCTGCCTCGGAAACAGGCAGACCACCTTTAACCAACTGTTTGCGCAGATAACTACCAAATGGCTCGGCAGATGGTAGGAACACACGACCATCGCTAACGGTATACCCCTCAACAAAATCAAAATAGCCATTAGGGTGCAACTTGTTGTTATTATCCAGACGGTCGCAACCCAGCATCTTCAGCAGCGTAGTGCTCTTTACTCGCTGATCAGGAATGTAAGTAAGATAAACGCCTGCCGTATCGCTTTGGTATTTGATATCCAGACGGAACTTGGTCTTCTCCACTCTTGATGCCAGATAATACACGTTTTTCATCATCAGGTTCCAGTTGGCCTGCTGCGGATTATTTGATGTATTCTTCAGCGCTTTGACGTAGAGGGCCTTTGATGTCTCAGTAATGTCGGCAGCAAACTCACCAACCTTATAGGTAACGCCACCCGATGTAAACTCGAAGGCAACAGCCAGAACCTGATCAGTCTGCAAGCCAGACTTCAGCGATACATATCCAAGCGATTTATTGACAGTATACTCCGATGCTGTGAGCAATCGGGCACTGGCAAGTTTCTCATAATCGCGTCCGCTCTCGAAACCGGGAAAATTTGCAAGAACCGTGTTTGTCTGGTCAATGTCGCGTGCCTCAGCATACTGAGTAGAAAGCATGTTATAAAGCCCATCGGTATTGTTACTTGGCACATACTGTCCACTCTCACCAAGATTAGCCACAGCGATGATGTTACGAGAGTTCGAGGTCGTACCAGTTTTGTTTGTAACCCATATTTCCACACGGTTTATCTCGATGCCAGTGGTGATATTTGGCAGGTTTGACATGGCCTGATCATAGCGATTACGGAAGTAGTGCGAAAGGAAGAAGTGACGGTTCTCTTCGTAATCGGCCACATCCAACTCAAAGGCCGTAGTCTGTGTTCCACCTTTCGACGATACACTCTTAGTTGATGACTTCTTCTGAGAAAGAACCGTCTGCAGTTTCAATTTACCAAACTGCATATCTGTACGCACGCCAAACAGGCTGCTTGCACCCTTAACCAGCGAGTTGTTTGACGGGAAGCTAACGTTACCTGCCTCAACAAGTTTTATAATTTCGTCTTCTTTACCCTCGTACTTCAGTTTCAGGTTCTGCGAGTCGAAATCAAATGTGGCATCGGTGTTGTAGTTCAGGTTCATATTAACCTTATCGCCCACCTTTCCATTCAGGTTCAGATTAATCTTCTCATCAAAGTCAAAAGCCGTCGTCTTACGGTTACGGATAGGCAGCGATGGATTGTCGGTCTTCTTGATGTTACCACCGATCTTCAGTTCGGCAGTTCCTTGAGTCTTGATGCGCACACCACCTGGGCCGAAAATCTTCTCAGCTGGTCCAAGGTCGAAGTGCATATCCATAAAGTCGAACTTATCCTTACCGGCATTCTTGGTGTTCTCGGCATTCTTCTTGTGGAAGAAGTCGTTCAGCGCACGCTTCTCAACCCATTGGCGATACTCCTCTGGGGTCATCAGTATGGGGGCGTTGAGATACGAGTCGCCCAGCTTTGAGCCAATGTAATATACGTTCAGCGAGTCGTTGTACTCAACAGTCTGACGGATGTTGGGGGGCATTTTCAGATCGACGACAGAACTGTCGAGGTCGTGAACAAGCACAGGGGCAGTCTTCTGAATGCGATAACGTGCCTTCAGAGAGTCCTGCTTTTGTGCCCATGCGCCCACGCACGCGAACAAAACAGCCAATATCAATCCAACAATCCGCTTCATAACTATTTTGGGGGCACGGATTTACGCGGCCTTATAAATAGAGACACGGCTCTGTGCAATAAAAGCAGTGTCTCTCAAAAAGAGAGCTGTGTTAATCCGTGCCTATATAACTATTTGATTTGTTTCAAGGCGAGTTTTACCACTTGTTCTACAGGCGCATCGGGTTGTGCTTGCAGTATCTGCAATACCACCTTCTGCGTAGGAGCTGGGGCAAAACCAAGCATAGTAAGGGCAGCAATAGCCTCATCCTTTACCTGATTGTTAACAGGTGCCTGTATCTGTCCACCCGCAGGTATCTCATCCGAGATGCCCAGTGTAACAATCTTGTCGCGAAGGTCTACGATAATGCGCTGGGCCGTCATCTTTCCAATGCCCTTTATACCCTGTATCAGCTTAGCGTTGCCTGTAGATATGGCATTACAAAGTTCAGCCACACTCATGCCCGAAAGCATCATTCGAGCAGTATTGGCACCTACTCCGCTAACGGTTATCAGCAAAAGAAACATCTCGCGTTCCTTCTTGTTAACAAATCCATATAGCAGATGTGCATCCTCGCGAATGGCCTCGTAGACATAGAGCTTCACTTCTTTCTTTCCCTGAATGGCACTGAACGTGTTTAACGATATGTTCAGACCATAACCGATTCCTGCTGCCTCGATGGTTGCTAAAGCAGGGGTTAACTCGGTCAGTTCACCCTTGATGTATTCTATCATAACTTTCAATTTTGTATATATACACTATTTTAAACGCATATTCCTTATAATTTATTGTATTTAGAGGCCAATAAGTTCCAATTTATCACAAAATGAAAGTTTTTAGATAATTTTAGCCGTCAAATTGTTACGTAATTAATAGAAAAGCATTACTTTTGCAAGCGCAAACAAAGAAAATTCAAACAAACGAAGAATAAAACATGAAGAAAATCAGAGCAGCCGTAGTAGGTTACGGCAACATCGGTAAGTATGCTCTCGAGGCTCTCGAGGCTGCTCCCGACTTTGAAGTAGCAGGTATCGTTCGTCGCAATGGTGCCGAGAACAAGCCCGCTGAACTAGCACAGTATGACGTAGTAAAAGACATCCGCGAACTGAAGGATGTTGATGTAGCAATCCTTGCCACCCCAACACGTAGCTGCGAGGAGTATGCTAATCAGATTCTTCCTCTGGGCATCAACACTGTCGACTCTTTCGATATTCACACTCAGATTCGTGGCTATCGCGAGCGCCTGATGAAGCTGAACAAGGAGACAAACACCGTTAGCGTGATTGCTGCCGGATGGGATCCAGGTTCCGACTCTATCGTACGTACACTCATGCAGAGCTTGGCTCCAAAGGGTCTGAGCTACACTAACTTCGGTCCAGGAATGTCAATGGGACACAGCGTTTGCGTACGCTCAAAGGAGGGTGTTAAGAATGCGCTTTCAATGACTATTCCTCTTGGCGAGGGCATCCACCGTCGTATGGTTTACGTTGAGTTGGAAGAGGGTGCAAAACTCGAAGAAGTAACCAAGGCTATCAAGGCTGACCCATACTTCGCCAGCGACGAGACTCACGTATTCGAGGTTGAGAGCGTTGACGATGTTCGCGACATGGGACACGGTGTAAATCTGGTACGCAAGGGTGTGAGCGGTAAGACTCAGAACCAGCGTCTTGAATTCAATATGAGCATCAACAACCCTGCGCTTACTGGTCAGGTACTTGTTAATGTGGCTCGTGCATCCATGCGCCTTGAGCCAGGATGCTACACTATGGTTGAGATTCCTGTAATCGATATGCTTCCTGGCGACCGTGCCGATTTAATTGAACACTTAGTTTAATTTAAACACAGAGGTACAAAGACACAAAGAATTATAATAAGGACTCTGTACCTCTGTATCTCTGTGTTGAATATTATTTTATGAAGTGAACATTGCGATTTTTGTTTCTGGCAGTGGCACAAACTGCGAGAATCTGATAAAATATTTTGCTGGCTCCGAGAACGTGAATTGCGCTCTCGTAGTCAGCAATAAGTTTGATGCCTACGCATTGGTTCGTGCCGAAAACCTTGGAGTACCCACAGCAGTCACCCCAAAAGCCGAGCTTAACGATCCTGATGTAATGATGCCATTACTCAAGAAATACGGCATCGACTTTATCGTATTGGCAGGCTTCTTGCCTTTGGTACCAAGCTTTCTTATCGATGCCTATCCACACCGCATCATTAACATCCACCCTGCCCTATTGCCCAAGTACGGCGGCAAAGGTATGTGGGGCCACCACGTGCACGAGGCAGTAAAAGCTGCAGGGGAGACCGAGACAGGCATGACTGTTCATTGGGTAACGCCTGTATGCGATTCAGGTGAGATTATCGCCCAATACAAGGTAGCCATCTCTCCCAATGACACTGTAGATGACATCGCCGAGAAGGAGCACCAACTGGAAATGAGATACTTCCCCACAGTTGTAGAGGAAGTATTAAAGAAACTTTGATTTTGCATTGGAATTTATTCCCACGTTGGGAATGAATTGTTCCCACGTTGGGAATGAAATGTTCCCTAGTTGGGAATAAAATGTTCCCTTACTGGGAATGGTTTTTGTTATTTGTAGTTTAACGATTTTAGTTGACTACTTGGAGCCTTATTTGTGATAAGGGTTGACCTAGGGTTAAACTTATTTTTAATTCATGTTGACTCGACTTTA